>JAOTUR010000086.1 GCA_029863805.1 Candidatus Krumholzibacteriia bacterium | reverse complement strand
TCACGAAGAGAGGGAATGATTAGGTTCTTGAAGCGTTCCGTTTACAATGATATCGGATTGCTTTAATAGATCAACCAATGGTCGTTCAGTACCATCGTGCTCCACCAACACCATACGTGCTTCGCCCTCATCACCTTCCCGAATGCGGATATAGTGACAATCAAGCACTTCCTCACGTACCTCGTGGTCGGGACGAAGAATGCAGATTGTGATGTCTCTAAACCCACGCGCCTTGAGGGCGTATATAGCTCCACGGCTGACCGCACCAAAGCTAAAAATGATCGTTTTGCGTTGGTTTCCGTAGTGCCCGTCGATACCTTTCAGTTGTAGGGCATGTAACACCGCGCAGTAGCCAGCCAGTTCGTTGTTCTTATAGAAGGTGTGACGACCAATTTGCCCGTCAGGTCCCCAAACAAACATATCCTCAAAGGCAATGAGTGTCTGCTTGCGATCGATCGCAGCTTGAGTGAGCGCTCGCTGTTGGACGCAATGCGGCCAGCCCCAAAGGATTCCGCCTTCGCGAAGCTCCTGTAAATCAGATAACACCGGCTTAGGAATGATAACATTTCCAATATCTGCCAACAGTTCGTGGCGAGCGGCAGTTCCACCGGTCTGAGCAGCAATTTCCGAATCTTCCATACCGAATGGGGCCCCATAGTTCTCCTCAAATATCAGCTGGCGGCGGATGTGTTCGGAAAGGCGCGGCAGATGCTCCGGATGGATGGGGACACGTCGCTCATCCTCTTTCTTCGAAGTAGCAATGACCCCAAATATTAATTTCGTCATATCGTGTCCTTGTTCTTGTGAAGATCAGTGCTTATGACTCTATGATAGAGTGCAATCTGCTAATGATCCTAGCCGAATGAAGGCGCGAAGTGAAACGTCGTGGATCCGCCGCTCTGAGTGTTACCGGGTCCAGCAGTCTCGTCGCTGCCGCTTCACGCGGATAATGTTGCGATGGTCAGTAATGGCGTAATAAGACGGATGCCGATGTTACCCCTCGGACTCCTACTTTTTTTTGGTGTGACTAAGAAGGTTGAACGGCTGCTCCGAGTCTCGCAGAAGATCATAGCAGAAAACGTAGGTGTTTGGTCGGCGGTTCTGAGAAAGTTTGTCCGTGAAGACTGGCATTTCTTCGACTATGCCCGTCGCCGTCCCCATCCACACGTTCCAGAACCCCGCGTAGAGCGTGCCGCCCGACTCCGTGCGAATACCGATCGGCGTCGGCTGAGCCAAGGTACCCCTTTGCTGGAACCCCGTGGTCTGCGAAGGCGCTCCCGCCGCTCCGACGACAGAGGCGCGGAGTTTGTAGGTTGGTAGATTCGACGATTTCGACGGCGAATCGTCTCCTAGCCCCTGGGCGGGCAGTAGGAAGACACCTGCAACTAACAACGACGCAATGGTCGCTCGCCAATACATAGACTCACCCCCTTCAAGAGGACGTCATGTTGGCCTTCTGCCGACAATCAAGTTAAAGGTTGGCTTCCCGGATGTGACGTTACTCGAACCGCATGTTCGTTCGTGGGTGCGCTGCTCGCCGGTTAATCCATTTCCCGAGAAATGACTCTTGGCTATCCAGATGCGATGTTTGTCGAATAGCCCAGTGCGCTAGAGGGAACCTCGGCGATGTTCGCGTCACTTTTTCTCCGCGTATTGGATGAGAAGTCCATGAAGCGTCCCGGATAGCGTGCCGACGAAGAGCACTCCATCGGCGTATCCGAGTCCTCGAATCACGCCTCCGACCTGTGTTGAGAACTCAGGCTCACCGTCTGCGCAGTGAAACCCCGTCACTACTCCATCTCGCGACCCGACGACCACGAGATCTCCAACCACAAGCGGCTGGTATGAAGTCCAAGCGCTTCCTGCGTCCCGTCTCCACAACTCTTCTCCTAGACTCCTGTCATAGGCAACGAGGGCCGCATCGCCTTCCAACACGAGGGTCGCATGTACGGACACGCCAAGCCGGCCAAGGGGTCGTGCCCTGAGCACAGCGTCCACTACCTTGAAATCGTAACAGAGGACGCCCAAGCGGCGTGCGACTTCTACACGGCGTTGCACGGCTGGAAGTTCCGCGAGACGGGACCCGAAATGGGAGGCTCGTACGTCACCGAATTACCCGACGGATCTCTGTGTGGCATTCGCGCGCCCATGCACGAACAAGAGAAGCCGATCGTGCGCGTATACGTCAGGGTGAAGGATATCGACGCAGCCGTGAAGCGGGCCCAGGAACTGGGTGCGCAAATCGCCCTGGAGCCCAATGAGATTCCCGGCCACGGAAAGGTTGCGATTTACTTCCAGGGTGGGATCGAGCAAGGACTCTGGCAAGTGTCGTGATCCGCTGTCGCCCTCGACAGCGGACCTTTTCGACACTCACTCCGAGGCTCGCGTCCACTCACCGTCTTCGGACCGGATCCAACGGTCGCCGCGCATGTCCAACCGTGTGGCTGCGGGTCGGACATGACGACCTCCTATTTGTGATCTAACGCCCAGTCTTCAGACCCATCCGCTGAGGGATCAGGCAAGGTCGAACCGATCAAGATTCATCACCTTGTGCCACGCAGCCACGAAATCACGCACAAACGCCTGCTGCGCGTCGTCACATGCATAGGCTTCCGCGATGGCTCGGAGCTGCGAGTTCGAACCGAAGACGAGGTCAACTGCGGTGCCGGTCCACTTGACCTTGCCCGTCTCGTGATCGCGACCCTCAAACACGCCCTCGGATTTGGAGGAGGCCTCCCACTTCGTGTTCATGTCGAGCAGGTTCGTAAAGAAATCATTGGTCAACGTCTCGGGCCGGTCGGTGAAGACACCGAGTTCGGACTGCTCGAAGTTCGCATTCAGAACACGCATGCCGCCGACGAGGACCGTCATCTCAGGAGCGGTCAGCGTGAGTAGCTGCGCCCGATCCACGAGCAGCTCTTCCGGCGACCTCCGGTGTCCAGCTCCGAGGTAGTTACGGAACCCGTCTGCGGTCGGTTCGAGCACGGCAAATGAGCCCGCGTCGGTGTACTCCGGCGACGCGTCCGTGCGCCCCGGAGAGAAGGGCACCTCCACGTTGTGCCCGGCATTCTTCGCAGACTGCTCGACGGCTGCACACCCGCCCAGGACGATCACGTCGGCGAGCGAGACTTTCTTACCACCGGACTGCGAGCCGTTGAAGTCTTTTTGGACCTCTTCCAAGACCTTCACCGCTGCGCCCAGGTGCGCAGGCTGATTAACTTCCCAATCCTTCTGCGGTGCGAGCCGAATGCGCGCCCCATTCGCGCCGCCGCGCTTGTCACTGTCGCGGAACGTCGATGCCGACGCCCAGGCCGTCGAGACCAGCTGGGAGATGGACAGTCCGGATTCTAGTATCTTCCCTTTCAACGCGGCGATGTCCTGCGCATCAATCAGTTCATGATCGACTGTGGGTACGGGGTCTTGCCACAAGAGCTGCTCGTCGGGAACTGCAGGGCCGAGGTACCGCGAGATGGGACCCATGTCACGGTGCGTCAGCTTGTACCAAGCCTTGGCGAAGGCGTCGGCGAACTCGTCCGGGTTCTCGTGAAAACGCTTCGCAATCGGCGCGTAGATCGGGTCCATCTTCAACGCCATGTCCGCCGTGGTCATCATCAGGGCTTGCGTCTTGGACGGATCGTGCGCATCCGGCGCCTGGTTCGCTGCAGATGCGGCCGTGGGCGTCCACTGGTGCGCACCGGCCGGACTCTTCACCAGCTCCCACTCGTAACCGAACAGGTTCTCGAGGTAGTTGTTGTCCCACTTGGTCGGGTTGGTGGTCCAAGCGCCCTCCAGCCCGCTGGTGATCGTATCGCCTGCTTTGCCGCTGCCGAAGGTGTTCTTCCAGCCGAGGCCCTGCTCCTCCATACTGGCTCCCTCGGGTTCAGCGCCGACGAGCGCCGCATCGCCGGCGCCATGGCACTTGCCGAAGGTGTGTCCGCCAGCAACGAGCGCGACCGTCTCCTCGTCGTTCATCGCCATGCGGGCGAACGTCTCGCGAATGTCCTTGCCCGAAGCGACCGGATCCGGATTACCGTTCGGTCCTTCCGGATTCACATAGATCAGTCCCATCTGAACGGCGCCAAGAGGGTTCTCGAGTTCCCTGTCGCCGCTGTAACGCTCGTCTCCGAGCCACTCGGTCTCAGGCCCCCAGTAAATGTCCTCTTCGGGCTCCCAAACGTCTTCGCGTCCGCCGCCGAAACCGAACGTCTCGAACCCCATCGACTCAAGGGCGCAGTTACCGGCGAGGATCATCAGGTCGGCCCACGAAATTTTGCGGCCGTACTTCTGCTTGATCGGCCAGAGCAGCCGGCGCGCCTTGTCGAGATTCGCGTTGTCGGGCCAACTGTTGAGAGGAGCAAAGCGTTGTGTGCCCGAGGATGCCCCGCCGCGGCCATCGCTAATGCGGTACGTGCCTGCGCTGTGCCAAGCCATCCGAATGAAGAGCGGCCCATAGTGGCCGTAGTCGGCCGGCCACCAGTCCTGCGACGTGGTCATGACCTTCTCGATGTCCTTCTTCAGGGCGTCGAGGTCGAGCGTTTTGAACTCCTCGGCGTAGTTGAACGCCTCGCCCATGGGATTCATCATCGGAGGGTTCTGGTGGAGAATCTTCAGGTTCAATTGGTTCGGCCACCAGGCCTGGTTCGACCTGGCTCCGATGGTCGTCTTGGCACCCGACATCGGACACCCGCTTGCACGGTCTGCGTTTCGATCGGTCATAGCTGCTCCTTATTATTGAGTGAATGGTTGAATGTATAGATGCGATCAGTGGTGAATGGTCGGCGCATCATGAGTTAGTAGGATGGGCGCTTGCGCGTCGAAACAACAACGCCGATCCGACAAACAGCATGACGAAGAACGCATTCACACCCAACATACCCGAGAGTGGTACC
This sequence comes from Candidatus Krumholzibacteriia bacterium, assembly GCA_029863805.1. Taxonomy (GTDB): domain Bacteria; phylum Krumholzibacteriota; class Krumholzibacteriia; order WVZY01; family WVZY01; genus JAOTUR01. The sequence goes on along the minus strand of JAOTUR010000086.1, from coordinate 7,778 downwards.
ACGGATGCAACCTGAGGCTTCCAGATAATCAGCGCAATCACGGGGACCAACGCTTGAGCGAGCGCCGTCGCGAACAACGCGCGTGCCATTCCATGTGGCCGGAAGCGCGCGATGATGGCACCGATGATTCCGACGGCGAGCACCCCGATATACATCAAGTTGGCGGGGTTTTCCTCAGACCCGATGAGTCCAACGGCAAGATTCATCCAGACGAGGATGAGTGCTGTCGCGACCGCAAGGCCGATGGCCACTCGGTGCGCGATATTGCCCGCCTTCCTCGCTACCAGCTCATACGTAAGACCAGCGCCGAACAGGAGTGCGCCGGCGACAGCGAAATCGGTCAGGTCCCAGACCACTTCATCGGTGAACTGCATCGCCAATAAGGGCAGTAGCAATATGAACCCTGTCGCGAGCGCAATACGAATAATGTTCTTCTTCTGCATAATGACAAACGTTATCCTCTCTCGAGTAATTTCTGCGGAGGTTTCAATGAACGTCCAAAGCGCGAAAGCAAACAGTCCATCTCCGGCTTTACGTTCTTGGCATAGGTCGTTGAAAGTCTGTGCCATTCCCTCACTGAAGCGCTCGCGGAACGGCTTCGGGTACAATCGAAGCAGTCTTGCGTATAGCCTCCTGTATCGCGCAATAGCGTTCTCATATGCCATAAGCATTCTTGGGGGAAAGGGTTTTGTCCTTGGCAACCGCCACGACCTCGTGGTATCGCTCCAATTCTGCCGCGAGTGCTTTCCGGCCGAGCCCGGTGATTTTGTAGTACACTCGCCGTTCATCGTCGATACTGGGGTCTACTTTCTTGTCGCTCTCGCGTATCAACCCCGCATCGATCATGCGGCCCAGTGAACCATAGAGCGTACCCGGTCCCATGTTCACTTTTCCCTGCGAATCGGCATCCACCTGCTTCATGATTCCATAGCCATGCCGCTCTCTTGTTGAGAGTGCGAGGAGGATATGAAGCACCGCCGGTGTGAGGGGCTTGGCCTTTTTGTTTACCATACTCCGATAATATATCCGTTGCGGATATATATCAAGTGGAAATATTTGAGTGTTTTGTGACCCAAACGGCTGTGCCTCCGGTATAATCCATCCGGTTTGAAAACAAAGGACTTATGCAGTTAACAAATTAGGCCATGATGCATCCACCAAACGATTTTGGCGCCGATGGGCGCGGGTCGGAGAATCCCCGAGCCGTATTGAGTTGTTGGTTCAGCGGTTGCTCTCTTCGGGCAATTGGGTGGGCTCGGAGTGCTGTGCGTGCGTAGAGCCGATCGCGCCGAGAATAAACAGGACGGCTATGACCGCTGAGACTCGGTTACCCATTTCCAGACCTCTTTTTCTCCATTCCTTCCCTTTCGACTGGTGACGACTACCTTAGGTTTCCGAGCGGTTCTACATCAGGAGGCCACAGCAGGTTCCGATTCTGAAGTAGGAATGACCCCCGAGCGAGAGCGAGCGGGTTTCCCAGGCGGGATCGCTCACCCACAGCATTGTCCCGTTCACGTGCCGGCCTTCTTCTTGGTTGTTGCCTTCTTCTTGGTCTTGGTCGTCTTTTTCGCCGGAACCTTCCTGGCCGAGGGCTTCTTGGGTTTGGCCGGTGAGCGGCTCAGCTCGTAGCTTTCGTCGAGCCATTTCTCCCAGAGTTTCTTCGGCATGGGTTCCTCAGCCGTGAATCTGGCCGTGACCCACACCGTGGATCCGACGTCGAAGCGGTCCGGCTGTTTCACCGCCAGGTTGGCGGCTTCCGATTTGGATTTCTCCAGCTTGAACATCGCCTTGTATCGACCGCCCTGCATTCCGATGTACAGAAATGCCTTCTTGTTGGTCTTGAAGGCGCTCTGCGTGCACGCGGTTCCCTTGTCGACGTCGGGGTAACGGCTCGCCCGCAGGCGAATCGGTTCGGTCGGATCTTTTTTGCTTGCGGCCACTCGTTCTCCTTTTTTCAAACTTGTTGATTCGTGAACGACCACCTCGGACCGGCTCATTGGAACATGCGCCGGACACTCTTGGCGAGTCATTTGCCGACGCGCAGAAGAAACTACCTAACCCTTAACAAAATGGTGCGATGACGGTCATTCCGCGCTCCCGTCGCTGATAACCGCATGCTCTACCATTGAGCTACCGAGGAACCGTAATTCGGTCAAATATGTCGGACATGTTTGAAAGCGGGCTGCAACGCTCTCACCGATATGCGGTTCGGAGTGGGGTGTCGTCCGACCGGCCCGGCGTCTCGATCAACCGACTTGCTTCGCCAGCGGTAAATCGCGATAGCGTTTGCCGGTAGCGCGACAGAGCGCTGCCGTCAGGGCGGGAGCAACCGGCGGCACCCCCGGCTCTCCTACGCCCGAAGGCGGCAGGTTGGAGCGAATCAGCTCCACCCGCACGTCCGGCATCTCCTCGATCTGCAGCACCGGGTAGTCGTCGAAGTTACCCTGGCGCACCACGCCGTCCTTCACTGTCAACTCGCCGTAGAGCGCAAAACTCAGCCCGAACACGACCGCGCCCTCGATCTGGGCGCGCACGGTGTCCGGGTTGACGATCGCACCGCAGTCGAGCGCGCAGTCGACCCGGTGTACCTTGACTTTGCCGTTCTCGACCGAGGCCTGCACGGCCATCGCGACGTACGTGAGGAAGCTGAAGTGCGACGCGAATCCGTGACCCACGCCGTTCAACAACTTCTTGCCCCACTCTGACAGCACCGCCGCCGCCTCGATCACACGGGTGAGGCGCCCCGTGTCGAGACCGTGCGGCCTGTCTCGCTCGGAGAACTCGACCTTGCGCGGCTCCCCGAGAAGCTCGAGTCGGTACGCGACCGGGTCCTTGTCGGCGAGCTCTGCGAGCTCGTCGAGGGTGCAGTTTACGGCGTGCGCGTGGAATGTGTTGCACACCGAGCGCAGCCAGCCAATCCGCAGATCGGAGGCGAAGCCGCTCGCCTCCAGGGCCACGTTCGGAATGCGATACGGCATGTTCGTGAAGCCTTGGCCGAGCTCGAACGGCGCGGGGGCAACGGCACCCGGCGTGAAGGTGGAGGCGATGGTCGGGAACGCGGTGTGGTGGCGCCAGCCGGTGAGCGTACCGGTCTCGTCGAGGCACGCCTCGACTTTCTGGCAGTACTGCGCGCGGTAATAGCCGTACCGCACCTCGTCCTCGCGTGTCCACTGGAGCTTGACCGGCGTGCCTTCGAGCTTCTGCGCGATCTTCGCCGCCTCGAGGATGAAGTCAGGCTTCGCCTTGCGTCCAAAGGCGCCGCCGAGAAGCGTGACGTTCACGGTGACGTCGTCAGGCTTCATCCCGAGGGTCCGGGCCACCAGCAAACGGGCGGTCAGTGGGTCCTGGGTCGGCGCCCAAACCTCCGCCTTGCCGTCCCTGACCAGAACCGTGGCTACGGGTGGCTCCATCGGGGCGTGCACCAGGTACGGACCGTGAAAGTGCGCTTCGTGGACCTTCGCGGCAGTGGCCTTGGCGGCCGCGAAGTCGCCCTCGCTACGAATCGCCTTGCCGCTGCCATCGACCAGCTTCTGCAGAACCTCCCGCGTTGCGTCGCTGTCCTCGCTCGCCCCTCCCCTGTCCCACTCTATCTCGAGCTTCGCGCGTCCCTCCAACGCCGCCCAGGTGTTGTCGGCGACCACCGCGACACCGCCGAGCGTACGCATTGCAGTCGGTTGCGGATCGATGGCGAACACGTGCCGGACGCCGGGCACCTCCTTCGCTCTTGAGGCGTCGAACGACACCAGCTTGCCGGCGACGGTCGGCGGGCGCTCCAGGCTCGCGTTGAGCAGGCCCGGCATCTCGATGTCAGCACCGTATGTGGCCTTGCCGGTGACGATGTCAGGCGCGTCGACCAGCTTCTGGTCCTTGCCGAGGATTGTCCACTCGGACGGCGGTTTGAGCTTCGGCTCCCGGGGCACATCAAGCTTGGAAGCGTCGCTCGCGAGCTCTCCGTAACTCGCCTTGCGGTTGGAGCCGGTGTCGTAGACCACGCCCGCCTCGATGCGCAGAGACGATTCTTCGACTCCCCAACGCTGGGCGGCCGCTCGAGCCAACATTTCGCGCGCGGTGGCGCCCGCCTTGCGCAGGTTGTCCCAGTTGAGTCTCACGGAGGCGCTGCCGTCGGTGGTCTGGTTACCGTAGCGCCGGTCACCGACAGCCTGCACGATCACGACGTCCTCGAGCCGGACTTCCAGTTCCTCGGCGAGCAGCATCGGGAGCGCCGTGCGAACGCCCTGTCCCATCTCCTGGCGGTGGGCGATCAGACGCACGTTACCGATCTCGGGGATCTCGATGTAGACGCTCGGGGAAAAGACGTGGTTCGGCTCGTCGTCCGTCGAGAGCGCACCGAGCACCTCGGGCCGGAATCCGAGCACAAGGCTGGCGGCACCCGCGCCGACCACGGTCTGCAGAAACCTGCGTCGAGTGACCTTGTGGATTGCGGGGCTCGTGATTCGAGTGGTCCGACTCATCGCCCTCTCCTCATCTCGTTGGCCGCGGCCTTGATCGCCGCACGAATCCGCAGGTAGGTGCCGCAGCGACAGATGCTGTTCCGTAGGGTACTGTCGATGTCGGCGTCGCTCGGGTTGGTGTTGTCGGCGAGCAGCGCCGCGGCGCTCATGATCTGGCCTGCCTGACAGTAGCCACACTGCGGAGCGTTGTGGTCGAGCCACGCCTTCTGCAGCGGATGCTGCCCGGTATCGGACAGCCCCTCGATCGTGGTGACGCTCTTGCCGGTGACGCTGCCGATGCGGATCATGCACGAGCGGCGGGCGACGCCGTCAACATGCACGGTACACGCGCCGCAGCGGGCGATTCCGCAGCCGAACTTGGTCCCGGTGAGACCGAGAACGTCGCGAAGCGCCCAGAGGAGAGGCATGCGCTCGTCGACGTCGAGGGAATGCTCGATCCCGTTGACGGTGAGAGTGATGGACATTCAAGGACCTCCTTTGAGGCTAGGCCGGCACCCGGCGTGGGATGCAGCTGATCTTCTTAACGCAACAACACCATCTTTCTCGTCAACACCGTGCCACCTGCTTTCAGGCGACAGAAAAAGACGCCGGAGCTAACACGGCGTCCGTGAGAGTTTGTGCCATCCCAGGTAATTTGTTTGAAGCCTTCTTCGAGTGTGTCGTTGATGAGCGTTTTGACTAACTTGCCTTCGATGTCGTAGATTGATAATATAGCATGCGTTCTCTCAGCTAAAGTGAACGAAATTGTTGTCGTTGGATTGAAAGGATTAGGAAAATTCTGAGGTAGAGTAAACGTCGTGGGCTGCGGGTCTTCGACGTACTGCAGGACCAGGTATTGTGGGTTGGAATACACTCCGTTCAAGCATACGTAAACGCCTCGGTCCTTCAGATCGTAGACGGCCGACCAAATCGTACCACCCTGGGGAACACTTTGAGATGCGCTCTGTAATATCCCCATGGCTTCCCCCCGATCGATGTCACCCGCCACGGCCTCCAGGGCATCGTAGGCCGCGCGGTATCTCCAGCAGAGTGCTTTAAGATCCGCCACCGACCTATTATAGACGGGGACATTGGTGAGCACCTGCCACGCCGTGCTGTCCTCTATGACTTGAAATGCGCCCTGATTGAACTCCAAGACCGCAGATCTGCCCAACGCGTCAGCTACTAGTAGATGATGGGATATCGTCCCGACCCGGTTATCGAACACGTTGTAATTGTTCGCTATTGTGGCCGCTTCATCAATGTTCTTGGCTCCATCAAGGATTCTTCGAATTAGATGGGTGACAAAAATGGTTTCCTTGTTTCCATCAGGCGTATAACGGATCGGACTCACATAAGCGAGCCCAGCCGCGAGACCGCATTCGTTAATGCCATCCGGCACGAAATAGACCGCTCGCAGTAGATTCAGCTTTTCTTCAAATGTCAGGTTGTCAAAATTCGTGGAGAGCCCGTATCCGAGATCATTCATGCGTGTGAAAGCAAGAGACGCATATCCCACAGGAGGATCATAGTTGGTCAACAAAACTAAACAATGTGGATTGTCGAAGTTCCTGCCTAGATACGCACTGTCCGGGCCCGAAAGGGCCGAGAACAAGGTGCAGAAAGACGGCATCCAAGCCGGGTTTTCGGAACTGGCGCGGGTCCTGTCGTTCATGGATTGGTTAATGTCATCCAGGATGTCCGAGTAATCACCGTAATAATTCATGGTATACAAGTCACCAGTCTTTTGTAAGCTGTTTATAGTGCTTACCGTGTCGACGCCGTCGACGACCGCCTCAAATTCCGCGTTGGTCGGAGAGGCAACACTTACTTGACCCCTATCGATCGTGAATACGACAGAGAACACGGCCAGCAATGTTAGGAGTTTTCTCATCGGGTACCTCCCGGCATTCAATGTTGCAACCGTCGGGATTTGGACGGCACGTAGTGTCCACCGCCGATCTCGTGCCACCCGTGTATCAGACGTGTAGCAAGTGGCAGAAAATGCGCGGAAGACGCGTTTGCAGCGCGGCCATGGATTCATCCTATCATTGTTCGGCCTCGACTTACTCAATAGACTCCTCGTAGCCACTCTTCGCAACGAACGCTTCATAGTCCGTAACCCCGAGGATCTCACGCACTGCCCGACGCTTGTCTTTCGCGTTTTCGTAGTAAGCCTCTGCGATACGAGCGCCAATGGCGTATCCAACATCCCGCGGCTGCTCCGGATCGCTGGGAGTACTCCACAACCACTCGCCCGTCTTCGAACCCAGCATCTCCTGGCGGAACCGGGCCCAGAGCTCTTTCTCGTGGGCGATGAGGAAATCGCGCGCCGCGTTCTTGTGCTCGCTGCCGCCAGTCACACGCCATGCGAAGTAGGTCGCCACACCCTCGCGCACCGATAGCGCCAATAGAGTCTTTCCTTCGCCGCTGAAAATGGCAAAGTAGTCCTCACCCAGTACGGCAAGCTGCTCCATATGCACCATCTCGTGCACCAGCGTCGACGGCAGGTCACCCCGAATGGTCTCGACCGTCTTCTTCTCGATTGAAATCAACGGACCTACCACCGACCCCGACCCAATCCCCCGATGACCCGCCACGAGAAAATACGTGGGAGGAAAAACCGCATCCGGTATTTCCCGCTTCAGGCCGGCGTACGCCTCGCGAAACGCCGGTTCTGACTCCCGCAGCGCGTCGAGGCTGGCTGCGAACGACTGGTACTTCTCTGGATGCGACCCCAACGCCCGCGTGAGGCGCTCGACGGTCAGGTCGTACTTCTCGATGAACATCTTTAGTCCGGGGGTCGCTTTCGCCAGATATTCGGACTGCAGTGCCGCGCTTGTATCCGCCCCGGACACGATCTTCTTCATAGCGAGTATGAAATGTTCGATGTCCTCGTAGACAAATCGAGCTGCAGCGGGTTCTGTGACAACATCGGCGGTGAGCTGTTGTTGCGCCCACGCCGCGGGCGCGCCCATCACCACCGCGGCCAGCGTGGCCAGCGCGACCATTCGGACAGCCTGTGATCTCATGGCAGTTCCCTTCGCCAAGGGCCAGCAACGGACTCTCTTATCGTTCTGTGGGGAGATCGCTCATGGAATCAAGCCGCTGGCGCAGGGCGACAAAGCCCGGCGCATTAATCGCGAAGTACCGCGTCGTACGTTGATAGATGCCGTGGAGCGTCTCGCCGTCGGCGCCCTCGGACACACCGGTCTTGAGCGCGGCATAGCCAAGCTCGCACGCCAATCGCGCATGGTGGAGATAAGCGAGGTACGGGCTTGCGCTGCGCACAGCCTGCAGAACACGCTCACCGTCGGGTGAGAGCAG
>JAOTUR010000378.1 GCA_029863805.1 Candidatus Krumholzibacteriia bacterium | reverse complement strand
TTGTTGATAGAGGGAGTACGGTCAGGTGAAGATCGCACATTCAATAGCTGAGGCAAAGTCATGGCCCCCACTTAAATCCGCGGTGACGCTTGGTGTGTTCGATGGGGTTCACATAGGCCACGAGCGCATCGTAACCGAAGTCGTCAGAAGCAGGCAGTCAGGAGCGGTGGATAGCTGCTACCTGGTAACCTTCGACCCGCACCCCTTGTCTGTAACACACTCTAAGATGACGCCACCGATGCTAACAACCCTCGATGAGCGGATACACCTTCTTGGTCGGTTTGACATCGATGGTGTTGTTGTCCTCCGCTTTGATGACGAGCTCGCAAATGTTGACTACCGTCGGTTTCTTCAAAAATACCTCTTCAGATCCTTCAATATGAAGCTGCTTATATTGGGCTACGATTGCTATTTCGGCCGTAACCGGGAGGGTAGCCCCGAAAGAGTGCAGGAGGAGTGCTCGCGTATCGGGGTGTCATGTAAGGTCGTGCCTGCTGTGCGCAACAATGATGAGGCTATTTCCAGCACTAAAATCAGAAACGCGCTGATGGAAGGAGATCTATCGCGGGCGAACAGACTCCTGGGCCATCCCTATCTGATATCGGGCACCGTGGTCAGGGGACACGGCAAGGGTTGCGGCCTGGGTTTTGCAACGGCCAATCTGTCCATTGACGATCCGTACAAGCTATGGCCGCCTCTAGGCGTCTACGCGGTCAGAGTCGAATATAAGGATGAGACGATGGGTGGGATGATGAATGTCGGGCGTGCCCCAACCATGAAATCCCTCGCCCACGACGCCAGAGAGATCGAAGTACATCTGTTCGATTTTGACGAGGACATTTACGGTGAAAGGCTCCGGGTTTTCTGCATGGCACGTCTCAGGGACGAAAGGCGTTTCGCTTCCGCTGAGGCGCTTGCAAGCCAGCTCGAGGTTGACAAGATGCGGGCCCTGGAGTGCCTTGGGAAAGCCCCTTAAAGCTGCCCGGCGGTACCAGTGAGACATGCGATGTGCACAATTATTGCTTTACAACCATTCGGTCGTGTGATAGCTTGATGACGAATTTGAAGCGGCTTGGACTTTTCCCCACGTCTACGTTCAAGCTGCTGCCATCGTGTCGTCTTTTATGAAGGAGGTGATCAGACGGTGGCACTGTCCGCAGACCAGAAGAAGGATATTATCCAAAAATACAAAGTGCATGACCAGGATTCTGGCTCTGCCGAGGTTCAGATAGCACTGCTTACCGAGCGTATTCGCCAGCTTACTGACCATTTTCAAGTTCACAAAACGGACCATGCGTCCAGAAGGGGACTTTTGAAGCTTGTTGGGCGCAGGCGTAAACTTCTGGACTATTTGAAGAACAAGAAAGTCGAACACTATCGTGCTCTTATCAAGGAGCTTAACCTTCGCAAGTAAGTGGTCTCGTTCCTCGCTTCCTTTTTATAACTCTATCCGGCAGGTTTGAATGAAAACCGTTAGTTATTCTATTAGTGGAGTACAGCTCACGCTGGAATCCGGTCGTTTGGCCAAGCAAGCTGATGGGTCCGTTCTGTTACGCATGGGTGATACAGTGGTTCTGGTTACGGTGGTTTGTAGCCGTAAACCGACGGACCGCGACTTTTTGCCTCTTTTTGTCGAGTATCGCGAGAAGCTATATGCCGCCGGCAGGATTCCCGGTGGTTTCTTCAAACGAGAAGGTCGCCCTGGCGAGAAGGAAACACTTATCGCTCGGCTGATCGATCGACCAATTCGTCCGCTTTTCGACAAGAACTTCCGCTTCGAAACGCAGATTGTGGCGCAGGTTCTGAGCTACGACGGTGAGAATCAGCCCGATGTGTTGGGAATGACGGGTGCGTCCGCGGCACTTGCCATATCCAACATTCCCGTCGCCGAGCTCATTTCTGGTGTTCGAGTTGGCAAGATCGATGGCGATTTTGTGATAAACCCGCAGGTCAGTCAGATGGAAAAAAGCGAGATGGACGTCGTCGTCGCTGGTTCTGACGACGCGGTGCTGATGGTTGAGGGTGGTGCGAACGAGCTGCCCGAAAGCGAGATTTTGCGTGCGGTCTCGGTTGCCCATGAGGAAATCAAGCGCTTGAACAATTTGCAACGTGAGCTCGTGCAGACCATAGGAACAAAGGAAAAACGACCAGGGCCGGAAGTCGAGATAAATGAGGAGATTGACAGGGCGATCGAGGACAAATACTGTTCGCGAATCATAGAGGCTCTGGGAACTGTAAGAAAACAGGAACGCGCCACCGTGTTGGAAGAGATCCGCGCAGAGGCTGTGGAGAACTTTGTCGAATCGCATCCCGACAGCGAGTCGTATGTCGTGGCTAAGCTGAGTGACATCGAGAAACGCGAGATGAGGGCAATGATTCTTGCTCGTGGCGTGCGCGTGGACGGTCGTAAGAATTCTGAAATCAGGGATATTGCCTGTGAGGTTGGCATCTTGCCACGAGCGCATGCATCGGCGTTGTTTACGCGTGGTGAAACGCAAAGCCTGGTAGCGGTGACGCTGGGCACAACACGAGACGAGCAGATGTTGGACACGATTGAGGGAGAGAATTGGAAACGTTATATGCTCCATTATAACTTTCCGCCGTTTAGCGTCGGGGAGGTTGGCATGTTTCGCGGTCCAGGACGTCGGGAGATTGGTCACGGCGCTCTGGCGGAGCGAGCACTCAAGGCCGTGATCCCATCGGAAGAGGATTTCCCTTACACTATTCGCATCGTATCCGACATTCTCGAGTCCAACGGATCGAGTTCAATGGCTACGGTATGCGGGGGCAGTCTTGCTCTAATGGATGCTGGTGTGCCCATCAGGCGCCCCGTCGCGGGAATAGCCATGGGACTGGTTGTGG
>JAOTUR010000377.1 GCA_029863805.1 Candidatus Krumholzibacteriia bacterium | reverse complement strand
TTGAAGCATCTCGCAGTCGCTGTCGGTGTGCCAACCGTCACCTTGTTCGGTCCCACGAGTCCCGACGAATGGCATATGGGAGGAGCGCGTGATCGATACCTTTGGGCCGGCCTGTCCTGTTCACCTTGTCGATTGCTGAGCTGCCCTTTTGGGACGCCCTGCATGTGGCGCCTGACGCCTGAAGATATAATTCTTACCCTGCACTCAATCGATGGAGGTGTCCGCGTTCGTGAACCTTTGTGATGTCTCCGTGATCGTCACGACCTGTGACGAAGAGGCTAATATCGCAAGATGTCTCGATAAGCTGGATGGCTTCGGTGAGATTATTGTTGTCGATTCGTTCAGCACTGACAGAACGTTGGACATCATAAGATCCTACGCGGCGGCGGCGTATGTCCGCCCGTACCATTCGGCGGCCCAACAGAAGAACTGGGCATTGGATTGTGTGCGAAATGACTGGGTCTTGATTCTGGACGCCGACGAATCGCTTTCCAGTGGTCTCACCAATGAAATACGGGGCTTGAACGACAACGATGCAAGAGACGGTTACTGGATGTTTCGAGAAAGCCACTATCTGGGGAGCCCCATTCGCCGCTGTGGATGGCAGCGCGACAAAGTCTTGCGACTCTTCAAACGGTCCCGGGGGCGGTACGAAGAGAAGGCTGTGCATGAAGAGGTCGCGCTGCGGGGCACAGCCGGCATCCTCAAGAACAAATTGCAGCACTATCCCTACCGGGTTCTGGAACAGCACTTTGACAAGATAAACGAGTATAGCAGCCGTGGTGCCCGGGATTACCTCGATCGCGGGGGTCGAATTCCTTTATTGAGAATGCTATTCAATCCGCCCTTTCGGTTTCTCAGAATGTACGTCTTACAGCGAGGATTTCTCGACGGGTCCAAAGGTTTCATTCTCTGTCTGATGTCTGCTTACAGCGTGTTTCTCAAGTATGCAAAAGCGTGGGAGAGGAAGATATGCCGAGACGCAAGTTAAGCAAGATCTGTTTCTTTGGGGGTTTTGACAGGGGTTACCCCCGAAGCGATCTGTTACGCAAGGGGCTGGGGAAACTCGGCGTCGATGTGTGTCTGTGTCATGTCTCCCCCAAGAGCCGCCTAGTCAAGCGTTATGCGATTCTGGCAATTAGATACCTCAGGATGAAGAGGGATTTCAAGGTCATCTTTGTACCCGAGTTCAGGCACAAGGACGTGCCGCTGGCCTACCTGCTGGGTAAGCTTACCGGTAAGCACATCGTTTTCGATCCTCTTGTCTCGCGCTTCGACACGAAGATCAAGGACCGACAGGATGCGAGCGAGGGTTCCCTGCAAGCGTGGCACAACCGCAATCTCGACCGTCTGTCTCTAACCTTGTCTGACCTGGTTCTTGCCGATACACAGGCGCACGCCGATTATTATATAAAAGAGTATCGTGTAGCTGCGGATAAACTCCGCGTTCTGCCAGTTGGCTTTGACGAAGAAGTGTTCTTGCTAAACGGCAGGCGCACAGAGGAAGAGCACAGGAGGCGGCCCTTTCGTGTTCTTTTCTTTGGCAACTACCTGCCATTACATGGTGTGGATGTCATTGTCATGGCAGCCAAGTTGCTCAGAAACATAGGCGATCTCGAGTTCGTATTGATCGGTCGAGGGCAGACCTTTGAGCTGGTGGAGCGATTTGTAAAAAAAGAGGGATTGGAGAATGTTCGATTACTTGACCGTGTGCCCATGAGCTCTTTGACGCAGTATCTCAGAGAGGCGGATGTTAGTCTGGGGGTATTCGGTCGCACCGAGAAGACACAGCGAGTTGTGGCCAACAAGATCTATCAGTCTATGGCGGTCGGTAAGACGGTTATCACCTCAGACTCTGCTGCCATTCGGGAGTTTTTTACCAACGACGAGAATATATCGTTGGTTCCACAGGCGGATGCAGAGGCGCTGGCGCGCAAGATCAGGTTTTTCTACGAACGTCCCCAACATCTGACGACTATAGGAAGGCAAGCGGCATGCTTAGTGCATGAAAATTACTCGGCCGTTGCCATTGGACGTATGTTCATTGCCCACTGCGATCAGGTTTTGTCACCACAAACGAGGCTGAAAAGCGGTTTTGGCAAGGCATAACAGATGAGTTGAGGGGTATAAATGCTTGTGTGTAAAGTTGTGAGCGTGGTTACGACGCAGAGTTATACGGAGTAACGAGTAATGACCAAGACTGCAGATGCAAAGATTCTGATGGTCGATTCCGAGACCAGCTGGAGAGGTGGTGAAGGGCAGATCGAACTTCTCATGAAAGGCCTCATCGAAACGGGCTTTGACGTCACTCTCGCAGCGTCCGCTGACGCCGCGATTACGAGGAGGGCTGCCGCTCTTGGAGTGCCCTGCCTGGAACTGTCGATCTCGGGTGACATGGATCTTGCAGCCGCATGGACACTCAGGGGGTACCTGCGCGAGAATCGTTGTGACATTGTACACTGTCACTCATCGCACGCACACGGAGTGGCATTTCTTGCGGATCGCGCCAGTCGATTTGGTCGCAGCGGTTCGATGAAAACAAGACCACTTCTGGTAGTTAGTCGTCGTGTGGACTTTCGAGTTGCCAAAAACCGGCTCAGTGCGCTCAAGTACAAGCACGGCGCAGATTTTTACATTGCCATATCGAACGGCGTGCGCGATGCATTGTTGGAGTCAGGTGTGGCTGAAGATAGAATTCAAATAGTGCAAAGTGGAATCAACCTGAATAAATTTGCCGAAGTGAGGGATAGTCGTTATCTTTTAGGGGAGTTTGGCTTTACCGACACAACCCCAGTAATTGGCAATGTTGCGGCACTGGCACCGCATAAGTCGCAGTCGGATTTCATCCTTGCCGCCAAGCGCGT
>JAOTUR010000376.1 GCA_029863805.1 Candidatus Krumholzibacteriia bacterium | reverse complement strand
TCTACCCATAGTGATGGCCGTCATCATTGGTTTTGTCGCTCCCGATTATCTGAGTGGTCTAATGGCTGATCCGGTCGGGCGCTACCTCATTGTAATGGCGATCCTGCTGCAGATAACTGGATTTCTTGTCATGCGGCGAATCGTAAACATCAAGGTGTAAGCTATGATTCTATATCTTGTTCCCATTCTAACTGCGTTGACGCTTCTTATCGGTACGGCCGGGGTCTATCAGCTCCAGATGCGCAATCGGCGAGTTGCCAATCGACTGCATCGTATCATCGAAACCGACGAACCCACTACCCTTCCCACGGGTTTGGTAGATGCGGCGCTGCCTATTTGGCTGCGACCCATGACGTTTCTCGCGTGGCTACTGCCGGGACACATTTATTCCGAGACCCTGCTATGGGATCTTGCGCAGGCGGGTTACCGGCACGTGGATGCACGCAAGGTCTTCGCCGGAGCGCGGGTTCTCTCGATTGTGACACTGGGCCTTCTGGCGGTTCTGACGCTACTGGCTGTGCACGCGCAACCACAAAAAGTGTTTATTTGGACCCTCTTGGCCGTGGCGGTTGGCTTCTATCTGCCAACCATGATACTTCGCGTAAAGCAAAACAAAAGACAACAGGAAATAACTCTGACGCTCCCGGACGCGCTGGATCTTCTGGTTATCTGCGTCGAAGCGGGACAGGGTCTCAACGCGGCACTGCTCAAAGTGGCAAATGAGAGTTCGCTTCACGCCAAGGTCTTGAGCGAAGAACTCAAGACGGTGAACAATGAAATAAGAGCCGGTGTTGCTCGTCCCCAAGCACTGCGCAATCTTGGCCTACGCACCGGTGTCGATGACGTTCGTGCGCTGGTTGCAGTCATGATTCAAAGCGATAGGTTCGGTACCAGTATTGCGCAGGCTTTGCGTATACACGCGAACTCGTTGCGCACAAGGCGTCGCCAGCGCGCAGAAGAGAGAGCACGCAAGGCGCCCGTAAAGCTGGTGTTTCCACTGGTCTTTTGCATCTTCCCCGAATTGTTGGTTGTTATCCTAGCCCCTGGAATGTTGGCGCTTTATCGGGCCTTGTTGACGATGTCCAAGGGTGGGTGATAGCTTCGCCGCAATCGAGATCAATTCTAGAAAGGAGGGGACCACATGTCGTTCAACATGATCCTGCTGATCCTCGGCGTTGTAGTGGGTATTGCGTATTTCGCCAAGCGAAACCATCGCAAGCAACGTGAGTTGAAGATGCAGTCAAAGCGTTCCCGTGTGTAGAGCGAGAGGGCTCGCAAGGCCGCCTCGGTTTGGGGCGGCCTTGATCTTTTGTGCGCGGCGACCTGTTTTGAAGTGAGTTTATATGTGTGAAGGGACCCCGCCGCTAGGTCATGTCGCAGCGTCTACGACCCGGCGAGGCCAACGCCGTTCGCCGCGTGTGAATTGTCGTTCACCGGGGATACTGCTTGACAACGCGGCGGCCTGGGACTACTGTGTATCGAAATGAGAGGCACGCCGAAGTGTGCGTGTAAGAAATCCAGAGAACCGCAGCTGAGAAAAAGGAACCTGGCTTATTGCCCGGTTCTTTTTTTTGTGGGCGCCAGGAGCCCGATGAAAAATTTAAGCAGTCGTCGACAAAAGGAGACGTAAAGGGCATGGCTGGCGCAAAAAAGGGTGACACGGTTAGGGTTCATTACAAAGGTACGCTCACAGACGGCACGGAGTTTGACAGTTCCGTTGACAGAGATCCGTTGCAGTTCAAGATAGGTGAGGGTAAGCTGTTGCCATGTTTTGAAGAAGCGGTTGTCGGCATGGCAGCGGGCGGATCAAAGACTTTTACACTAACTGCGGACGACGCGTACGGGCAGCGTCGAAAAGACTTGGTTCTCACCGTCCGTCGTAGCGACATGCCGCCCGACGTGACTCCGGTTGTGGGCGAGGAGTTGGAAATACGCCAGACCGACCGTACGTTTGTAGTAAAGGTGGCCAAGGTCACCGATGAGAAGGTGACGCTGGATGCCAACCACCCTTTGGCCGGAGAGGTCCTGACTTTCGAGATCGAACTGGTGGAAGTGGTATAGACTTAGCGTTGATCCTCTTCGACCCCAGCTTTCGCGACCACCGAAACCGAACGTTTTCTTCTCATGTTTACGCGCGATCTGCAGCAACATCTTAAATTGCCAATACTCATAGTCCAAGCTATTCGAGAAAGGAAGGATAATGGCGAGATGGCACTACCGTTGGGTCCTTCTATTACTGGCGCTGGCCGCGGGCTGCGGTGGGGCCTCCACGGATGAGCCGCGGAGAAGTGACTCCAAGGCGATCGAGGATCAATTGATACAGGCGGACCGAGATTTCGCCCAAGCGACGGCGGAACGCCGCCTCGATGGGTGGATGTCTTATTTCGCCGAAGATGCCGCCAAGGTCATAATGAACGACCAGGTCATCCGCGGATGGGCGGAAATCCGCTTGGCTGATAGCCTGCTTTTTGCTGATCCGGGCCGACAGTTGGTTTGGGATCCGACCGATGCGGGTGGGTTTGTCGGCACGGACGTGGGCTTCACAACCGGCCGCTACCAGCTCTTGGAGCGCGGAGGCGAAGCATCACAGGACACCCTTTCCCAGGGCACTTACCTCACCATTTGGCGACGAATCGATGGAAAATGGCGGGTGATTCTTGATACCGGCGTTGCCGATCGCCAGGAAAACAAATAAGCCTGCCGACCCGGGCGTACCCGCCGTTCGGCGGGTCTGCTTTGGTGAGTGCTTTATATCATTATATCAAAATAAGTTATACATATGAGCGTGATCCCCCGTCGCCGCGCCACCGGTCACCGCTGACGGCCCACCATGAATACCGCCGCGACCATAGTGTATTATGGGAGG
>JAOTUR010000375.1 GCA_029863805.1 Candidatus Krumholzibacteriia bacterium | reverse complement strand
GAAGGGGATGAAGGTTATAAAACTCAATCTCGGAGAGCCGGACTTCGACAGCGCTGACAACATCAACCAGGTTGCCATAGATAATATTCGAAAAGGTAACACTCATTACACCGATCCCCAGGGAATCATTTCTCTGCGTGAGGCCATCGCGCGCCAGGTACAAGAGACTCGCGGCATACGGGTTCAGCCAGAACAAGTTGTTGTCACAACCGGCGCAAAGCCACCGATTTCTTATACGATGATGACATACGTAAACCCAGGCGACGAGGTCATCTACCCGAGTCCAGGGTTCCCGATCTATGAGTCGTGGGTCACTTTTCTTGGTGCGGTGCCGGTACCGCTTCATTTGGAGGAAGAAAAGGGCTTTCGATTCGATGCATCCGAGATCGAGAAGCTCATAACACCTAAGACAACATTGCTGATCATCAACTCGCCTTCGAACCCTACGGGTGGTGTTCTCAGTCGGGAGGATCTACAAGACATCGCTGAGGTCATAAAAACCAAGGCTCACCCGCAAATTCGCATCTATTCGGACGAGGTGTACGAGGACATAATTTTCGACGGGAAAAAGCATGAGAGTATAGCCCCAGTGCCGGGAATGGCCGAGAAGACGATTCTCGTCAGCGGCCACTCAAAATCCTACGCGATGACCGGATGGCGTCTCGGATACGCTGTGCTGCCGACCGCCGAAGAGGCGATGGTGTTCAGGCAATTGAATATCAATATTATTTCGTGTACGCCGCCGTTCATTCAGGAAGCCGGAAGGGCAGCACTAGTCAACGAAGAGAATAAGAAAATCGTTGCTGCCATGACCGGCGAATTCGAAAAAAGAAGGGATGTCGTGGTGGATGCGCTGAATTGCATCGCCGGGGTACGTTGCAAAAAACCACAGGGAGCTTTCTACGCGTTTCCAAATATCGGCGATGCATGCAAGGAACTGGGTGTCATAGAAGCCTACGAAAAACTTGACGTTCGAACCAGGCAAAAAACGTCGCCATCGACCCTTTTTCAGATGTTTGCACTCTATGGTCACGGAGTTGCAACCATGGATCGCCGGTCTTTTGGTGCCATTGGGAGTGAGGGCAGACACTATTTGAGACTATCCACAGCCACCGACATGGAATCGCTCAAAGAAGGAGTTCGCAGGATAGAAGCGGCAACCCGTGACGCGGAGGGCTTTGAACGCTTCATTGCTGCGGCTGAGCATCTTTGCTGAGATCGGCCTGAAAGGAGTAAACATGGCATTCACGTTTGGACCCAGACGAGGAATCTACATCGACATCACAGAGGAGCTGCAGAAATCAAAAAGGCCACTGACGCCAGAAGAAGAAAAGCACCTGGAGGCTTTTGATGAGGCCTACCGCTCGCTTTGCGCGGTGCTCTTCAACTATGTTCCTCTGTCGGGTCATCCGGGTGGATCGATTTCGTCTGGGCGATTTGTGGCTGGTATAGTGTTCGACGCCATGGACTATGACATGTCGGATCCCGACAGGGAAGACGCCGATATCATCTCGTATGCGGCTGGCCACAAGGCGATGGGACTCTACGCCATGTGGGCGCTGCGTGATGAGATGATGTTGCTTGGCGCCCGCGAGCTATTACCTGACAGCGAGCGCTATCGACTCAGGATGGAGGATCTGCTCGGCTTCCGTAGAAACCCCACGACCAGGACCGATCGCTTTAGGGAGTTCAATGCGAAAGCACTCGACGGCCACCCCACACCGGCCACCCCTTTTGTGCGCCTTGCCACGGGTGCTTCGGGTGTGGGTGTAACCAGCTCGTTGGGCCTTGCGTTGGGGGTGCTCGATTATTTTGGTGATGACGCGCCGTACGTGCACATCGTCGAAGGAGAAGGCGGCATGACTCCGGGCCGTGTCAGTGAGGGTATGGCGGCGGCGGGCACCGCATCGCTGCGAAACGTCGTCATGCACGTCGACTGGAATCAAGCGTCGATTGATTCAAACCGGGTATGTCGGGACGGCGATACGCCAGGAGAATACGTGCAGTGGACCCCCGCCGAGCTCGCATACTTCCACGACTGGAATGTCGTTTTTGTTCCGGATGGTAGAGACTTCCAGCAGATCATCGCGGCGCAGCGTAAAGCCAGAACCATCGATAACCAGCAGCCAACCGCAATCGTCTACCGGACAACAAAAGGCTGGCAGTATGGTATCGAAGGCAAGGCTTCTCATGGTGCGGGACACAAACTATGCGTTGACGGTTTCTACGATGCGGTTAAGCCATTGCTCGAGAGAACCGGAGGAACACTTCCGAGATGCGAAGGTGGGGCCCAGAGGTGTGACTGCGGCAACCGCCCAGACATCGTCGAAGAATGCTTTTGGGACGCGCTTATGACCATACGCGCGTCGCTCGACACAAACTTGCCAGCCGTCAGGTACCTTGCGGGCAAGCTAGTGGATGCTCGTGACCGGTTGAACCAAAAGGACCGCAAACCAAGACGGAAGGCACCTAACGTCGATGCCATCTTCAAGATAGCGGCTAGAAGCAACGGGTCGATACCAGACCACCTCAGATTGACCCCTGGCAAGTCGACAACACTACGGGGCGAGCTGGGCCGTGTGCTCCATTACTACAATAGAGAGAGCAGTGGGGCGATGTTTACTGCCGCAGCTGACCTTCTCGCCTCGACCAGCGTGATCACCGCCGCCGAGGGTTTTCCCGAGGGATACTACAATGCCGACACGAATCCCGGCGCCCGTCTCATGGCGATCGGAGGTATCTGTGAGGACGCGATGAGCGGAATTCTTTCGGGACTCTCCTCCTTCGGGCATCACATGGGAATTGGCTCGTCCTACGGGGCTTTCATTGCGCCGCTGGGACATATTTCCTGTCGTCTGCATGCAATCGGCAGT
>JAOTUR010000085.1 GCA_029863805.1 Candidatus Krumholzibacteriia bacterium | reverse complement strand
CGACCTCATAGCAGGCGCCATCGACGCATGGCGCAATCCCCAATGGATCCCCGAGACCGAGGAAACAGAAGGAGCACAAAACATGTTAACAGCAGCGAGATGCGGATCGGTAGACATATCGCGCGCGGAAGCGACCCGGAGTGCTGGCGTGATGCTCGGCGTTACATTCTTACTGGCGGCGCTAGGCGTTGTTCTCGACAAGACTTTCGGCGATCACATCCTGTTCGAGGCACTCATCTACTCGGCGTTCTTCATCGCGCTTTCGGTTTCGGCTCGCCAAACCTATCTCAAACCGTATTCGCGGACCGTACGAAACGTGATCACGTTTCTGATCATCCCCGCCTGGTATCTTTTCTTTGTTGGTGTGCTTTTGCTTCAGAAGATTATCTAGCGACGCTCACCACACGGTGAACCGCGCGCGAGCTCGCGGAGGCGCTAATGGCAGCATGACGTCGGCATGTGAGCTTGCAGGAATCGCGCGCGTCCGCTTACTCGAAAAGCTCGCCGTAGCCGCTCTTCGCCAGAAAAGCCTCGTAGTCGGTGACTTCGAGGATTTCCTGAACTGATTTGTGCTTGTCCTTCGCGCTCTCGTAGTAGACTTCAACGATACGGGCACCAATGGCGTATCCGATGTCCCGAGGTTGCTCTGGATTGCCGGGAGCGCTCCACAGCCATTCACCGGTCTCCGAGCCAAGCATTTCCCAGTGGAACCGGTCCCAGAGTTCCTTTTCGTGTGCGAGCAGGTAGTCGCGAGCCGCGTTCTTGTGTTTGCTGCCGCCGGTCACACGCTCCGCGAAGTACGTCGCCACGCCTTCGCGGACCGAAAGCGCCAGCAGGGTCTTTTCCTCACCGCTGAAGATCGCAAAGTAGTCTTCCTTCAGTACCGCCAGTTGTTCCATGTGGACCATCTCGTGCACGAGCGTCGCGGGAAGGTCCTCACGAATGGACTCCACAGTCTTTTTCTCGATCGAAATCAATGGCCCTTCAATCGATCCCGACCCGATACCGCGATGACCCGCGACGAGAAAATACGTGGGAGGAAACACCGCGTCCGGGATCTCCAGCTTCAGGCGTGAGTACACGTCACGAAACGCCGGTTCGGCCTCCCGCAGTGCGTTGAGACTGGCTTCGAGTGACTGGTACTTCTCTGGATGGGCCCGTAACGCGCGCGTAAGGCGCTCAACCGTCAGGTCGTATTTCTCGATGAACATCGTCAGTCCGGCTGTCGCTTTTGTCAGATACTCGGACTGCAGCGTCTCACTCGTATCCGCGCCGGAAGCGATCTTCTCCATGGCAAGTATGAAGTGCTCGACATCCTCATAAACAAATCGAGCCGCAGCAGGATCTGTGACGACGTCGTCGGTCAGTTGTTGCTGCGCGCGCGCATCGGGCGCGATGATCCATGCTGCAGTCAGCGCCGCCAGAACGGCAACTCGAATCGACTCTGATCTCATTGCAACTTCCTCTCGTGGAGACCCGGTAAGGTTAGGAGATCCGTATATCCATTTGGACGCTGCGGCTGCCCGCGAGGTTTCGCGGAATTGTGCGTTGACTTCCCAGGCAAACCTGCAGCCCCTGCGGCAAGAGGACTTCCTATCCTACTATTTTGCAACAGAGTAATAAAATGGCGTCCCCAAATACACGTTAATCGAACCGCTGCTGCGGTCGCTAAAGCAGTTATGGCGGCGTAGCGTGAAACAATCCGGTGGGGGCGTTCGACACTAGCAAGATCATCTTTTTCGTTTCGATGTTCGATCCCGCTGTTAGAAGGAAGAAATACACGCTCGATGCAACTTGGCTGTCGCGGTGAAACTTAACGGCTTTCTCGATGATCGGTTTGAACTGACAAGTTGAAAGGCAGCTCAATTGCAGAGCGTGGACGGCTTTGTGACCGCAGCAGGCGAGAGCAATCTCATTGGTCGACTGGCCCCGAAAGCCCTCCCGATTCTGGCTCAAAGAAGAATTGCCAACCGGCCTGTTGTGATGGTCGGGCCCAGGGGGTGACGACGCGTGCTTCGTCGCTCGTCTTCCGCACCGGCGAATGCGAAAGCGCCGCATCGAGCGCGGCGTCCCGTCCAGCCACATAATCCGCGAATGTTGGCGGGGCTGGAATGTCGGGCAGCAACCAGATGCGCTTGTCGAATGGCGTTGAATCCGCCCAGCGCAGCGTTGAAACCAGATAATGCACGCCGGTTGCGGAGCCGGTCAGGAACTTTGCGTCCCCATAATGGTTGGGGCGCCCACCCGTAGGTTCCCCGACAAACAAGGCATCCGTCTCGCGTTCCAACCGGGTGGCGAGATTCATCGCCGCTGAAAACGTGCGAGGACCAATTAGAACATAGATCCCGCCTGGCCGGTTGAAGCGTGACTTAACCAGGGTGCGACGTAACGGCTCCGGCAGCATGTTATTCCCGCCACCGTTGCGACGGAGGTCGATGACGACCCGCCGAATATCGGCATCAGCGAGCGCGTTTCGCACCTCTGTTGTGAAATCGGCGAAGCTCTTGTTGTCCGTGTCCGCCATCGCGTCGAGTGAGACGTACGCGGCGTTCTTGTCCCTCAAGACCCGAACAAAATTGGGGCTTGCTTCCGTCGCACTCATCTCTTCGACAAGTGACCGTTTTCGCTCGATTGGCGCGCGCCCGAGATTGGCGCCTTCGCGCGGCCGTAGCTTCGCACGAATGGTTTCGCCTGATTGCGACAAGACCTCGATGGCAATGGGAGCGTCATATGGTCCCGACGCGAAACCGAGGCCGTAAATCCAGCCGGGAAACGCGAACAGAAAAGGAGACCAACGCATGGCGAACGCCGGATTATCGCCCGGCGCCCCCTTGACATACACCTCGAGAATACCGTCGATGGGTGTGTCGTTCACGCTGACGACACGACCACCGAGAAGGGGTGTGGCCTCGTCCTTCGCCTGAATGATGTACATCCCGTCTGCGAATGGCTGCGCCAGAATTGGGGTGCGCAACACAAACGGCTCCTCTTGCAAGTCGGTTGAGAGAACGGCTGTGTGCCCATCATCGACAAGCGAAAACAAGCGATGCAGACGCATGATGTATTCGGCAAGCCCGAGGGCATCGGCGGCGGATTCGAGATCGGCCACAGCCTTGGTAAAAGCCTCGTTTCTGGCCAGGCGCTGACCTTCCGGATGGATTTCGATAATGTTGGAAGAGATCTCCGCGACTTCTGCCGCCCGCGGGCTGCGTCCGGTGTCGCTCTCCGACCTGGCGGCAGTGTCTGCGGTGGATCTTGCCGATCCCGCGGGCGCGACCGCCCCAATGGCTAACCAAACCAACCCTGCCGCGCTTAACATTCCAACCGTCGTGTTCATACTTGTCCTCACATTGTGAGCGCCGATGCTCGCCCTCGCCTCGCGCACGAAACGCTACTTGGCCTGTTCATCGGACTTGAGTTGTAGTGGGAGAACTTAAGCGCAACCGAACGGCCGAGCCTTGTGACTTTGGTCTTGTAGACGACGTCCATGCCGCCTTCGCCGCGCTTGGACACAATCCTATACGGGGATACGATCTTGCCGACCATGAGTACACTCTTGGACAACCGACTGGGATTTGAATCACTACTAATTTTACCGCAACAAGTTGTCGGGGGCGATGCAAACTTGATTCCTGGCTAGCGGATGGTCCAAACGCGTAAGTCGAGTAGCCCAGTAAGGATGCAAGGGTGAGATGAAATGGCGTCCCCAACGGAACAACGTTAGAACCGCGATCGAGGTTTTTCAGACACTCGCGGCGATTTGACAAGCTGATTCCCGCTGAGAGACAGCACCCAGCCCCTCACGGCCCTTCCCGAAGCCTCCCCCGATCTTCAGACCGGTTTGCGTTCCATCACCATCCAAAGCTCCTTGAGGTCGTATTTCGCTGATACTGCCCGGATCCCCACGGTTCGCCACGCCCCGCGATACTGGCAAGTTCAGGGTTGCCGTCTGCCATAGTCGGCATCATAGTACCAATATGAATAGTGCGAAATCGGACAAACGTCGCGGCCGGCGACCGCGCCCGCTTCGGCTGACTTCGCCGATCCACAAGGCAAACCGGCAAGTCGCCTTGAACATGAGCGAGAACATGACCGGTTTCGGGATCGGGCCGTCGGAAGCGCACACTCTGTCCTACCTCGAGAGCTACGGTCCCTGTCCCATTGGCGAACTGGTCCGGGTGTTCGGTTACAAGAAACCGACGATGACGAGTATGCTCGATCGCCTCGAACGCCGCGGGCTCGTCACGCGCGAGCTCAATGCCAGCGACAGACGCTCGTTTCTGATCGAGATCACGCCTGCGGGAGTCGCCCTGGCACAAACAGCAAGGGTCCTCGTGGAGAAAACTGGACCACGCAATCTCAAGAAGAGTATCGACCGATGATCTCAAAGGATTCGACAACGTCATGCACGCCGTCGCGGACGTCACGGGCGTGAATGTGCGACTTCGCACGAATCGTCTGAATACCATGCCGGCAAAAAGGAGGAAAAAGGATGCATAGTGACACGCTGGTTCACCAATTTTCCATTACGAGCTACGTGATCAAAAAGAACATTGAGGGGTCGACCCACGAGGAGAGCCTCAGACAACCCGATCCCGCAGGGAACAACCTCAATTGGGTTGTTGGACACATCGTTCGCACGCGTAATCAAGCGCTGGCGCTAGTCGGTAAGGAACACCTGTTCGAAATGGAAAAGTTTGAGTCGTACGACAAAACGCCGATTACCGACCCGGCCAAGGCGATCCGACTTGAGGAGCTGGTCGAGATGTTCGACGCGCTGGAAAAACCGTTGTTCGACGGTATCAAAGAAATGCCGGCGGATGCGTTTGCGGCGTCGGCACCGTTTAGTCCGACTGGCAACCCAGACGAGACTGTCGGATCACTGCTGTCAAGTATTGCGTTTCACGAGGCCTATCACGCCGGGCAAACTGGGTTGCTGCGGCGGCTTGCAGGAAAGTCCGGCGCGCTACAGGCACCAGCATAGGTTTGACGCTCGCAGAACAGCAGACGTGTCGTTGGTGCACCGCTCGCCACGCCGAGAGGGCTGGTCCCCTGGGCTGGACTCGAACTCACATGAACGCACCAGGCCAGGTATCGCGTTATATTGCAATATATTAAAAAGACGTGGCGTACCCAACGGGACAAAGTTCTAACTTTGATTGTATGCGTGGACGAGTACCAAGTCGAGTGGACACGCCGGTTCGAGCGGGCGGTAGCTTGAAACGGCGCTTACATGAGCCCCAGGACAAGACTATGGTTCCCTTTCTCGCTCAAAAGGTTGGTCGCCATGTTCGGGAAGATACCGCGCGCAACCACTTCGACCGGTAGCGGGTCCAAATCCCATATCAGGGAGGGCTTCCCCGGCAATTACGTTGGCGATGAAGCGGGCATCGGCCAAATTCCCATAGACATTCGCCAACGTTTCTCTCAAGTCTTTGTTATTCAGCCCCGCTCGCGACTCAGTCAGCACCGCACGCATGAATTCGCTCAGAGCTCGATCTTGCAACCTGAGCTCCCGTTCGAGTAACTCGGCGAAAAGCGTACCCTTGCTGTAAACTAGCCGTCTGGATCGAGCTTCTCGAGTGTAGCCCTCCGACACCTGCTGGAGAGAGCGTGGTCGATCACGCTCAAGATAGCGCATCTCGGCGTTCAGGTCGGCAAAACACTCCGTCACTTCATCCTGAGACAGCAGACCAACTTCCTGCGCCGCCAATATGCCGTAGTAATTGGTAAAACCTTCAGTGAACCACTTGGCTTCCGCCGTTGTCAGATCGCTGTGCACCCACCAATGGAGCAACTCGTGCGCCAGGACTCCCGCGTCGGCAATTTGCACTGTGCTTCGCGCGCCCGCGGCTCCTCCCCGCATGAATTTCTGAGGCACGAGAAGCACCGTCCTTGGGCCGGGGTCAACCGGCGGGCTCCCAGCGAGCTCTCGATGAAACTCCAAAAGCCCTGCAACCGCATCGACGTCGATTTCTGAGTCCACCCCGAGGACGCCGATCCGCACGATGTCTTTTCCCATGGGAAGCTCGAGAGTTTCGAAGGGACCCAAACCAAGGTAATCGACTTGGCCCCATTCACTCGCTGGGATCGTGAAAACACCCGTGTCCACAGAACGCCACGGCGTGACTGCGACCCAATCTGCCGGCAGCGAGAAAGAAACACGGGCGTTCCGATTGCCATCTGTCATCGTTGGAAGTAGGCTCCCGGTCCGGACAACTCCGACCCCGTCGACAACCCGACTTCGGGCGTCTGAGGGATACTTCTCGCTACCACCCGGCGGGAAGAACGTTGGATTGATTGTGTATTCGATTACGACCGGATCAACGATTCCGGTAACGTCGATTCGGTGTGTTGCATCCGCGTCTTCAGTGATATGATCCACGACTAACTCTCGACCACCGGATCGGGCCGTCAATGCTAGGAGCGCTTGAGGGTGTCGCTTAAGGTCCCTAAACTGGAGCGCCAGAGTAGTAGTCCCCACCATCACGGGAATTTCGCCGTGCACGTGAACGACTCCGCTGGCCGGATCGACAATCTCGACGCGCCACGCGGCGTACAAAGGTCCTGCGTCACGCGAATCACACGCCCCGATCGACAGGAAGATCAAGAATCCCAAGACCAGCTGTACAAGCACGCAATGACTCCTCACGCGTCGAACCAAATCGGATTTGAACCAATTTATCAATGGTATCGCGGCAGGTTGCCAAAGGCCACGGAAACCTCGGTGCCGCGCGCGAGGGCGCTTTTGGACGAACAAGTCAAATAACCGAAGCTGATTGCGGAGTTGAAATTAATTCCGTCCCCAAGGTATCGTTAACCGAAACGCGCAGGAGTTCGCAGAAGCCTTGGGGGCAGCATAACCACATTTATCCGGGCCATCGGGCGCTTCTGATCCCAATAGTGAACAAAAGGCCTTCTGCAAATCACTCGCTATCGACCTCGATCACAGCCGTAGCGAAATCCTCGATCTTCCCGTTTTTGAAATGGAAGAACAGATCGCCGTCCACACCTGAGCTACCCGCGACCCGAATGACCAGTCTCTCGCTCGATGACTCCACGATTCCCCGCAACGTCAGATTGCCAAAGATCTCCACGAGCCGTCCATGAAAAGCAATCTGTTCTTCGGGGGTTTTCTTTCGGATGTACCCGTCGGTTACGTTTAACTCGAGGAATTGAAAGAGAGTCTGCGCGTCGACATTGTATGCGTCCAAATAGCCCTTGACGATCTCGCCGCCGGGAACGTCGTCCAACGTCTCATCTCCACGGGCCATGGATGTTTCGACCTCGTGCCTCGACGGCCCCTGACCGGGGGCGAAACCAGCCTCTGTGGAACTCCCATCGAGGATCGAATCGATCCACTCGAGATGAGTGGACACCCTAGCGTAAGCTTCTCGTGTTCCGTACCGACCGGGCTCACCCTCCAGGGCGAAGACACTCACTCCGACCACGTAGAGGCTACCGTGGTCCTCGATGAGAGCGGGACCACCACTATCTCCCGGCCCGCTGACTCCTTCCAGGTCGGTCGCGACTTCTCCGCGGTCGAATGTGAAGTAGATCCAATCGTCATCGACACCCTCGATTCGATTGGTTGCTGCACGTTTCTTGTGATCGAGCTTCTGCGGGCCGGTCTCGCCGGTTCCTGTGTCGCCGCTACCCACGAGGATGACAACGCGTCCCTCTTCGTCACTGCCGCGATAAAGTTTCACCGGCGGCACATCGTCGACGCGCGACGCGAGGCGCAGCAGAGCGATGTCATGCGGACCGGGTCCGTCCCAGCCTGGATACGAGAAGATGCGTTCAACCGGAATCGCTCGCCCTGCGATCAAAACCCCTTGATCGTGCTCGGCGATGCCTCTTGCGACATGCGCGGCAGTGAGAATGAACCGGGGCGCCACCAGTACGCCCGCTCCATCGGGTTTGATCGGTGTGGCTGCGGGGTAACTACTGGCGAGCTGGACATAGGCATCGTCAGCGCGATCGTGTCGAATGATGATCGCGTCGGCAGATTGAACTGAAATCAGCGACGACGCGACGACAAAAAGTCTGCCCAGGTGACGGAGCATAAAACCTCCAGCATGGACAAAGTGTGTTACGGAGCAGCAGGAACGCAAGCTACCTGGGGCTTTCACCCTCGAAACGACCCACACCGCTGAAAAGACCAGCAAGAGCAGCGAGAGCAACCGAGCTAGAGTATTGATCATCGGTTTCATTCTCCGTCCACGAGGTTCGGGTGGCCCGCGCAAATCATCACGACACCCGGCCAGCCCAACGGGATTTTAACTCGCTACTCATTATATCGCAACGAGTTGTCGGCATCGATGGAAACTTGGTGTTTCATTGACGAGCAGTTAGAACCACCAACTTGTTGGACAGGAATTTCTTAGAGGGAATCCAATGAAATGGCGTCCCCAAGTTGGGGTTCATCGAACCGCCCAGGAGTTCGCCGAGGCTTTTCTTGCGGCATAACCGCAGTTCCCGGCTAACTTCAGGTAACGAAGGCGAAGCGTTCGTCGCAACCCTGTCCGCATTCTGATTACAATCTCCGGTTATGCGAAGCGGCATCTACGAGGCCAGGAAAGACTACTGCAGCAAAATGTCAAGGGCTCGTCGCAAATTGGCGCTGTTCTTACCCATGTCATGATCGCCAGCGGCGAGGCGGACTCGCTTCGCATTCGGACCAAGTATCGTCCCGGAAGTACCTCCCCATGCGAAGCGCTACTCTCGGCGACCCGGATACATAGACATTGACATCCCTTTATCCTATAATTGAGCTATTCAGCCTGCCCGCGTGCGGGGAGGTTTGACGTCATCGCACTGGCTGCCGCACGCCCCAATTCACACAGGGAGGTCCCGCATGTCTCTCTTTCGATTGCTCGTCGTTACTCTTCTATTGCCGGCCGTGAGTTCCAGCGCCTGGGCATCTCCGTTTGCCCACGGCTGGAGCCAGCGCTTCGGCGATGCGTCCGATCAATTTGTTAGTGGTCTTGCGACCGACGCTTCCGGCAACGTCGTCGTGGCCGGCCGATTCCTGGGCTCGGTTGACTTCGGTGGTGGACTCCTAACCAGCGCGGGCAGTTTTGACGTTTACATCGCCAAATTCGATGCCTCCGGCGTCCATCAGTGGAGCCAGCGCTTCGGCGACGCCCTCTTCCAGGAAGTCGGCGGCATCGCCGTGGACGCCACCGGGAATGTGATCGTAACGGGTTACTTCGACGGCACCGTGGATTTCGGCGGTGGGCCACTCGTCAGTGCAGGCAACTTTGACATTTACATCGCCAAATTCAACGCCTCCGGCGCGCATCTGTGGAGCCAGCGTTTTGGCGACACATCCGACCAGTATGGGGCTGCGCTCGCGACGGATAATGCGGGCAATGTCATCCTTGCCGGTTATTTCGCCGGCACTGTGAGTTTCGATGGCGGGCCCAACCCGCTCGTCAGTGTGGGAGGACTCGACATTTGCGTTGCCAAGTTCAATGCCTCCGGCGTCCCACAGTGGAGCCAGCGCTTTGGCGAGGCATCCGATCAGTACGCTAGAGCTGTTGCAGTCGCTGCAACCGGCAACATCGTCGTGACGGGCCGCTTCCGCGACAAGGTGGACTTCGGCGGTGGGATCCTCACCAGCGCGGGCCAGGATGATGTCTATCTCGCCGGATTCGATGCGTCGGGTGCCCACTTGTGGAGCCAGCGCTTCGGCGATGTTTTCGATGAGGCGGCCGCGGGCGTGTCGGTGGATGCCTCAGGGAACGTAATCCTGGCGGGCGATCTCTCCGGTACGGCGGATTTCGGTGGCGGACCACTCACCAGCGCCGGTGACTTCGACGTTTTCCTCGCGAAGTTCAACGCGTCGGGCGTTCACCTGTGGAGCCAACGCTTCGGCGATGCGTCCGAGCAGTACGGCATCGGTGTTGCGGTGGATGCATCCGGCAACGTCGTGTTGACGGGCTACTACAGCGGCACGGTGGATTTCGGCGGTGGGCCTCTTAACGCGGCCGGGCACGACGCATACGTTTCCCGATTCGACGCTTTCGGCAATCACCTCTGGAGCGAACGATTCGGTGATGCGTTGGGTCAGTTCGGCATTGGCGTCGCCGTGGATGCCGCGCAGAACCTGCTCGTGACAGGTCACTTCGAGGGCACGGCGGATTTCGGCGGCGGGACACTGACCAGCGCCGGGCTTTTCGATGTCTTCCTCGCCAAATTCTGGCGGGCCGCGCCCGACATCGTCGCGGTTCGGGACGTGCCCGGAGACCAGGGCGGTTTCGTAAATGTCGCTTGGGACGGGAGCGGCGCCGACACGCCAGCCGAGCACCAGATCAGCAGCTACACGCTCTGGCGTGCCATCCCCCCCTCCCTCGCTTCGCAGATCTCCGCGGGTGGCGGAGTGATCGTTCGCGGGCCGTCGCTCTCCTCGGAGAAAATCGGCGACCGCCCTGTAGTGCGCGTGGACCAGGCGGGCGGTAGCTCATACTATTGGTTCCTTATCGATTCGTACCCGGCCTACTATCTCCCGGGCTACTCCGCCCCCGCGCCCACACTTTTCGATTCGACCAGCGTCAGCAACGAGTATCATTACTTTCAAGTGATCGCGCATACTGCCGATCCGTTGACTTTCTTTACTTCCGATCCGGACAGCGGCTACTCGATAGACAACCTGGTCCCGGCGTCGCCGCAGGGCCTGGCTGGCCGGCAGACGGGTGGCGCGGAGTTTGAGCTCACGTGGGATCCCAATGATGAGGCCGATCTCTCACACTATGCCGTTTATCGAGAGAGCGATCCCGGCTTCGTTCCGGGTCCGGCGAACCGGTTAGGCACGGTGACGACCACAGTCTTCGTCGACCCGGGCTGGTCGTGGGGTCCGGGATACACCTACAAGCTGACCGCCGTCGACGTGCACGAAAACGAAAGTCCGCCGGCAGTGCTGGGCCCAGGTGTGGCGACGGGCGTAGGCGGAACGGGCGGGCTGAAGAGGTTCGCGCTTTACCCCAGCGTGCCCAACCCGTTCAACCCAACTACCCTGATTCGGTACGATGTCCCCGCCGGAGGCGGTGAAGTTTCGATCAAGGTTTACCGTGTCGACGGTGGGTTAGTGCGCACACTCTTAGACGCGATTGAGACTGGTGGCGCAAAAAGCGTCGCCTGGGATGGCCGCGACGATAGCGGAGCGCGGGTAGCGAGCGGCGTGTATTTCTACCGGATGAGCGCAGGAGGGTTTTCTCAGACCAAGAGGATGGTCCTACTCAAGTGATTCGCTTTTCATTCGGTTCAAAAACTCGGTTGTCAGGTTAAAGAGTTCCGACGAGCGCCGACGCGCCGAAGCCGATGATCGCCGCGAGTGTCGCAGCTATGATGAAACTCACGAACGCTCTCTCGACCGAGGGCATCGCATTTCCTCTCTGGTTGGGCGGAAGTTGCTGGCTAATAGTCCGGGGAGCATAAAGGAACGAAGCTATGTGTTCAAACGCGAAGCGCTAGTCATGCTGGCACTCTTCTAAGGCAAGGCTATGGTGATCACCGGTATCTAGTAATGACCTACCCCCCTCTGAACCGCTAAGTTGAGTGACTCTGATGGATTACGAAGATTGAAATGAAACTGGCGTCCCCAACGGGACAAAGTGACAACTAATCTCCTGGACCTAGACGAACCACAAGCGCAACGAGTACAAAGGCTTGAACGGTTGGTGGCCTAGTATGGGGCCAGAATGAGATTGTGGATCAATCTGAAGATTGTCGGGACTAGAAGGAGCCCGTTTCCGTTCTTCGATTCCCCTGTGATCACTCGGAGCACGTCCTAGTGTTCGACGATCTTCCAGTCTTTATAAAACAAAAGATGTCGATCCCAGCGAATTCCACAATCCCGGCCCACTCTTGGTGGCAGTGTAGAACCACGTGGTTGCCTTCTGCGATTGCGCGCTCAAGCACGGCCGCAGCCCGCCGTACCGCCTAGCCCTGTGTGGATTTAATCGCGGTCAGTATACGAGAGGTAACCCATGGCGTGAGCACATAAATCAGCAGTGGAAAAACAGCGAGAGCGAGCACAAGATAGGGTTCATATAACGAGGCCTCATAGACCGGTTTTGCAACGGCTGTGTAAATTGCGCTGTAGGCGTAGTAAAGTCCAATTCCCAAACCGACATTGAGGGCCTTGCCAAGCCTGGTGCCAATTTCAGGTACGGCGCCCCGCAGTAATATGATTCCCGCCATACCAAAACCCAGAAGATATCCGCCAAAAGCATAGCTATCGTACGCGTTAAACAAGGAGAATGGGTCTTCCTCATCAGTTGCGATTGCTATCTCGTTGTAACGCTCGATCCAGGCATCCAGGACTACAAACTTCTGCAACACCATATGGTCTATGACGACCCCAACAAGCGTCACAAACGAAGCGAGAATCAGAACGAACGTAAGTTGAAAGACAAGCGAGTGTGCGCGAAACCAGCGAATAAATGGTTCTGCTATATTGATCAGTACTAGTGCAATCACGATACCCGCTAGCCAGCCCCACAGCACTTGGCTCGGGCTATGAACGCCGTAATACACACGTGCCAGCCCGACGAAGAGAATTAGCACTGCCGCTAGAATCCATAACCACATCCGTCGCGCGTACCATGAGATCGTGGCCATTAAGGTAGCGATGCCCAGCGCATTCCCGGAGGGCATCCCAAAACCGGTCGATACTTTTAGGGGCGTGAATGCGTCGCTAACATAAAAAGGACG
>JAOTUR010000084.1 GCA_029863805.1 Candidatus Krumholzibacteriia bacterium | reverse complement strand
GCCTTCGTCCACACTCCTGCAACGCCAGTTTTATCTCTTTGATGATCTCGGAGTAGTGAGCAATCGCCTCCTTGCTTTCGGAAGTAAAAGGCACCCAAGCCGATGCGATGTGAACCACGATGATCAGGGGGCCGGTTGGCAGGGCTCCCCTGGCTTGTGTCACCCCGTAACTCCTCCAAGCCGTACCGATCACAGATTGCGTGATAGCGCAAGCAGACTGCTGATAGATCAACGGCGCGCGGTTTGCGAATCGGTGCAACCTGACCGTTTCCTCCTCGTCCCCGGACGTGCCACCATAGGCAATGCCAACCTCTATCTGAAACGGGTTACCGCGATACACGGCGGGCGGGCGAGTCAGCGAGGTACAAAAATCCGCGTCCGCTTCACGACCAAGACTCTTTGTCACAAGGTCCTCGCCGATCGGGGAAAGACAGTTTGTCGGTGGCTTCATGATTCTTGCACGGACAAACGCTTTGACAATCGCCTCGCCTTGATCTCGCGTGATTCGTTTGGGAGAAGTCCGGGGTGTTATCCCGGCTAACTCCAGCACCTCGGACGACGTTCGTGAACTCATACGAGAGAATTCCGTTTCGAGAAAACCTTTGATATTCCTGGACTTCGTGACTTTGAGCATATCCAAAAGCACCCCTAGCTCGACCCCGTGAGGGTGCGGTCTTATCTCTTTGGGCTCATCCGGTAATTTGTGGCTCAGTCTTTTATACACTATCTCGTCACCCTTTGGCGGACGGTAAACGATCTGAGCATGAGGATTTGCCATGGCCACCTGATGCAAATAGGCGTCAACGGACCTCTGGCCCTTCTTGTAAGAGGCGAGAATCTCCATTTCAATGTGGGTGCCATGTGGTCGTCCCCACGCAGCAGTCTTGTCGCTCAATATCACGGGGTTGTTCTTCTTGGTGTCGATCTGTAACTCGTAAACATGGGCCTGCTGGCGGGCTCCGGTCCGTGAGATCACCCTCACCGACTTACCGGTGGTGAGCTGCGAATACATGACAGCTGCGGATATGCCGATGCCCTGCTGTCCCCTGGACTGTTTGAGCACATGGAACTTGGATCCGTAGAGAAGCTTACCAAAGATCCGTGGCACTTGTGATTTGACGATGCCCGGCCCCGAATCCTCCACGATCAGGCGATAACGGTTCTCACCTTTCTCGCTGAGCTCGACAAGAATGTCAGGCAGAATCCCCGCCTCTTCACAAGCATCGAGCGAGTTGTCGACCGCCTCCTTGACTGCGGTGAGCAACGCCTTGGGCAGGCTGTCAAAACCGAGCAGATGGCGGTTCTTGGCGAAAAACTCGCTAATCGAGATCTCGCGTTGTTTGAGTCCGATCGTGTGTGCGGTTTGATAACTGCGCTCGCGCTTTTGCGGCGACGAGCTTTTATCCGACTTGGCTTTTTGAGGAATTGTCGTCTCCCGTGCGGACGTGTCGGCCGCCTCAAAAAGTGGCAACGGACTCTCACCCTTGCTCACTTTCGTCGACTTTCGCCCACTCGTCTTCGATCGCGGGCGCGGATTCTTCTTGCTGCGACCGCCCTTGGGGGACTTACGCTTTTTTGTCGAGGACGCCATTTGCCAACACCTCTTTCGCGGCTGTCTGACGCAGAAAAACCCCAGACCTGCAAAAAACTCATGGGCATACTAAGTACCGTACCGCGGTCTGTCAACGACCTCTTACTTGGCAGGACACAGGAATGCAGAGAATTTGACCGCTTGGCGCCCGGTCACCCCCCGAGCCACCCAGGAAACGGCCTGTCAGCCCGGCGACAGCGATGTTGCGATATTCGACGGGCTCTGCCAAATAGCGGGTTTGGGCCTCGTATAACGAGTCCGCCGGCGATTGACAGACCTAACCATGGGTGAGACAGACTGCTCGACCGCCTGTGGGGGACAAGCCACTGAGTAACCTACCCTTCTGCGGCCTTTTTGGGCCACAGTTTGCAGGTCAAGGAACAATTATTGCTCACTATAATGAGGGGGCTGCCACGGGACCGCTTTCTACCCGGCCTGATAAACCAGAACCGTGTCGTTGGCCCTAGGGATAACACAAGAACGCACCGCGCGAGACGTTAATTGGCCATGAAGCGGATCTCAAATTCCGGAATCAACTACCTGGACATCATGCTCGTCATTTCGTTTTTGGGCGCTGTTATTGGCGTCTCGTTGCCACTTATCAGTGACAAAGGCGGCGGTAAAGGACTGGAACGCGCGACCGAAATGATATCGAGCTCGGTACTCCTGACTCGTCAAAAGGCCCTCGCAGGTAACACGAACTACAGGATCAGATATACCTACGACGAGCATTCCTACCAGATTTACCGTGAGGAGCATCCCGGGAGCTGGAAGCTGGATCCCCCCGAGAACCGTTCGCTTCTACCCAAGGACGTTATGGTAAGCTCGAGCAGCACTCCCGCAAATGGAATACTCACGATAGGCACGAGCGGTCGAATTGACGCTGGGCATTCGAGGGTTTTGCTTCGGTTGAGCGACCGCGAAGGCAACCGCTTGACCATCCGCATCTCGCAAGACGGACGAGTCCAGGAGGTCCCCAATTGGTAGCCAGGAAGTGCTTACATCAACATAAAGCGAGCGACGGTCCCATGCACAACGTGACACAGAAGGTGGTCCATTCCACAAGAGGTTCTGCGGCAACGATCGTCGTCCTCATTACCTTCACCCTCCTTATCATTGTGGGCGGGCTCACATTGATCAATAGAGGCCGCGAAACGGTGGAGCCAATACCGCAAGCCTCTTCTCAGGTCGAAACAAGGGCGTACTACATCGCTCAAACCGCGTTAGACCGGTCGATAAAGGAGTTGGTGGCCAATCCAGGCTGGCGTGAAGGTTTTGCCGAAGTTCCTTTTGAAAACGGTGTTTACAACGTAAAAATATTTGATGCCACTGAGGGACAGGATGGACCTCGGACTTCGACCATTCCACCGAACTATGTTCGAATCGTGGCATCCAGCGTGGTCGAGGGTATCAAGAAGGAAGTCGAGGCGGTGTGGGTCAACGCCATGTCGGCTTTCTACAACACGTATTCCGCCGGGTCCCAAATAGAAATTCAAAGCCACGATGCCGCGAACAACTTCGCACTGGGTCGCATCCACAACAATGCGTGGAACGATGGTCAGACCATCATTGGCGCCGGTACCACTTTATATGGCGACATCACCAACGTTGGCAGGATTGTGCTGGGGAGCCGACAGCAGGCTAGACCCACGTTGGTATACGGCAGCGCGAGGGGATCAGAGATCGATATTGCCCCGCTCGCAGAGATCCGTAAGTATGAGAATCTGAGCGAGCGGTTCGAAGGCATTGATTTGAACCATGATGGCGATACCGATGACATTGGTCTCACCAGGCATCCGCTTCACGTTGCGGGGACAAATTCCGTGATCTCGGACGAACGGTCTCTCGCACACGGTGAGGTCGATGGGCGCATCGGCGGAGGACTGGTAAGAGTCGCTATCGGTAAGCCAGGAGTGGGAGCGATCGTCGACCCGCGTCCAGACTTTGCCGCCTACTACGAATTGGTCACCGGTCTCTCCACGTATCCGCCTCCCAACCAACACGTGTCGACGCCCATCTTGGGTGACGGTGATGGACACTACTTTGCTTCATCGCACGCATTCCTCGATTGGCTCAGGCTAAAGGGCGAGTCTGTCGCCTTTTGCTGGCGTTGTGCCGGAGATGGCCGAGTTGATCCCGTTGGTTCGACTGAGTGCTCGACCTGCGACGGTAGCGGACGAAACAAATCGATCGAGATCTCGGGAGTCTTTTATATCGATGCCGAATTACTCGACCTGAGCGATCTGGGACACAATCTCATCTTGCACGGCACGTTAGTCGTCGCTGATGGGGATCCCTTTGACTGGTCGAGCAAATCAATAGAGGTTCCGGGGGGTAAGGTGATGATCGACCATTTTCCCCAGCGAGGCGAGTTTGTGCTCAAAGGTAAGGGTCGCATGAACTTCACCCAAACCTACCGCTCGGACCAGGATGGTGGATCCTATTCATGGAACAAAAGGACAATTTTCGCAGGTGAGAATACTCAAACCATCGTCATCCCCGAACCGGATAAGACGAAGTCCATGCGCGACTTTCCCGGTATATTGGTGCCGGCGAAGATCGTGATCGAACCCCGCGGATCAGGCTTTGCCTATTATCCCGGAGATATGGGTGACGAGAGATTGACAATTCTGCAGGGGGCTCTGTACGCCGAGGAACAGGTCCGTTTGCATGGCCGTGGAGGATGGAGCGGAGAGACGATGATCTTTGATGAGGAGATGCATCGCAATGAAGATGATGCACTCGACGAGCCGGTGCTCAACGTGGATCTCAATGACGACGGAGACATATTCGATCGAGTGGAACTATCCAATATTTCGACCGTCCCTGTTGTCGAGGTGTCCAATGGGAAATATTGCGTTGACATAAATAACGATGGCATGCTGGGTGAGGTCACTTTGGGAATGGACTACGTCGAGTTTTTTAATAAAAACGGCTATATGTGCCCGGTTTTGATCTATCAGGAAGGACTGGTGCTGGGGCAACACATTCATTCCTGCGAGCAAACGCTGGTGATTTTCGATCCGCTAATCGCGGCCTCCGGCATCCCTTTTGGTTTCGAGGTAAACTTCAGCTCAACCTCGTACCAGGGTCTCGTTTCTTGGCGGGAAAACCCTTCACGATAGCGAGAGTGCCATACCCACTCTCGCTTCCAGCGCCAGGCAATGTCTTGTCGCTGAAATACGCCTCTTCGTCGACGCATCATCGGCCTGACTTGAGACCCCGTCACCCTTTCAGCAACTGTTGATACACACCCACATATTTCTTCCGTTCACGCTCCCAGCGGTGAGCATCATAGATATCGCTCGTGTTGCTCACGCGAATACCCACATCCTCGGGATATGCGAAAACAGAGTAAATCTTCTCAGCAAGATCGTCTGCATCCTCGGATTCGAAATAAATCAAGCTGTCCTCCGCAAAGTACGCGGTCAACGCTTCTAACCTCGAGGCAATAATTGGCTTGCCCATGGCGATGTAATCGTAAATCGTCGTCGAGTGTAACAGGTCGGTGTAAGGATTCTTTTTCACGGGCACTATGCCAATATCGGCGGTCAGTATTTCCCCGATCATCTCGTCGATGCCGAGAGCACCGACAAATTGAACGCGATCGGATACGTTCATCTCCTGCGCCAGACGTAGAACCCGAGCAATGTACGAGCCGCCGCCGATTAGCCGATACGCAAGGCCGGGCAGCCTGTCTTGCAATCGCGCCACGGCTTTGACGACCATGTCCACACCCGAATCTCGCTCTACGGGGAGGTGGGTGACTATCGTGAAGATCCCCTGCCGGCGCTCGCCCTTTCTCGCGTCGGTGATTTTATCCACCAGCAGCTGGTGCTCATCCAGTCTTATCGCGCTGTCGGCGATTACATCCATGACCATCGCAATCTTGTTGAGGTCAGCGCCTCGTTCACCGAGTCTATCCCTGATGCGACGGTTCTGCACGATCACCCGGTCGGATACCTTCACACTGACTGTCTCCGTCAATCGAAGAACACGGGATATTGGTTTGTGATACCATTTTGAGTACCTCACCTCGAAGTGCTCGGGCACGGGCTGCTGTACTCTCAGTATGATCTTTGCCCCAAGCAGACGGAGAACGATCGCAACCGCGGTGAGGTAGTCGGGTGGGTTGTTCACTTGAACAAACTGAAATGGCTTCCTTTGGTGCAACCAGACCAGTCTTAGAGTCGCAAGAAGACAAAACACCTTGGTCGATACAAGATAAGACCACAGACTATCTCCACGGCCACCAACGGGCAATCGATGGATGTGAATACCGTCGATCGTCTCCACGGCCGCTTGCCTTTCGTCGCGCCGGCAAACGACACACACATTAAATCCCTCTGCCCTGAGCTCTTCCACTTCCCTGCGCACACCCCGATCCGCGGGGAAAAATCCGTAGCGGATCACACCGACATGGCCCAAACTATCTGGTTTATTAACAGGCACTTACGCCCACCGCGTGTTCGCGCACGACTGCCCGAGCCAGACCTACCCGCGCCACCAGTTCGCCTCCGCTTACATGGCAGTGTTTTCGGTCACCCGGGCGGCAACACGTTCCCAAGCAAACTGCTTCATGCTCCGCACTCGCACCGGAGATATCGCGCGCAGGCGCTGGGCGGCACGAACCAGTTCTCCTCTCGAGCTCCAATAACAAACGTCGTCCCCCGCCGAGAGAAAATCTCGCAGCCCTCCAAATGGCTTAGCGAGAACCGGCACACCACAGGAGAGAGCCTCTATAACGCTCATGGGGATCTCAAGACGCTCCTTTTGGGCCGTCTTGTAGAATACAACACAGTCGGACAGCCCATACAGGTCTGGCAGTGATTGCTCAAATGGCATTATCCGCACTCCCCGTAAAGAACTGTGGATTCTAGCGTTGGCATCGGGACCAATACGAGCGGCTATTACCGACCCCGCTACGTCGCGGAGCGGACTTACTGGCTGCAAATCATCCAAATCTCGTACGGGATCGGCCAGCAAGAATACAAAAGCTTTTTGATCGATGCCGAACCTCTTTCGCAATTCTGCTTTCTCACCGATACCTACCTTACGAAAAAGCCTTTGATCCACGCCGACGGGCAACACTCCCCCCTTTAGGGAGAAACGCGATAGGAGCAGCAGCGACCTGTACGATGACACCAAAATTTGCCCGGGACAAAAAAATCTAAGCAACGGCTTAAAACACCTCTCCGACTGCAATGGCGAGAGGTTCACTACGACGTGTCTTGCGTGGCGAGTAGATCTGCGTAGCCGATAACCGTGTGCACATATGGAGCAGATTCCGCGTGGTGAGGGGAAATAGACAACAAGATTTGGGTCAAACTCGCTAAGCGCCTTGCCAAGCTGGCGGCCCTTCACCCTCCTGGTTCGTGAGGCAGGGGTCGTCGAATGATTCGAACCGGGCGAGCACAGACGCACGACGTCGTTATCGTTCTCAAATGTCCGCACGATAGCTTCGGTGAACTGCGTGAATTCTGCTGCAAAAGATCCTGAGAAACGATCCAAGACGACAGCGATACGCCTGCGTGTGGCCATCTGATGCTCGCTGTGAAAGAGGAAAGTTGAGATCTCGACCTATCTGCGTTCCGGTTCAGGCATGCTAACACGGACCAGCGTCGGTCTGCCACAGCTTGCTTTTTGTCGAGTAAGCTTGTAGTATCGAACACGAAGCAACCGCCGGGGGCGGGCACTAGAATGTCAATTCAACCATCACAGAATATCGAGATATTCCCCAATCCGCAGACTGAGAGGCGGTATACGATCACCATGGAGTGCCCCGAATTCACGTGCCTGTGTCCGAGAACTGGTCAGCCCGATTTTGCGACCGTTCGCATCCGTTATACTCCGGACACGCACTGTATCGAGTTGAAATCGCTAAAGTTGTATCTTTGGTCTTTTCGTAACCAGGGCGCGTTCCACGAGGCCGTGGTCAATAAGATCCTCGATGACTTATCCACCGCGTGCAAGCCGTATTTTATGGAAATCATCGGAGATTTCTACGTGCGGGGGGGGATTCACACAACGGTTACCGCATCAATGGGCGAGGAGTCCTAGCTAACTTCAAGCCGGCTATCCTTTTTCTTTCCGAACCATCGGAACAAATCGCACGTCCGCTATCTTATGGCTTCGCACCACGGTGCGCTCCTTTGTGAGTAGGATGAGCTCCTGATAGTGGAGGCCAACCGGTATCACGATTCTCCCGCCATCTGCCACTTGCTCGATGAGCTCGTCCGGCACGGTCTCGGGTGCCGCTGTGACGATGACACCGTCAAACGGCGCCTTGTCGGGCCAACCTTCGTAGCCATCGCTGACGCGTACGTGCACGTTGTGGCAAGCGAGATCATTGAGGGTTAGTCTCGCCCGATCGGCAAGCGGCGCTATAGACTCGATCGAGAACACGTCCTTGGCAAGCCTGGACAGGATGGCGGACTGATAACCGCTGCCCGTTCCAATCTCTAGCACCCTGTCGTGGGCCGTTATGTGAAGGGTCTCGGTCATTAGCGCGACGATATACGGTTGTGATATGGTCTGACCGTATCCTATTGGCAGCGGATTGTCATCGTAGGCTGACGATTGATCATCGGG
Organism: Candidatus Krumholzibacteriia bacterium; assembly: GCA_029863805.1. GTDB lineage: Bacteria > Krumholzibacteriota > Krumholzibacteriia > WVZY01 > WVZY01 > JAOTUR01. The sequence continues at coordinate 4,547 of JAOTUR010000084.1, read as the reverse complement.
GGCGACGAAGAGATGACGTGGCACCTCTTCCATCGCTTTCAACACATGCGGATCTTTTATCCCGCGACCGCGGATCTGCTGCTCCACCATTCTCAACCGATCGGTCCTGAATCGGTTCTTGGCCTCTTGTGCTCCGTTGCTCTTGTCTGTTCTCATAATTGTCCGTTCACGGATGTTTCGCGCGGTCTTCCCGCAACACGATTGTACCTTGTCCGCCCCCCTATTCTCAACGTCCCCGTGCACCACGCGTCGATGCCCTCAACGATGGCGTAAAGCGGTGACAGCTCAAGCCTTTTACTTGACGTAGCGTGGGCGGGGCCCTATATTTTCCACGATGCCGCTAATCACCCAACCCCTTGTGAAAATGACTGTTAACAACTTACCCCTCGCAAATCCCCTGTGGATGTTGGCCTTTGCCACAGCGACTCTATTTGCTGGCTGTGGCGACGACCGCAGCCAGGTTGACCCCGACAAGCTATGCCGGAGCGGCGCAGGCGTTGGGGCGCGAATCCGGGGTACGCCGGAACCCTTGGACATGTGCGTTTCCAACAACCAAACCCAAACGTCATTTGCACCGGCGCCGACCTACCGGTACGACGTTGCGGCGACTACCGTATCGGACAGTGTAGAGATCACCATAGGAATCAGCTTTCAAGTGCATGCTATGCAACCACAGCAGCTGAACATAACTAGCGATATCTCGGAAGCGTTTTCGGATCCGGATGGCGCGTGGTTTTTCTACCGTGAGGTCAAAACAGGTATGTATGATTATGCGACCACGAATGTCACAGGAGTTTTTACACTCGCGATAAGTGACCAGAATGTGGCGGCTGGGACGTTTACAGAGCTACGCATCGATCTCGAAGATGTGTCAGACGGTACGCCCGCCGGATCGCGGATAATATCCGAAGGTTTCTTCAACGTTACTCCCGACTAGGGCCGCGTCCTGTTATTTCCCGACAATTGCCCGGAAGATCTTGAGAATCGGATCAAGCATTTGGTCTATGACCCGCTCTTTGAGAGGAATGATGGCGTTGTCGGTTACATGAATGTCTTCGGGGCACACGGTCGTACAACACTTGTTGATGTTGCATAGGAACACGCCGGCTTCACGGTCGATCTCTTGCAGGCGATTGGCGGTATCCAGCGGATGCATCTCAAGCCCTGCCAGTCTGACAAAGAAGCGTGGGCCGTAAAATTTGTCGTGCCCGTCATGATTACGAAGCACTTGGCAAACAGTTTGACACAGAAAGCACTCGATACACTTGCGAAACTCCTGCACGCGATCGGCATCCTCCTGGTGGTAAACAAAATCTGAGTCCTTTGCCGGCGTAAAACCCTTGATCTTCTTATTGACCTCGAAGTTCCAAGAAACATCCGTCACCAGATCCTTGATCAAAGGAAAGGTTTTGATGGGGTGTACAACAACCGGATTGCTCAAATCGAGATCATCCAGCCTGGTCTTGCACATGAGGCGCGGATTCCCGTTCACTTCAGCGCCACACGAACCGCACTTGGCCGCCTTGCAATTCCAGCGGACCGCTAGGTCCGGGGCTTGCTGGGCTTGTACGGCAAGAACGGCATCGAGAACGACCCACCCCAATCCCGACGAGACCCCCGTACCACAGCGACTTGATGGCGCCGACCCACAGCAACACGTTCAGCACCAGGGCCAGGAACAAGAAGTAACGGTGCATGTTTTGCAGAATGAACGGAAACCGGCGCTCGCCCGTGTAGGATTTGGTTTCCGATCCCGTGACGGCGCAGGCCGGCGGGTTGAGGAAGAACGCTTTGTAGTACGCACCGCGATAATAGTAACACGTGACACGGAACCCAAGCGGTACCCATAGTATCAGGATCGCGGGCGAGAAGTGCCACCAGTCGACCAAAATCAAAGGCTCGTAAAACGGCGACAGATATGGTCCGTACTCAAAATGCGAATCGAGAACAACCGCAGATATCGTGGAATAGATGGCGAATAATCCCAGCCCCACGATGACAAGCAGCGGTTCGAGCCACCACGTGTCTTGGCGGTCGGTCTTGAACCAACCGATCCTACCCACTGTGACCGGGTGGGACATTAATACCTCCTCGGGGCGAGTCGATACGTGTCCAGTTTTTTATGAGAACGCTTCCCGCGCGATCCGGTCGATTTGCGGGAAAGCTGTGTTTACAGGGCAGGCGGGGATTCCACAGGTAATTCTGGGATTTTAAAGCCACAGTTCCAATGGATGCAAGAGCGAAACACACGATGCCCGTTGAGCCTGTCAAATTGTGTTTTGGCTCTTCCACGCACCCACGATTGTGATATGCTGGCAGCATGAACCTAATCGGGGTTATTGGCTCGGGCGCCTGCTCCGAGCAGGTTAGACAGGTCGCATACGACATCGGCAAAGGTATCGCACAGGCGGGTTATCCGCTCATCTGCGGAGGTCTGGGTGGGGTTATGGAAGGTGCTTGCGAAGGCGCCTTTGATGCCGGTGGCTTGACCATCGGCGTCATCCCCGGTGATTCGGCCGAGGCCGCTAACCCGTACGTGATGATCCCCATCGTGACCGCCATGGGTTTCGCGAGAAACGCCATCATCGTCAAGTCCGCCTCCGTGCTGATCGCCATAGAAGGCGGCCCCGGCACGCTCTCAGAGGTTGCGTTTGCCTTGCAGTTTGGCGTGCCAGTTATCAGCCTGAACAGCTTCGACGTGTCACCCGACCTCATTCAGGTACAGACGGCTCAACAGGCACTTAGCGAGGCTCTAGCCAGGCTCTAGCCCTTGCTAGCCATGGATACCAGACGCGTAATCGGCGATACATCATTGACGTTGATCCGTGGCGACATCACCGAGCAGGACACAGAGGCTATTGTCAACGCCGCCAACTCGTCGCTTATGGGTGGTGGAGGAGTCGACGGCGCGATCCATCGCGCTGGTGGGCCAACCATCCTCGAGGAATGCAAGAGCATCGTCGCGGACATGGGCAGCTGCCTAACCGGTGAGGCAGTGATCACCTCAGGCGGGGATCTCGCCGCGAAGTATGTTATCCATGCCGTCGGTCCCGTCTGGCGCGGTGGCAACGGCGGCGAGGCGGAATTGTTGAAGAACGCATATAGAAACTCGCTCTCTGTTGCCGCCTCAAACGCGATTCGTAGCGTCTCTTTTCCATCGATCAGCACCGGCGCCTATCACTTTCCGGTGACGAGGGCGGCTCGCATCGCGCTGAACACGGTCATCGAGTTTATCAAAGAACACCCCTTTGACGAGGTGCGCTTTGTGCTGTTTTCACGGGATGATTTGAGGACCTACGCCGCCGTGCTGGCAGATTTGCAGTAGTCACCCATCGTTATTTGCCGGATTTCCGTTGATTGCTCCGGGGTCTTTTCAGATGGCCCACACGTTCCCGAAGCCTCTTCTCTAGAGGCACGGGAAGTTTTTTGGCTTCCCGCAGGGCGACGTCGATCGCCGCCGACGCCGCGGCAACGGCTTCATCGCCTCGATCACTCTTGGAGGGGTAATACGGTTCCCTGGCCAAGAGAACGTGTAGGATTGATCTTGCCGCTTCTTTGTCGGGGATTAGACCACGCGCTGACACGTCGGGGTCGAGCTGTGAGAATGGAGGAATGGGTGACCCGACGCACGACGGACACCCGTGCGCGCATGGACAACGCACGATCAGATCGAGACACGCTGTGAGGATTTCGTCGATCATCTCGTACGCCTTGTGCGCAAAGCCGAGGCCCCCGGGAAACCGGTCATAAACAAAAATTGCCGGCGCGTTAGCGGCTGAAGAATCCACCGAAGCGCCGACGTCGATCGTATCGCACATGGCGTGGAGCGGGATGACTTCTTTGATCACATTGGATATACCCAACAAGCCCTCGCGTGGCACCCTTCCCGCCCCCCGCACTTGTGCATAAGCATCTTCCCTGGGAATGATCCACATGCCGCTGGTGAGCAGCGTCTGCGGTGGCAAATCGAGTGCACCAAACCCGAGCGAGTCTCGGCTGCCAAACTTGATTTTCTTGAACATGTAGGTAACCTGGGTGACGGACAAATCGCCAAAGTGACATTCGCTCTCGTTCCGACTTTTGTTTAGCTCTTCCTCTTCGATCTTAATCTTGACCTCGGTCATCGACTGCGTATAGTAATCGGTGTCCACCTTCTCAACGAAGGCGATTTTCTTGTCGAGATCTAGCGTGTTGACAAAGTAAGTCTCCCCCAGATGCATATAGATCGCGTCCGCATGCACCTGCATAAAAGCGCTGGCCTCGTCGATGGTGCCAATGACTCGATTATCCCGCGCCTGCTCGATGATCGTGTAAACGTTATCGCCGATATTGCGTAGGGACACGTCCGCTGACGGATAGCTACCACCCGACCAGTAGTATTTGTCCGCCTTTCGCTTTAGTTGATGATCCTCTTCCAGGATCTTAAGAATCGCTCCACAGTACTCGCCGTAGTAATCCCAGTCCTTCCCGGTAATGGGGAGCTCGAACGCGGCAGAACGAAGCTGCGCGAGCACGATGTGAGGGTTCTGCCAGTCGATCACGGCGTT
>JAOTUR010000374.1 GCA_029863805.1 Candidatus Krumholzibacteriia bacterium | reverse complement strand
GCTTTCAGTTGCTCATCGTGCTTGTTGACATAGGGCAGGGCCGTGTTGGCGGCAGCGAAACGATGGTTATGGACACTGCCGTCAATATTACCCGCGTCCTGCGAGGGGACCCGCGGCATGTGACAATCCGTACATTTCTTCGGTTCTTCAGGATAATAAAAAGACAATGCCCCCTGATGGGACACGCCGCTCGTCTGCCACTGATCATAATCGTTGAATCCGCGGAACCACCGGAAGTTATTCACCGGCTGATCGAGATGTGCTTTGTGACAGGTCGAGCAGAACTCGGCGGTGTTCTGACGGTGGAAGGGCTTCAAGAAGCTTTTCCTGTGCGGTTCTGGATCCAGTCGTATCAGATAGTTGTGGAGTTTACGAATAATGGGATTGTCGCTGGCCGCGATCTCGTGCAGTGGCGGATACTTTATGACGTATCCGTTGTTGCCCATCGTATCCTTGACTTTTTCGATGGAGTGACATGCCGTGCAGGCAAGCCCGGCTTGCGCGGCGGGTGTGTGGAGGTTTTCCCTGATCGGTCGGTCCATTACCCCATTGAGCAACACAGCCAGGTCATGGCAGCCGCCGCACCATTTGGAGGGTTGGATGCCATTGACATCCTGCATGTAGGTGACTGCCTTGCGGTACCACTGATTGTTGAACGAAGCAAAATGGTGCGCAGATTCATTCCACTGCTTAAAAATATCCGGGTGGCATCCACTCTCGGCACAGGTCTCGGAGGTCAAGAAGAAGTCGGTCGGAATGAGATCACCCGAGTGTGTCTCAACCGCAGCGGGGAAAAACGGTCCATCGGTGCCACCACCTTCCTCGTACATGCTGGTCGGAGGAGACAGCGGATTGCGAACCAGATAGTCCGGGTTGGGGCGGTAATGATGGACGGTTGTTGCAACAACGGCAAAGAGAATGGCGACCACAAGGCTTATACCAGCGGCCCTCGCCGCTCGCTGATGCAACGAGTACTCAGATTCAGCCGTCCCAGTGCGCCGCCGCGCCCCGATGAATAGATGCCCGACGAACAAGATCGCACCCAGTGTGGCGCTGACTATATGGAGGATCAGCAGCCAGCGATTTGGCGTGGTCGCACCCACAATCATCAAGTATCCGCCTGAGAGGGCACCTATCACGAAGCCGATCATACCTGTCTGGCCAAGAGGAGACAGGCTTGTGAATCGTCGCCGCAAAAAACCCACAAACGGGATCAAGAGTCCAAGACCCAGAACCACGTGCGCGAGCACATTGCCGATGTAGAAAAGCGTTGGCTCCCCAAAGCTTATGAGATAGGCGCTATTGAGTAACAGGAGTAGGAACCCGAGAAACAATAACTTCGTCCACAATCTCATTCTCGGACGCTCGATTCAGATTCTGGGTAACGTGCCTAAATTGTCATATTCCAGGGCGATTGAGGTTGCTGCCTATTTTAGCATAGGACTCGGTGCCTGTTAACGCCCATTTCCACCACGCCTGCGGGGTCACTCTCTGACCTGATACATCGAGTGCACCGCGTGAAGCGTGCGATGGCACACCGTCAAACACGGGTCACATCTCACAAAAAATATCAAACCGGGTTTTCCAAATCGGAATGGGAGTCAGCGAACGGTCACCGTGCGACCCTTGCTGCGCGCGATAGACAGCGGTTGATTGTGCAAACGCCTTGGGTGTCTCAGCCACTTCCACCGGCAGTCGGGGCACCTTTTCCTGGGTGGGTCGGACATCTTCTGCTGTAGTTCAAAGTGCTTTCCGCACTTGGTGCATTCGTATTCGTATGTGAGCAACTTACGCAACTCCCTCTATTATAATACGTTACTTTTGAGTGGCTAACATAAGGGGCTTTTGCTAACGTAGTTGCCGGATTCTAGCCAAGTTTAGCCCGTTCGTGAAGGGCTATTTTGAGTGTCGCGGCGTAGGTTTTTTAGAAAGGTACCAGCCGGTTTGGCGGACATTGAGTTTCAGAGCGTTCGCAAGGTTTTTGGCAAGCGGGTGGTCGCCCTGGAGGAGTTTTCGCTGACCATATCGTCACCCACGCTGGTGGTGTTGGTAGGACCCTCGGGATGCGGCAAGACGACGCTGCTCAGACTCATCGCCGGGCTCGAACGTCCCACATCGGGGGCGATCATGCTGGGCGAGCAGCGCCTCGACACACTGGAGCCTCGCAAGCGCGATGTGGCGATGGTTTTTCAGAATTATGCGCTCTACCCGCACATGACCGTGCGTGAGAATCTCTCTTTTGGGCTCAAGATCCGTAGGGTGGCGGCGGATACGGTGGCCTCGAAGGTGAACGGGGTATCCAAGAGCCTGGAGATCGACGGCCTGCTGGACAGAAAACCGGCCGAGCTGTCGGGTGGCCAGCGGCAGAGAGTGGCGCTGGGCCGCGCGGTGATCCGTGAGCCCAAGGTATTTCTTTTTGACGAGCCGCTCTCGAATCTCGACGCACGGTTGCGCGACGAGATGCGTTACCTGATCAAGCGGCTATACCAGCGTCTTCGCACCACCACCGTCTATGTAACCCACGATCAGGTGGAAGCGATGACCATTGGCGAGACGCTTGTCGTGTTGCGCGACGGGCGCATTCATCAGGTGGGCACACCGGTCGATTGCTATCGCCACCCCCGCGACACGTTTGTCGCCTCGTTTTTGGGAAGCCCGCCGATGAACCTGTTGCAAGCCGAATATGACGGTGCCTCGGGTTCGCTGCGGGTGGCCGATCAAACTGATTTTGGGTTGTCGGGGCCGCTGCTCAGTCGCATCGACAGCAAAGGTGCCAGGGAGCTTGTGGTAGGAGTAAGGCCCGAGAACCTGAAACCACACACCGGTGGTGCAGGTAACCAAGGGCTCGTACTGGGTGGGACGGTAATCCTCGAAGAGA
>JAOTUR010000083.1 GCA_029863805.1 Candidatus Krumholzibacteriia bacterium | reverse complement strand
CAGGATCCAAGCGCAACTTCAACTTCGGTGTCGGCTTCTACAACGGCTACTCATTTCCGCTGACGCTCATGAAGCTCAAGATTTTTCAGGAGGGCACCGCAACCACGGGCGAGATCGATAGTATACATGTCTACGCGGATCTGGATACCAATGGACTGTTCGACCCAGCCGACGATCGGCTGGTTGAGTCGATCGCAGCGGTTGCAGCGGCGCAGACCATTGGCGGGCTCAGTATTGAACTCGAACCCGGTCGAATCTCTTATGTCTATGTAGTCTATGACCTGCCTCTTACGGTCACTGATTCGGTCACCGTTGATTTCAAAATGTTTGATCCCGAGGATTTTAGCGTTTTACCCAAATCCACCGAGATAGAGGGTGAGTTCCCCATCAATTCTCCCGGCGTGGATGTCGTCGACGGCATGGTCGCCGCTCAAGTCGCGATGACGACGGCACCGCAGTTTCGAGCGGCTCCCAATGACAGCAACGTATTGGCCATGCTGCTCGACATCCCGGCCAACGGCGTGTGGCCCGATATTCTCGACAGGGTTCGTATTCAGAATCTGGGCACCGCACAGGATGGTAACGATATCGTCGGTTTGCGCCTGTGGGAAGAAGCCGGGGGAGACCCAAACTTCTTCGATCCCCTGCTCGATGCGCCCTTGGGTGTTCTGAGTTGGGACGGCAGCGCATGGACCAATGCCGTCGTCTTCGACAAGAACATCCCGCTCGCGGGATTGCGTGTCTATGTCACGTTCTCCGTGGCCTCCGCACCGGCGGACGGTGTCACCTTCCAGGCCAACATTCCGCTAAACGGTCTGGGCGTTCGTTCGGGCAACGACGGTCCGATCGACCAGATATTGATCAACAACGCGGTACAGACTATTTCGACCGATCCCTTGATCAGCTCGATCAACGTCGACCGCAGTCGCTACAACGTGGGCCAAACCGTCACCGTGACAATGAATCTGCGCAATGAAGGAACGGATACGCTTTTTGTCGTTTCCGCCGTGCCGCTCGTATCCAACGGCACGGGCGGCGTCACACCGGTATCGGGACCGTTGCCCGCCCAGGTTGACCTGCCGCCGTCGACCAGCACCGATCTGGTGTGGACGTACATCGCCTCGGCCACCGGTGATGTCGACTTCTGTGGTTTTGCCCAAACGGCGGATAGCATCACTGTATCCAAACAAACCTGTTCGAGCACGTTTGTGATCCAGAGTCGCGCGGACAGTATCGCGGCTGTACTGTCGAATTTCGCACCAGCCACCGCTAACCGCGGCCAGGACAACGTGTCGATGTTTCGCTTGTCACTCGATTACGCCAGCTTTGATTCGGCATCGGCGCCGGTAAAATTCGATGGTATCACGCTGCGAATCGAGGATGATACCGGCTCCCCCGTGCCACCCAACTCGCTGCTCGATCGCGTCGCCTTTGTCGGCACCGATGGATCCAACAACTTGTTCAGTGTGGTCGATTCTACGGGCAACCCACTGAGGCTGGTCACGGCCACGCCGGTCGTGCTCGTCCCCGGCGACTCGGTGACCATTCTCGTCAACGTCGATATTGACGCAGGGGCCGCGTTTACACCGTTTCGAATGGCTATCGCGTCCCTGCCGGATATCCGCGTCACCGATGTCAACGATGGGGGGGCAGTGCCGCTGGCAAACTCCGACGGCTTTCCATGGACGACGACCAACCTGTTTGTAAATCTGCCGGCCGAAAGTCTCCTGGTCGATACCGACCCGGACAGCACGATATACGTCAACAGCGGCCAGGAGAGCGTTGAGGCAATGGTGATGCGCGCCCACAACCCGGGGGGTGCCAATACGGCGAGCGTGACCCTGACCGACCTCACCCTGAGCTTCTTTGACTCTACGGGCATGGCGCTGGTGCCCGGTGATGTAATCAAGAAACTCGTTTTGACATCCGGCACCCAGACGCTGTTTGCGGATGAAAACATCCCCATCGCGTCCAACCAGTTCAACGCGCACTTCGGCACCCCGCTAGTGGTGACCGCTGGATCGATCGAAACCATCCAGGTCCTATGTGATGTGCGGAGCATCCCCGCCATCGATGCATTCTATTTTCAAGTCAGCACACCGGCCGACATAGTCGCCCGGGATATCAACACCGAACAACTGCTGGTGGTCGCGGCGCAGAGTCCTGCCGTCTTGGACTTTCCGCTGCGATCGCACGCGCTGCGGTTTCAATCTCCGGCCACGGGCCTGGTGGTCGGCGCCACTGATCGGCTGCCACCATCCATTCTGCCGTCCACTCAGAACGTATCGGTTTTGGATCTGGTGCTCACCCACCCGGACTCGGTGGCATCATCGTTGACCATGGATTCACTCGCTGTTGAATTTGTCGGGACGGCAGGTGCGCCGGTATTCCCCGGAGATCTTTTCGCTGCACTGCGCATCATGCACGGTAGCGACACGCTGTCGCTCGTCACATCGCTCAGCAGCACAGAGCCCTTCGTTGAATGTGTGTTTCGGCAACCCCTACAGGTGGCACCAGCCGTATCCGAAACGTTATCCATATGGGTTGACGTCAAGGCACTCTTCTCGCCGACTACGGTCGAGGTCAGAATCGCCCAATCTCATCTTAGGGTCCTCGATGCCAACGACGGCAGTCGCGTGTTTGGTGTCGTGGGACCATTTCCATTGGTGGCCGGTCCTACATCGATGCAGCTGCCAAGCGACCGTGTAGCGCTCGGGGTCACGTCGCTGGTTCCCGCAAATCTCGCCACACAGACGCCCGGAGTAAATGCGTTTGATCTCATGGTTCAGAACAGCAACCCCCCGGGATCGACCCCGATCAAACTGGACTCGATCGCCATCGAGGTACAGACGCTGCAGGGCTCGGTTCTAGACGCCAACGGGCTTTTTTCCAGTGCCCATTTGAGGCGCGCGGGGACGCTACTCACAAACGGACAGGTCACAGCGGGTGGCGTCGTGTTCGCGCTCGCTGACAGCGCCATTATAGTGGCGCCGACGGATACCGATACCCTCCGGGTCACCGTCGATGTCGACGCGCAGACAGACAACCTCACCTTTCGTTTTGTGGTACGGGACGATCAGTCCGTCTCGGCACGGGATGCTGTCACCAACGGCCAGGTACTTGGCACGACTATTGGTGGGACCGGCTTTCCCCTGATGAGCAATAGCGCACACATTCTCGGAGTGAGTACAGACGCAGCTTTTACCAACTATCCCAACCCATTTTCTCCCGGCGCCGAGGCAACCCGCATCACGTACTTTGTACAGACACCCTCACACGTCACGCTAAAACTCTACACGATGTGGGGTGGTCCGGTGATGACGCTTGTCGAGCAGCGCAATGTCGCACCCGGGCTTCACCAGGATGTCAGCTGGGATGGCAAGAACGATGAAGGCGATCTTGTCAACAACGGGGTCTATTATCTCGTGCTCGAGATGCGGGGTACGGATGGCAAGAAAACCAGAGTCCAGAGAAAGATCGGGGTCATCCGATGAAACGACGCCTACTCGCTGTCACCTGTCTTCTGCTCTTCTGTGTCGATGTTCCAACGGTCCGGGCTGGTGCCTACGGTACCGAGCTGCCCTTTGTGATCGGTACCAGCACACGGTCATCCGCCCTGGGCATCGCTGGAGCCACGGTGCACGGGGATGCGTCCGTTCAGTACTACAACCCGTCGGGTATGAGCTACCTCAACTGGAAGGAATTGGTGCTGTTTCGTACGGTGCTCTTCGACTCTAAATCGCTTTATCACGCTGCGAGCTTCGCCTATCCGGTCCTGAACCGTGGCACCGTTGGACTAACGCTGATGCGGCTGGATGTAAGCGGTATCGAGCAACGCGATTCTGACAATCAGCTGCTGTCGAGCGATTTAAAAAACTCGCAAACACGATTGCTGATTGGCTACGGCATCAGGGTCGGCTCCTTCCTGTCGGTCGGCGCCAATATCAAAGTCGACAACCAGTCATTCGCCGGTCTGAGCGCCTCGGGTGTCGGGTTGGACCTTGGTATTACCGGCAGCCGTGACCTCCCGCCCCGCAGTCCGATCAGGACTCTGCGTGCGGGACTGGTCTTTCACAACGTCGTCGAGCCGGCGATAAAGCTCGATCGTGAGAAAGTTCCCGACCCGTTACAAGTCACGCTTGGCCTGGCCATGTTAGCGATGATCGGCGATGTTGCGCTAACCACGTCGTTGGACATGGTCAGCCCCCGTTACTCACCGTTTTCGGTGCGCTTTGGACAGGAGGCGACTTATCGTCATCGCTATGCCCTTCGCTTCGGTGTGGACGAGGCCGCACCCACATACGGTTTCGGCACGCGATACAGAAAAGTCACTCTGGATTACGCGTTCAGGAAGGATGATCTCGGCAACAACCACCGCATCGCGATGGCGGTGCGGTTTGGTGCGTCCGTGGACGAGCGAAGAATCAAGGCACGTATGGCGCTGGAGGAACATGTCAATCGCGAGATCAATAACCGACTTGTCGACCTCGAGCGCTCGCAAATTGCCGATGCCGTCTCCGAGGGCGACCGTCTTTTCGCGGCCGGTGATCTGGACGGAGCCTGGAAGCTGTACGAAATGGCGCTCTTGTGGGATCCGGACAACGAACACGCCGACGTGCAAATAGCGCGATGCAATTACGGGTTGTCGCTGGCCAACGCGGAGTCCTCCATGCAAAACGGTGACTTCGTTCAGGCGATCCTACACGCCAAGAAGGCGCTAGAGTTCTTTGCGGATGATGAACGGGCGAGGACAATTATTCGGCAGTGCAACGAGGCGATTGCCCGCGCCCAAGACAATTCTCAGTTTGCCGGCAAGTTGCTGCGTACGAGTATCGATCTTTATGCGAACCGACAGTTCAAGGAGGCGCTGTCGGGTTTTGACGAGGTCCTGAGAATCGATCCGACCAACGAACTGGCGCGGGACTACCGCGACAAGTGCCGCACGAACATCGACCGGACCTTTCAGCGACTGGTACGTAACTCACGAACTCGAGCAGCCCGGGGCGACTATGTCCGAGCGCGGCAATCACTCGAAGACGCGTTAAGGATCAAGCGTGATCCCGCGGTCGAAGCCGAGCTCAAGGAGCTGCGCGAGCGAAAAGAGGTGCGTCGTGAGGTAACCCGTAAATCGCCGCCAAAGCCACAACCCACCGTGGCACGACGGATATCGCCGACCAACACGGTATTGCTCGAACGCAAGTACCAGCAGGGCATGGAAGCATTTGGTCGTGGTGACTTCGAGGAAGCGGTGAGCGCTTTCCAGTCGGTATGGGCGGCAGACCCGACCTTCCACAACATTTCCGCCCTTCTTAGTAAGGCGTACTTGTTTATGGGGATGAGGCACTATGCCAAAGAACAATACGCAGAGGCACTCGACATCTGGACAAAGCTTCTGAGGATCGATCCCAATAACGCCAAGGCCAAACGTTATCTGGAGGAGACGCAGAAGGAGTTCGATAAGCTGCGTGAAGTAACCGATGAGTAGGCTCAACCAGCGCATCAATCCGGTGTATTCGCTAAAGACCCAGGTCATCTTGGGTGCCGTAGTGCTGCTGGGCATATCGCTGGGAGGGATAAGCTACTTTCTCATCGATTATTCCAAACGCGTTCTCACAGAGGAAATGGAGAGAACAGTCGTCTTCCAGGGTCGCAACATCGCCTTGAGTAGCGTCAAGCCGTTACTGGCCGCCGATCCAGAGTTCAAACTGGTCCCACTGGTGACGGGAATCACCGACCGCAGCGATAACATCATGAGCGTTGTCATAACTGACATGCAGGGGATCGCACAGGGTCATTCGGAGCTGCAGAAAGTCTCGCAGCATTTTCGACCGAACCTCGAGCGATACCGAATGCAAGAGGCAGATATACTTCTTCCCGGCGAGATCCTCTACAAGAGCCCCAGCGACTATCTCTTGTCTGCCGAGGTCCACAGCGCGGGAAAGCAGATTGGCCATATCCATCTGGTGTATTCAAAGCGCAATCTCATCGCATTGATTCGTCGCTCCATCGCCATCACGGCGGTCACCAGCGGTGGCGCCTTTGCATTGACGGCTTTTTTGGCACTATTTCTTTTTCGCCGTATTTCACGTCACATGGACCAACTAATGAGCGGCGTAAGCACGTTGGAACTGGGCCGGTTGGACACGAGAATCGAGCTCGCCACAAAAAACGAGTTTCGGGTGCTCGCTGATTCCTTTAACGACATGGCGGCACGGCTTGCCGACGGTCAGCAGGACATGATCAAGAAGGAGCGGATGGATCGTGAGTTGGAGCTGGCGAGGGAGATACAAGCCACGTTAATGCCCGAGAAACTGGCGCAACCGCGCGGTGTCGAGATCGCCACCTACTACAACTCGGCCATGGAGGTCGGCGGTGACTACCTCGATGTGATACCGGTGGGAGATACCAGGACCGCAATCGTGATGGCCGATGTATCCGGCAAAGGGGTGCCCGGTCTTGTCATCATGGCCATGCTCAAGGTTATGGTGCACGAGCTGGTGACAAAACCGATCCCCCCCGACGAGATCATTCGTCGGCTCAACGTGTCCATTTCCAAGAACACGCAAAAGAACATGTTCGTTACGCTATTTTACGCCATGCTGGACGCGACCAGTGGAGAGCTCGACTGCGCAAATGCCGGACACAATCCACTGATTCGTTATGACTCACGGAGGGGTATATGGGAGTGCCTGACAATGAAAGCGCCGCCACTTGGTGTTCTGCCCAATAACCGCTTTGTCGATATGATACCCCGTCGCAAGATCACCCTGCGTCCAAACGATATGGTAGTGCAATACACGGACGGGCTGATCGAATCGGTGGACGCGGGACGCCGGCGATTTGGCATCGAGCGCCTAATTGGCCTGTGTGAGGACAGTGGGCCGGCGGGCGTCGACGCCCTGGTGCGGTATCTGGTGGAAGCCGAAACCAGGTTTCGTGATAACGGCCCCCAGGCAGATGACATTGCCATCCTGGCCCTGCGCGCGACGCAGGGCAGCGGGGTGAGGACCGTGCACTCGTTTACCTAGGACACGAATGACTTGTTTTCTGCGATATATTGATTTTGACGCTCACGAAATCGGCGTAGAGCTACGGCGGCTTCGCTCTGCCAAGGATCTAAGAGCAGTACGCGATTTTATGGAGACGGCTGAGGCGTTGCGTTTCTCCCGGTTCATCATTCACCCGGCGGTCGGAGCCACTGGCATCGCCGGAAAGCGACTCGAAACATTGAGTAAGGTAGACAGCGTGACCATAGTAGAGCGAGTGTTCGTGGACCGTGACCTCGCATCGACACCCGAGTTTCGTTTCCAAAGCGCCGTGGACCACCCCGAAGCGGGCCGGGACGGCCACACGCCCGGGTACCGTTATAACCTGGTATTCGACACCAATTCGGAGACCTTAGTACGGTACGTCTGTTGCGTCCGTCTTATTGCCGCCGCGCATTCACTCAAAGCCAATCACGAACTCGATCTACGGTTCGCCACATACGAATTACTAACCAACACGCTACAGCACGGGGTGTTTTGCCACGATTCTCCGTCAGTACGCCTGTCTATCGCAGTCACCAGCGAATCGATCGGTGTGGTTTACAAAGATAACGCCGAGCCTTTTGACACGGATGTCGAAAGAGATCTTGACGTCGGAGTTCTCATCAAGAATAAAACAAAACGCGGTCTGGGCTTATGGTTGATTCAAAAACTCGCGAACGAATTCACGTTCGACCGAGAAGGCCAATGGAATGTGACACGTCTACGACTGGTGTGTGAATGAGCGTTGGTGTAGGGCACAAACAAGGAGCAGGTCCATGGAAGATTTCTCTGTCGGAATAAAAGCGGTAAAATCCGATGACGCCGTCATCCTCAGCCCGCGGGGAGTGATCGATTCGTCGACGACGCCAGTTCTCGAATCGCATCTGAACGCCGAGATGGCGAACGGCCGCAATCGCATTGTTGTCGATATGTCCAAGGTCGAATTTATGAACAGCTCGGGCATCGGGGTGCTGCTGGGCACTGTATCGACCCTGCGCGAACGGGGTGGGGACTTGATTCTGATGAAAGTCCCTGAGCCAATTATGGAACTATTCGACTTGATCGCGCTTGCCGACTACTTCGTCGTCATCGACAAGATAGAAGAGCTACCAAAGCACGCTCAGCGCCACCGGTAAAACACTTTCGTGCGGGTCGCTAGACGCCGACTCGCGAACATCATGCGCCCTTTTCGCCTATGAGACAATAGCCGGGGGGGTATCTTCGTTTCGTCTTTTCTCTCACCACGGCGCCCAGCCGGCTGCCACCTATCCACATCACAGCACGGGCCGCGAGCCCTGCCAGTGGTTTGGTGGCGGCGGCCCTGGCAATCATGGTTAATATCGTATCCGCAAGTCCACCGTACGGCTCTAACGCGATCACGCGCAGGCCGCTTGTCTCGCACAGATGCCTGAGCGCGTATTCGGTATAGCGAAAATAGTCGTGCGGCTCCTCATGAATGGCGTAGAGAAATGGCACGCCGACGATGACTTTGCCTGACGGTTTTAGAACTCTCGCCATCTCCCGCCACAGCGAGTGTGGGTTGTGTACATGCTCCAAGACATCGGTGGAGAGGATCGTATCGAAATGATCGTCCGCAAAGGGAATACCGACATTGAGATCGTGCTCGAGGTCCAGCCACTCATTGTGGTGAACGCTATTTTCCCAGTCCACACAGATGTTGTCCGACACGTATTGTCGGTAGACGCCAAACAGAGGCACCTTGCCGCAACCGAGATCGAGCAGGAGGCCCGTGGCGTGCTCTCTCAACGCGCTTTCGTAAGCCTGCGCGGCTAGATCGGCGACGAGTCTCGAGCCCACGCCCACTTCGGTCTTGTCACGCGAGCCGCGCAGCCCCTTTGCGGTCATCACGTACTTGCTTGGGCGCCATGTGTCGGTGTTTTTCACGCGTATCCTTGCCATCGTGGCAAGTACAGTGTTCTACTTTTCAAGGTTGGCCACATCGATTGACATGGTAAGGCGTTAGACCCTGCGCGACAAGGGTTTTGGTATCGCTGGCAGAATGGAGATAGAGAAGGAGCCGCGGAGGCGGTTTTGTCTTATCCGGGACCGTGTATGCCACAGCAATCAGAAAGCCCGGCCGTCGAATCGCAGTGACGCGACAACCGGGCTCTCGAGCCAGAGAAGTGACAGTTCACTTAAGCAGTATCACGCTTCGAGTCTCGACGGTGCTGCCCGCCCGCAACCGGAAAAAGTAGGTTCCGCTGGCAAATCCGTCGGCGTCCCATGGGAATGAATGCTCGCCGGCCGCGTGCCTGCCCTCGGCGATACGGTCGACAAGACGCCCTGAGACATCATAGACAGACAGCACCACATTCATCTCGTGCTGCAACACAAAACTGATTTGAGTCACCGGGTTGAACGGGTTTGGCACCGGCGTGCCCAGCACGACATTGTTGTTCATGATCTCAACACAGTCATACGCCTCGAACGGTGTGCCATCCATCATTTGGCCGGTGAGAGTCAGCCCGGTCATCTCCCGGTCCGATATCGACCCCAACGCATCGGCGATTTCGATCCGGTAGAACTTGAGCACGAGATCTTGAAAGCCGTCCGCACCGTCGGTCGTGCACGCGCACTCCCCGTCGGTTGTCATGGGCGTGACGGCGTCTTCCAATGCCCATCGGATCGGGGCGACACCCTGCAGAAGAAGCGTCGCTGGGTCGACCTGGCTGACGTCGAAGTCCTCACTTCCGACCAGGGCCACGGGCAACTTGCCGTTCTTACCGTGCCCATTACTCATATGATTGCGCCAAGTGACATTGAAACGACTCGGACAAGACCCGGGTAACACATCGATCATCGCGGCAGCAATCGCAGGGGGCTCCTCCTCCGGAGCGCCCAATCGCGCCACAAAGGCATCGGTCAGACCCGCCGTCGTCTGCTCGGGCAGGGTGCCATCCGTAAAGCCGGCGACAAAAGCACCGGATGCATCACAGGACACAGTGGTTGCATCGTCGCGCGAGGACGAACCGAACTGTCGAGCCCACATCTCGTTGCCTTCCGGGTCAAACTTGACGACAAACGCGTCGCCCGTGCCCGCGGCTTCCTCGCCGGAGAGCACGTCACTGGTCCGCCCGGCGACGTATACGCCCGAGGCATCCACAGCCGCCGCAAACGCTTCCTCCGCGCCGGCGGACCCGAATTGTCGCGTCCACGACTCGTTGCCATCGACGTCGTATTTGCAGATGAATCCGTCGGAGTCGCCGCTGTGTAACTGGCCGGGTAAAGCCGCAGAGGTTTTGCCCACGATGTAGACGCCCGATGCATCGACCGCGACACCCAGTCCGGCATCGGTACCCGGCGTTCCAAACTGACGGGTCCACATGGGCGTGCCACCTAAATCGTACTTACGGATGTAGGCATCTTTACCGCCGAGCCGAACCTGACCGTCCAGCGTGCCCGAAACGTATCCGGTGACATAAACACCGCTACCGTCCACGGCGACGGCATGGGCCCGGTCCACGCTGGAGGCGCCGAACTGCTGAATCCAAATCACGTTGCCGGCGGGGTCGAACCGACTCACAAAGGCGCCGTAGCGCCCCGAGCTGGATCCGGGCAGCGTCCCGTTGGCCCAACCCGCCACGTACACGCCGGACTCGTGAACGGCGATTGCATACGCCTCGTCATCGTGGGGCGAGCCAAACTGGCGCGTCCATTCGACAGTTCCGTCATGATTGTACATGCGAATAACAGCGTCATACCCACCGGAGCGCGATTGACCATCGAACTCGCCGAGCGTGCGGCCCGCCACGTATACCCCGCTGGCGTTGACGGCGGCACCGTAGGCGTGGTCACTGCTGCTGGTACCAAATTGACGCGTCCACATGTCGACGCCGTCGCTTGCGTACTTGCGGATGAAGCAGTCAAAGCCACCCGCACTGGTCTCACCCGGCAGACTGCCGCTTTGGATCTGCCCCACCACAAAAATTCCCGGAGGGCCCACGGCCACACCGAACGCGTGTTCGGAAGACGCACTTCCAAACTGCCGTGTCCAGGTCAGTTCTTGAGCCTCGACCATCGACATAGAAAGAATGCAAAGCGTAGCCGCCCATAGGAACACGATGTGGTTTCTCCTCCTGCACGTAATTCTCGCTCTCACAGGCGTTGGTGTCGACTTCGCGCCGCCACCATGACTGGCGATCGATGATTGCATTTTCGCCCTCCTACGTTGCGGTGCTGTCGCGGGCGCGATTTACCACCGTTATCGGGTCTAGCGTGCCAATTGCTTATTTATTAGCAGGTTAGAGTGCCCCTAGGATTCAATTTGAGTATCGAATGCATAAGCCGAGAGGTTGGTGCAAGGGGGGTGCCCCGGAGAAACATATGTGGCCAGAGGCGCGTGGCTCAAGCGTCCGTTATCTTGTCCTCGTAACTCTTCCGGAACTTCATGGGGATCGAACGCGGGATTTGGGCGGGCCTCCACCAGGTTGGCTCGGCCGGATTCAATTTTCCTCGTCATCGCCGCCGAGGAGTTTCCCCAGCTTGTCTTTCGCCGTGTCGACCAGCTTTTCGACCGTTTCTTTGGCGCTGTCTTGCGTCAACGATTCCACGCTGACCACCACATCGCGTTGTCCCTTGATAAGGGATGAAATCTCACTGCGAAGACCGGCGCGCAGCTCAGCAGGCAAGTTTTCTCGCGAACGAACCACGCCCTCCAGGACGCGGGTCACGATGATCGAAGCGATCTGCGCGAGTTCCACGCCGCCCCGCTGCCCGCCAACACCCTTCAGGTGAATTTCCGGCACCTTCACCTCCATCTCTTTCTGAAGGCCGATCTGTGGAGACCCCACGCGCACGCGGGCGATGACGTCCCTTATGTGGAGGTCATTTATGATGAATTGTTTTCTTGGCTCATCGTCACCGTCCGATGAGTGACTCGACTCGAAGCGTTTGAGGTTGTCGAGGATCACGCCGTAATTGCTCTTGCGACCCTGAAGCTCCAGGTTTATGGCGATGCCGTCGAGCGTAAACCGATCGACCACGACCGTATCGGATAACAACGCGCGGCCTCCCACCGAGATGTCTCCTTTTTCCACAACGAAGAATTCCTTGGAGTCGAACCCGTCGGGATTGTCCACGCGAAAGGTCGCCAGACCAAACCTACCCGACAAAAAGCCGATCTTGACCGTGCCAACCGAGGTGTCGACCCCGAAGGCGCGCCGCGAACCGCCCTCGATGGCACGTTTCGCTATTGCATCGACGTAAACCAGCCCACCGACCACGACCAACAACACGATACCTGCCGCAAAAACCGCCGTTTTCCTGCCCGTGTGTCCCACCGCAAATCCACCAGCCCTTTCTTCGCCGGCACCGGCTAGTTGAATATTCCGAACAAGTTCAAGAAAATGATCACGATCACGGCCGGGATAAAGAACCGAATCATGAATGCCCAAAAACCACGGGTGGCTGCAAAAAAATTCGATCCCTGCTCTAGCTCGTCGCCCGCTCTCTTTGTACCCCACACCCAACCGACAAATATCGACATCAGCAGCGCTCCCAGCGTTAGAGATATGCTGCCAAAAACAAAACTCATCTGGCTCAGGACATCGGCGCCTCCCGCCAGTTTTTCGGGAAGCGGTCCCACATTGGACCAGAAATCGGACGCCCCCTGCGACAGCGCTGAGGGAATGCCGACCAGGAACGTAAATCCAGCCACCCCCCAAACGATCTTCTTGCGGTTGACGCGTCGCTCGTCGATCAGATAGGCGACCGGGACCTCGAGGAGCGATATGGTCGATG
>JAOTUR010000082.1 GCA_029863805.1 Candidatus Krumholzibacteriia bacterium | reverse complement strand
CCCTTCGAGAACCTCGGTCCTTCCCAGGACGAATACTTCGCCTCCGGCGTGTCCGAGGAGATCATCGGCCGTCTGGCATCGGTGCGCGATCTCGCCGTCATCTCGCGGTCCAGTGCGTTTCAGTACGAGAGGTCCGGCAAGACCATGCAGCAGATTGGTCAGGACTTCGGCGTGGACTACATCCTCGACGGCACCGTGCGGTGGGCTCGCAGCGGCGATGCCAGCCGCGTGCGCATTGCGCCGGAGCTCGTGCGCGTCGCCGACGACACCGGCGTATGGGGTGAGACCTACGACTCGCCCATGGATGACATCTTCCAGGTTCAGACCGATATCGCCGGCAAGGTGATCGACGCGCTGGGCGTGGTGCTCCTTGCGGGCGATCGAGCGTCCCTCGAAGCGACGCCGACCGAGAACCAAGAGGCCTACCGGGCGTACTTGCGCGGAACCGATGCGCTTATCAAGACGCCGACCAGCGAGCTAGCGCAGCAGATGTTCGAGCGAGCGGTTGAGCTGGATCCCACGTTTTACCAAGCGTGGGCCGGGCTGTCACGAGCGCACTCGTGGCGATACCACGGCGGGGACCGCACCAGCGGTCGCTGCGAATCGGCAAAGAAAGCCGCCGACGAGGCGCTACGGCTGGCACCGGGTGCGCCCGAAGCACGCATGGCGCTCGGCCTCTATTACTACCGGTGCTTCCGCGACTACAAGCGCGCGCTGGCCGAAGTCGAGATCGCCGAGCGTGACCGACCCAATGATACCGACGTCATCGGTTGGAAGGCGACCTTTCACAAGCGGCAGGGCAATCTGCGGGAGGCGGCGCGCTTGCATCGACGCGCGCTGGAGCTGGACCCGATGGACCTCAGTGCCGCCGGCGAGCTCGGCGTCGTTCACCGTTACCTGCGCGAGTATCCGGAATCAGAAGCGGCTCTAGATCTGGCCATTTCCATCGCACCGGACGTGCCGGGCCCGTATTTGCAGAAGGCCCTGACGTACTACCGTTGGAAGGGCACCGCCGTGGAAGCCCGCGCCGCGTTCGATGCCATGCCGGCAACCGGTTTGATACTGGCCAAGGTCGCCCGGTTCTGGTTGGAGTACTATGATGGTCGCTACCAAGATGCGCTCACACTTCTGGATGAGTTCCCGGATTACTATGATGATCAGACGACCCTGAATGTGCGCGCCGCCCTGGCCGCGTTGTGTTACGACGCCATGGGCGAGGCCGAACGCGCGCGCGCATCGCGGCAGGCGGCTGCGGTGCTGTTGCAGGAGAAGGTGCAGGAAAATCCCGAAGACTTCCGGCCGCACTCGGACCTCGGCCCGGTGTTGGCCGCGCTGGAACGCAGAGAAGAGGCGCTGGCGGCCGCGCGACGGGCGATGGAGCTCATGCCGCCCGAAAAGGACGCGGAGGCTGCTGTCGCCCCGGCGGAGAATTTTGCTCTGACGTATGCCTGGCTCGAGGACTACGACGCAGCGTTTGATCGGGTGGAGGAGCGGTTGGCGGCCATACCGGGCTCGCTATCGGTTCCGCTGATGCGACTGGATCCGCGCTGGAAGGTACTCGTCGGCCAGCCTCGATTCGACGAGCTCGCGCGACGTTACGACATATCGCGCTAGGCCCGGTTCACGGGTCCGGCACTCATCCCGCCGTGTGAGGTGAAAGACTCACGTCTCAAAAACCAAATTGCATTAGTCCCAGGCTTACCCTGAGATCTCTAAACGCCCCGTCCAAGGCGTCATACGGTTTCTCCGCTGCAAGCACCACACTCCATCCCTGGGTGATCGGCGAATCAGAGGGCTGGCGAAGCCATTTCACCTCGATGCCGCCACGGATAACAGGCTCCGCCCAAAGATCGTCGCCTGCTGTGATGTAACCATCGATTCGATGCCCCACGAATACGGAGACTCCGGGCGCAGGACCTGTTCTCGTAGGTCGCCCCCCCCGCGTCAACACCAACTGGTGCTGCGAACTGGCCAGCGCCGCGACACCTAGGAACACACGCGTCAACGTGACAGCGTCTTCCATCCAAGCCACCACAACCATGGGAGCTAAGGTTGCAACACCCAAGAGCGACATGGTGACCTCGTCATCGTTATGTCGATTCTTGAACAAAACGGTCATGTTGTATTCCGGCCTGAACACGTAGCGTCCCTTATCGAAGCTGAAAAAGATACTCGGGACAGCCGCATCGGCGTTAATCAGAACACCAGCGCCGCCACCGTTTTGGGCTAACGTCGGCCACGGTAGCAGCAACAAAAGTGCAGCCGCTAACGTGCTTCGCATATTCTTCCCTCGGTTTGCAGACACCAAACTCTGTCTCGCAACGCGCCCCGCCGGGGTGACGCTTGTCACGAAAAACCACAAGCGCCAATCCAGCTGAAGTCGCGCTTCTTAGTTGTGGGGAGGTGGGGTCGTTTTGGAGTGTAGTTGAAATATCGCACAAGTGTCGTAGCACCGCAAGGGCGAATGCCGAGCACGAGTGGCCCGGCGAAGCGAGCCGAGCGCTCCCCATCGGAGAGGCTCCTAATCCCGGTGGCGTCGCCAACGGAACCCGGCCCGCGGATCAGCGGATGGCCGGCTTCGTCTCGTAGAATGTCGGTGGTTCATAGGTCCAACCCCTTTTCAGACGACGCTCCTCGCGAGCGATCATGACCTGCAGGTATCTTCCCACGAACGGCGTTGTCAACCGCGACTTGAGGCCGAGCTCGCGGTGAATTTCCTTGAGGACGCTCGTGATCCTGGCCGACAGGGCCGCGTTTGATCGATACGATCGCTTCGCCGCCCACAGTGCTCCGGCAAGCGTCACAGGGAGGTCGCGCGCCTCCCACGCGAACCGGCGACGGATTCGCAGGTTAGGATGTCTCTTGTATCTCTTCCATCCCTGGAGAACCGTGCGGGCGATCCGGAGAATGCTCGGTCCGTTCACAAAGAAGTCGCGATGAAACGCTTTGAGCAGGAACTCTGTTTCCATGCCGCCCCGGATGTGCGGGTGCCGGAAATTGAACTTGAACTGTCCGTGGATGTCGGCATCCAGGCACTCGCTGATGTCGAGAAGCGTTCCACGATCCTCGTGTTCCTTGTGCAGAGGAGTGCCGGGAACAGCCGTGTAGAGCATGAACTGGTGGAACTCGGTACCGTGGCTAACCGCGTATTCGATCGCGGCGTCAATGTTTTCGGGTGTGTGCTCTTCCAGGCCGATGATCGTGGAACCGAGAACGCAGATTCCGTGTGCTTGCATCGCGCGTACGAGTTCGCGCGTGTCCACTCCCCGAACCTTCGCGTACTGGGAGTTTTTTCCCTCAAGACCCATCCAGACCCATGAGATTCCCAGCCCGACGAGTTGCTCCATGGAATACAACCGCAGCGCCTTCGCCGAACTGAAAACGTACAGCGACCAGGCCTTGTCGTGTTCCGCCATGAGATCTAGCAATCTGAGCGCGCGCTTTCGATGCAGCAGGAAGTTTTCGTCCATCACGAAGAACGACTTGACGTCCATAGTCTTTTCGCAGTCGAACATCACTTCGAAAAGTTCGTCACCGGTCTTGTAGAAGTCGATGAAATTACCTTTACCGCCAAACATCGCAGAAGTCGAACAGAAGTTGCATCCTAAGGGGCAGCCCACCGAGGGGATCAGGGTTGCAGTTTGTTCGCTCCGTTTCGCCCTGACCCCTACACCCATCGTGCGCGTGCCTATACCGGAGACGATGTGAGGATGAGTGACTGGCTGGCTCGGATCTTGCGCAAGGAACCGTCGCATCCAGCGCACACCCTCGCCCGTCACGATGTGGTCAGCGTCGATCTTTTGGTCCAGATTCGGGAGATTCGCGAGGTGGCCCCCGACGACGATCGTGGCCTCCGGAAGATGCTGGCGGATCACGGAGCACATCTTCGCGACTTTTCCCACGTTGACCGCGATGGAACTGATCCCCACGATGTCGTACCGTTGGGTTTTGACTTCCTGCACGAAGCGGTCGAGCGTGGGGAAGTCGAGCAGTGTGCACGGCGCATCGAGATTCGCCTGGATCATCATCAATCCCCATGAGCGATGGTGCATCCGGAGCGAGAAGGCATGTTGAACGCGTGTCACCTGATTGTGGTAGAGCTCCATCGGGTTAATCGCTCGACTGCCGTACTCGTCGTCCTGAGCATAGGGACCGAATACGCTGGTGAGCAGAACGCGGGCGTTCTTTCCCAGCGGGTGAACGGGATGGGCGGTGGTGTGGTCTTTAACAGATTGTGTGCTTTCAGCCAACGGACCCACCTCTGCAAACGCACGGGGTAATGACGGGAAGCGCGATCGCGCCGTCGGGTAGCAGCTGCATATTTACGGCCAACACTATCAATATCTCGAGCAAAGTGTCAACCGACACGCGCGATTCCTGCCTGAGCCACGTTAGCGAACCATCGC
Source organism: Candidatus Krumholzibacteriia bacterium (assembly GCA_029863805.1). Lineage (GTDB taxonomy): Bacteria > Krumholzibacteriota > Krumholzibacteriia > WVZY01 > WVZY01 > JAOTUR01. The sequence continues at coordinate 8,403 of JAOTUR010000082.1, read as the reverse complement.
CGGTCCGGTCTGTGCCCTCAGATCACCAATCGAGAACAGCTAACAGCTTCACAAAATACACACCCGAAGCCAAACCGCCGGCATTCCATTGCAGAGTGTACTCGCCCCCACCGGCGAATGCTTGCCGGGCGCCTGCGATCGTCGTAGTAACTGATATGCGGAATGCCCTGTGAATCGAGCGCGATCGAAGTGCGGCGGCCGGTGCGGGCGAATCGTCGCCCCGTGCCACCGTCTGCAAACATCTTACCACGTCCACAAGCCAATATCCATCAAAGTCTTACGACGCTCGGGCGGCGGAGCGAGGTAAGGGCGGCCAGGTGCACCGGTTCTCGGTCCTTTCGCGGGAACGAGCGAGGATCACCCGCCGCCGACGGGACGCCGAGCGAAGTGGAGCGTGGGCTGAGAACCGGTGCACCTAGCAGCGCCACAAACAAAAAAGAGCCCCTCCCTTTCGGAAGAGGCTCTGCATTATTGTGGTGGCCCCACCAGATTTTGCTCGAACCTTTGTCGAGGCTTTGCTAGCTAGTGTATTCGTGATCCAGCAAGGAGTGCACAATGACATACCGCCTGGGTGTGGCTACCGGGTCTATGATGGTCGCATTGCTATTATTCGGATGCTCAAACGCGGGCGACAGTTCTGACAACATTGTCGCCGATCGAGTCCCTGCCTCCTTTGAACGCGTCAATATCGCGGGCGTGACATCGGACCACGCCAGCACCGGCGGCGTGAGCTGGGTGGATTACGACGGGGACGACGATCTCGACCTGTTCGTCAGCAACGGTTACGACGTGAGCACAGAAGTACCGGATGGGCAGCCGAATCATCTGTATCGTAACGACCGCGGTGGCGGTTTTCTCGAGATCACAACTGGGGCCCTCGCCACGAGCAAGGGAATCTCGTCAGGCCACACCTGGGGAGACTACGACAACGATGGCGACCTGGATGTGTTCATTGCCAACCAGCAGGATCAGAATAACGCCCTTTTCCGCAACGAAGGCGACGGCACGTTTGTCTCAGTAGAAAACGAGCCCCAGGTGACCGATGGCGGCCATTCGTACGCCGCCGCATGGGTGGATGTGGACAACGACGGGTGGCTCGATCTCTTCGTCTCGAACGGAGGCATGAGCCATGTGGGCAGAAACGGGCTGTATCGTGGCACGGGGAACGGTCATTTCGAAAAGGTAACTGAAGGCGACATCGTCACCGACGAAGCGGCCACGTGTGGGATTGCATGGGGCGATTACGACAACGACGGCGACCTCGATCTGTTTCTGGCCAACACTGGCTTCGCGCCTCCAACCAACAACAATGTTCTTTATCGCAACGACGGCGGATGGACGCTCACCCGAGTCGAGGACGTCCCGGTAGTGATCGACGGACTACCCTCCTGTGCGGCAACCTGGGTGGACGTTGACAACGATCTCGATCTCGACCTCCACGTCACCAGCATGTACGGGCTCGCCAATCTCCTCTATCTCAACGACGGAAGAGGTTCATTGAGTATTGTCAAGGGGTCGCCTTTGACTCTCGACGGCGGCCACAGCTATGGAGCAAACTGGGAAGACTACGACAACGACGGTGACATGGACGTCATGATCGCGAACTGGGGCTCCGGGCCGGACGTGTATCTAAACGATGGACAAGGCCATTTTGACAAGTTGCGCTCGGGCGACCTCGGTGGACGCATCGAATTCGCCGGCGCTATCGCATCGGGCGACTTCGACACCGATGGCGACATCGACGTGTATGTCGGCAACTGGCCGAACACGCCCGGTTCTGACGAACTCAACTCGCTTTATCGTAATCGCGGTGGCGGCGGGCATTGGCTTCGCATCCGATTGATCGGTACGAACAGCAACAGGTCCGCGATCGGTGCACGCGTTCTGTTGACCTCGCACCGCGGCGCGGAGACGGTCACACAGATGCGCGAGGTTACGACACAGATGGGCTTTCGGGGTCAAAGTGATTTGTCGCCTCAGTTTGGGCTGGGCCGGGCCGATGGAGCGTTGTCACTCGAAGTCCGTTGGCCCTCGGGGAGAATCTCAACAATGGACGACGTCGCTATCGACCGGGTCTTACATGTGACTGAACCCGTGTCGGCATCCGACTAAGACGGTCTACCGAATCCCATCAACTCCCCCGCCTGGAATGCCGCCCGTTCCACGGGCGACCCGAACACCGCGACGTGCTCGGGACGTTTTGATACAGCGCAAAAGTCCTGGGAATGGTCGGCGTGATGGCCGTCACGGTTCCCGGCCCTGCCGGGTCGCTTTCGTTCCCGGCATCGTCCACGGCTGTCATCTCGTCATGGACTGTTCCTGCGTCGTAGTCGGGATGGGTGCGCGGATCGAGTTCAGCCCATTCGTTCGGCCATTTGTCGGAGTCTCGTATTCTGCCGCCCCTGTCTGGAATCTCATCCCAGCGTTCCTCCTCCACAAACGTCAGCTCGCCGTAAGCAATGGCATCAATTATGGCATGAACTGCCACCACATTCTGCTTGATAATGTACCCGCGGCTCTTATTGCCAATTCCGCCGCGGTTTTCAAAGAACATAGCGGCTGTTTTCCACCCAGCATCATGTCCGTCCGGTCCGGGATTTCCCAGCATCATTGAAGACACAACCGCCGAGTGGATGTTGACGAGCGGATATCGAGATGGATTACAGAATCCCAGTTTGCTTACCGCATCATAACCGACCACTGCCATCCCGCGGCTGACATCCCAGATCCAGGGCTCCAGAAATTCCTGCCGTACCGAGATGCCAATGGAAAACGCCGTCATTTGATTGGTATCATTGCCGTCTTCATCCTCTACGAAGTATGTCCCCTGGTGGTGGATGTCGATGGCATAATGGGGTCTGAATTCGACCCAGGCCCAGTAGAAAGCTATCGATTCAGGTTCTGAGTAACCAGTTCCACCGGTACGCCACCAGTTCCTGTTTAGATCGATTCGATTAGCATTCCTGCGCCAGAAATGTTCACTGCCGTCGGGATTGTAGCTGGGAATGATCCAAAACGTCATTTCCTCGAGAATGCGCCTGCCGCTGCCGAGCAGGCTCTTAATGATTTCCAGGCAGGCATCGTTGCCGTAAGGCTCGTCACCGTGGATTCGGCCCTGGATCCACATCCTCTCCGGCCCCGATCCGAGCTTGGCAATGTACAATGGTCGCCCCTCCGGTGTGTAACCGACGATTCTACAGTCATCACACCGCTGCTGCGTTGCTCCAGCTTTAGAAGCTCGGCTTCGACCTCGTCAAAGGTCATTATAGCGGACCTGTTGGCATCCTTATCCGGAGGGACAAAAGGTCCCCCTGGACGGACAGGAGCGTCCGCGATCGCCGGCAAGCTGAAGCCGACCAGTACCAACATAACCAACAGGTTAATTAACAAATGCCTCGGGGTTTTGCTGGATGGAGTCTTGTCTCCGCGCACGGCTACCACCTCCAAGGCGTGAAGGGAGAAACGCGGTCGTCGGGCGGAAAAGGAACGCCGCCCGATGCGCCATTATAACACATTGTCATCTCTTTTTTTGCACTCCAACATACGGGCTTAGCGTCGATATAGGCAATGGATTATGGAGTGGCGCGGGCAACGGGCATTTGGACCCGTGTATGCCTCACATACGAAAGGCCGTTCGACGTAGTTGCCGAACGGCCCGATGTGTCTGGTGGGCCTACCAGGATTTTGCTCGAACTCTTGCGCTGCCCTTCTGGCAGCGTAAGCCTGGGATCTACGTCACTGGTTCGCACTTGGTTAAGAAGAGATGGCGTACCCGAGGAGAACCGCCACTGTGCCAAGCACAGGTTGGTGAGACAGTTCTACAACTGCGGCCGCGGCGCTATTTCAAGAACACGAGCTTCCTCGTTCGAATAACCGTCCCCGCCCGCATGCGACAGTAATATATACCACTCGCCACTACGTCACCAGACGTGTTGCGACCGTCCCATACCGCGTCATGAGTCCCGGCCGGCTTCGTCCCGTCTACTAGGTCGCGGACACGCGCACCTCTGACATCGTAGACAGCCAAAAACAGGGTTGTCTGCTCGGGCAACTCATACCGAATGGTCGTCGTCGGGTTGAATGGATTCGGGAAGTTCTGATCGAGCTTGTAGGTTGTCGGAACCCTGCTCTGCTCATCCCCAATGCCCGTGGCAGTCGCATTAGAGTATTTGGCGAGGAATATGTCGAAGTTGCCCGCACTCGCGAGCCCACCACCCCCAAAGTCCACCGTGCCATCGATGTGCCCGGTCACCAAGACGTTGCCAAGAGAGTCTGTCGCAACGCCATAAGACTCTTGATGTAATCCGTCGCCGAAGCGCTGACTCCAAAGGTGGTTGCCGCTCCCGTCGAACCTCGCAACGAAAATATCATCGAGGCCCGCGCTCGTCATTGGCCCGCCCCCAAAATCCACGCTGCTCCGATAGTATCCCGTCACCGCCAGGTTGCCCGAGCCGTCGGCCGCGATGCCGTAAGCGTACTGCTCGCCCGCGTCGCCGAAGCGCTGGCTCCAGACGTGGTTGCCCGCCGCGTCGAACTTGGCGACATAGGCGTCGAAATCACCTGCGCTCGTCAGCACACCGCCCCCGAAATCCACATCGCTCTGAAAGTACCCCGTCAAGATCACGTTTGCGGAGTCGTCGACCGCAACGCCCTGAGCATAATGCTGAGCCGCGTCGCCGAAGCGTTGGCTCCAAACATGATTGCCCGCCGCGTCGAATTTGGCGACAAAGATGTCGAATGTGCCCGCGCTCGCACTCGCCAGTGGTCCGCCGCCGAAGTCCACGTTGCCGCGGAAGCGTCCCGCGACGATCACGTTGCCCGCGCCGTCAGTCGTGACACCTCTGGGATGCTCAATGTCCGTGTCGCCAAAGCGCTGACTCCAAAGGTGGTTACCCGCCGCGTCGAAACTGGCGAGCAGGATGTCCGTACTGCCCGCCGTCGTCAGGCCCCCACCCCCTAAGTCCACGGTACCCGCGAATTCTCCCGTTACAACCACGTTGCCCGCACCGTCCGTAGCAACACTGTAGCCATTTTGTGTCGCCGAATCGCCGAATCGCCTGCTCCATACGTGGTTGCCAGCCGCGTCAAACTTGGCCACAAACATATCCCCGGCGCCCGCGCTCGTGAGCGGCCCTCCCCCGAAGTCCACCGTACTGGCGAAGCCCCCTGTCACGATCACGTTGCCCCACGCGTCGGTCGAAACACCTTGGGCAACCTGGACACTCGCGTCCCCAAAGCGCTGGCTCCAGAGATGGTTGCCGGCCGCGTCGAACTTGGCCAGAAAAATATCGTAGTGGCCCGCACTCGTCAGCGGTCCACCGCCGAAGTTCGTAGTCCCCTGGAACTCCCCCGTAATGATTACGTTGCCCAAAAAGTCGGTGGCGACGCTGCGGGCAAACTGGTAGCTCGGGTCGCCAAAGTGATGACTCCAGGTGTGAACGAGGGACTGCGCTTCTGATGTGGGGGGCAGTGCCAACATACAGTTCAACCAGCTGACCACTAACAGAAACGTGCGGATCAACATGCTGGCACCTCCGTCGAGTGAGGAGTTGTCGCTGCTGCTAGGATGCGCAAGTCGGCAGCATAGACTTTAACATGGTTACGGGGTGGTTTACAAGAGTTCTACCGCGTCATCGACAACAGTCTGCGATTCCTTTACACCAACCACAGTAAAACCAAAAGCCCCTACGCAAGCCCGCCTCCTTCAACTTCCTGCAGCAGCAGGAACGCTTTGACCAATTCGTCAGGGTTTACAACAACGAGCGTCCCCACCAGGCGCTCAACGGCGCCCATCCCGGCGACGTGTATACACCGTCAGCTCGGGTCTACGAGCCACGCCTCAGCCCGATTACCCGTTTCACGATCGCACCGTCCGCGTCACTCGTTGTGGCCGAATCTGTTTCGACAAACGCAAAATCAATCTCAGCACCGCGTTCGCCGGCCAAACGGTGGGCATCAGAGAGGTCGCTGATCAGATTTGGATGGTCAGCTTCATGCACTATGATCTGGGATTCTTTGACAAAGAAAAGGGCCGGGTTGAGCCGGCCCTTCATCCGTTCACACTGGAGAAAGTGTTAACCATGTCTCCAGAATAACGTGTAAACCATGTGTCCGGAATACACCTTTCAAAAAGTGGTGGGCCCACTAGGATTTTGCTCGAACCTTTGTCGGCGCGCTCTTGGCCGCATAGAGCTTCTCTGCGTGTTGCGGGCTGAAATCAGTTGCTTGACCGAGGGCTGCTTCGGGTTGAAGAATGCCCGCTCGTCCACTGCCCCCTAGGCTCGGTCACCTCGCGGACGAAGAAGACCGCGTCGGCCTGAGCGGGTAGCAAACCGCTGCCGATAGATCCGTTTTGGAGGAAGTTGCACTTTTCGTTATGCAACGGTCCCCTTTTGTCACCCGACGTGAGTTGGAGAACAAAGATGGATCCGGCCTTGGCCATCAGATGCTCAACCGCTGCAGGGTTGCTGTCTAGGTCCTCCACTCCCGCTGGTGACAAAACAGTGCCGTGTCGACCGTGGTCGTAGAGCATCCAAATCGAATAGATCTCCTCGGGATAGCGTCTAGCCAGGTGGGTGCCAACGGAGGTCCACATCGTTGGCGCAGGTGAGCCGATGGGCCTAACCGTGATCTCTTCGCTATCCTTGCTGAGATGGAGGTTGTGCCCCATGAGGATCACCTTTGCGTCGGATGGGAGATCTGCAAGCATTTCGTCCATCAGCGACGCCATGCCCGCCTCACGATCACGCAGACCGTGTAGCCATTTCATGGTACGTGGACCTTCCTTGGCAGCCTCGCAGAAGCGATACGTCCCGGCCAATTGGCGCACGGTACGCCTCAACCGTCTTGCGTCACCTTCACCGAGTATCTTCTCGACCCCCTGGGATTTGGCTGCGAGAAACTCCAGCAGTTTCTCTAGTCGCTGGGCTTCCTCAATCCGTGATTCGCCCGCGACGCGATTCAATCGTCTGAGGATCTCCTGGACCATGAGGTCCTGTGAGTGCTGGTCGAGAACTGACCGGGCTTCCTCGTAGCCGACGCTCGGGAAAAGGCTGATGTCGAAACCGAACCAGTGCAGTCGAGGCGTCTCCGCCGGTCGTGTCTCGTTCAGCGATCTCAACGCCGCCAGGAATCGGTGTTCCTCTCCGACAAACGCCTGCCGGAACGCCGGGTTCTCCATGCCCGGAAATCCCTCGGGTTTGTCATCGCGATCGTCTCGCCTTCCTCCGGTGTAGCCGTAGAGGGCCACACCCTGCAAATGGGTCGCATTTCTCGTGTCAAGATAGCGGTTGATGCGCTCACCATCCGAGTAGTCCATCTCCATCCCTATAGGGATATTCAGATTCACATAAGACAGAACGAAAAGATAACTGAAAATGAACAGCGTGAAGCAACAGATGTTCCCTCACCTTGGGAGCACGGCAGGCCTTGTCGCCACAAACTCACCGGCCTTGAGACGCACGAAACATCTGCCGCCTCATTGCCTCACCCCCTGGACCAGTTCTGTGCTAAAACGTCAACTGCCCAATTGAATAGAACGGGAATCGATCCCCCTTGTCAGTGATCACGATATAATCTGAGTGTCTATGGGTATTTGTGTGGCTGGAACGATCGGATATAAATACAGCCGTCGAGACGTGGCTCGTGATCTGCGACCGTACCGCACTCGCGCGTGGGCTTATCCGTCTATTGTTATGATTGAAGACTACCCGGGGGGTTAGAGAGCGAACCGGTGTCGAGGGCTACAGCTTGAGGAACGGCTTGCCCGAGAGAAACCGTTCGAAGTGGGTGCACGGTCCGACCTCTCTTTCACCGGCGCATAACGGGTTAGTGATTAACGACAAGTTTAATACTAAAAACGAGTCGTTTTCAATTCGTTTATCATCTACCCGTCAGGCACATTTGTCAATATTCCTGCCAAGCGCTACCAATTCCTGAACGCACAATAGGATCTAAAGAGATCCCGCGTCTTGGGGGGGGCTCCGAGCAGCGCCACAAACAAAAAAAGAGCCTCTCCCTTTCGGAAGAGGCTCAAGATTTTGGTGGGCCCACTAGGATTCGAACCTAGGACCAACCGGTTATGAGCCGGTGGCTCTAACCACTGAGCTATGGGCCCTCTTCGGTGTGAGGCCTGCCCCCGATTCAGCGGCCAGTCCTATACGATCTCCGTGTACCCTTTGAGCTTTCTCGCCCGGCTCGGATGCTGCAGCTTCTTTAGCGCCTTGGCTTCGATCTGTCGCACGCGCTCACGGGTCACGTTGAATATCGTGCCCACTTCCTCGAGCGTCCGCGGCGTGCCATCACCGAGGCCGAAACGAAGACGAATCACTTTCTCCTCGCGGCGCGTCAGCGTCGAGAGCACCTTGGTCAGCTGCTCGCGCAGCATCGCGTGCGCCGCCGTTT
>JAOTUR010000373.1 GCA_029863805.1 Candidatus Krumholzibacteriia bacterium | reverse complement strand
GACTGCTCTCGGGGTTGGTCCTGCTGTTGCCTCACGGATTTGAGGGACAGGGGCCGGAGCACTCGAGCGCGAGACTGGAACGTTTTCTTCAGCTGGCGGCGGAGGATAATATCCAAATCACCCAACCATCGACATCTTGCCATTATTTCCACCTGTTGCGCAGACAGAACCTCATACGATGGAGAAAACCGTTGGTAGTCTTGACTCCAAAGAGTCTGTTACGTGCCAGAGAGGCAAGCTCGCCGGTTGCCTCGCTGACAAAAAGTGGTTGCTATCGGTTCGTCTCCTCAGACCCCAAGGTCGATAATGCCGAGCGGCTGTTGATTTGCTCGGGCAAGATCCTGCACGAGCTCACCGCGGAACGCGACCGGCGACAGGACGCCAAGACAGCTGTTATATCCCTCGTGCAACTCTATCCGTTTCCCAGGGCCGAGTTCGAGGAGGAGATTCGCAAGCACTCCTCGGCAAGGAAAGTCATATGGGTGCAGGAAGAGCCGGCAAATATGGGCGCACTATCGTATGTTCGTCCAATCCTGCAACGTTTGCTCGGCGAGCGCCACATCACAACCGTCAAGCGGTCCGAGAGCGCCAGTCCCGCAACCGGTTCCGCAAAGGCTCACGCACTCGAGCAGGCAGCGTTGATCAAACTCGCCTTTGCGTGAACCGATGACGCCGCTCATATCGCATCGCCATGCCACAAATTGTCTTGGAAAATATTTGTAAGTACTACAACGGCTTCAGGGCGCTCGAAAACATCACTGTGACCATCGAAGACAATGCGACTACCGCTATCGTGGGGCCCAGCGGTGGCGGTAAATCGACGCTTATTCAGCTCATAAACGGTCTGGTTCGCCCCGACCGGGGACGTGTGGTTGTATTCGGCGAACCAATCGACTATAACGACCTGCCGCGGCTCAGGAGGCAAATCGGGTATGCGGTTCAAGGCACCGGGCTGTTTCCCCACATGAAGGTATGGGACAACATAACGCTCCTGGCTAAACTGGCGGATTGGGATCGCTCGAAAACGATAAAAAGAGCCGAATGTCTCATGGATTTGGTTGATCTCTCGCGCTCGCTCAAAGATCGCTATCCGCATGAACTCAGCGGCGGTGAGCAGCAGCGAGTTGGTCTGTGCCGTGCCATGATGCTAAATCCAAAGATCTTTCTTTTGGACGAACCCTTTGCAGCACTCGATCCCATCACGCGTGATGAAATCCATGGCGAGTTCCTGAGTTTGCAGAAGTCGGAAGCGCGAACCGTCGTTATGGTAACGCACGACCTGCGCGAGGCTCTGCGACTCGCGCGACGATTGGTCATTCTCAAGAACGGCATGATCATCCAAGAAAATACGCGTGAGCAGGTGCTCAGGAATCCGGCAAACGAGTTTGTCAAGAGCCTGGTGCACTCGCAGCTCGAAAACTGGAGCCTGGATGATATTCGGTAAAATCATCATCACTTGCCTGCTGGTCACCGTTTGCTTGGCGAGGGAGGGGGCGGCGCAGGATCCCGTTGTCGTTGGATCCAAGAAATTCAACGAGAGCTACATCCTGGCGGAGATCATGGCCCAACTACTCGAAGACAGCGGCCTTGCCGTTGACAGAAAATACGGCTTGGGTGGGACGCTGGTGTGTTATCAAGCCCTCAAAAGCACCGAGATAGATGTCTACCCGGAGTACTCGGGCACGATCGAGCAGGCGATCCTACGATCTGCAGAACGCAAGAGCTTTGAGTCACTGGCAAAGGAACTGAGGTCTGAACACGGTCTGGTTTTGCTCGACCCGTTTGGATTCGACAACACCTACGCGATAGCTGTCAAAGGAGTCAAGGCTGATGAACTGGAGCTTGAGACCATCGGCGATCTGGCAGACTTACCGGGACTGCGCTTTGCTTTTAGTCACGAGTTCTTGGAGCGCCAAGACGGCTGGCCGGGCCTGGCCAAGACCTACGGGTTGACGGCAAAACCACGTGGTATAGAGCATGGGTTGGCGTACCAGGCCATCGATGACAACAAGATCGACGTCACGGATGTGTATTCGACTGATGGTGATGTCGAGAAGTACGGACTCGTTCTATTGACGGACGATCTAGAATACTTCCCACAGTATCTCGCTGCTCCCCTAACCCATGCCTTGCTCGACACAGAGATAAGGAGCCTGCTCAATCGTATCGCGGGGATGATCACCAGTGCGGAGATGAGGCGTCTCAACAGCCGGGTGCTATTGCACGGCGAGTCGTTTGCCGAGGTGGCCAGCGGATTCCTTGAGCAGCGCGGCTTTGTCGCCGGGTCTGTCGCCAAGGTGAACAACGATTTTTGGCGCACACTTGTGCGACGGACAGCTATTCACCTCAAACTCACTGTCATCGCACTAATAGCCGGTATGCTGGTGGCGATGCCGTTGGGCGTATTGATCTACAGGATGGATCGGCTCGCCAGGCCCGTGGTCTACGTCGCCGGCATTCTGCAGACGGTGCCTTCCATCGCGTTGCTCGCGCTCATGATACCGCTGTTTGGAATTGGCGCCGTGCCGGCGATCATCGCGCTATTTCTGTACGCGTTACTTCCCATCTTGCGCAACACGGCGACCGCTCTTTTTTCCATCGACCCAATATTGCGAAAAGTGGCCGTGGGCATGGGACTGACAGGTGGGCAAAGGCTACGCCACATTGAGATCCCACTCGCTGCGGCGACGATCCTGGCGGGTATTAAAACCGCGGCCGTGATCAATATTGGAACCGCAACGCTGGCGGCGTTCATCGGTGCCGGCGGACTCGGCGAGCCAATTGTGACGGGTCTGGCTCTCAACGACACCGGACTCATACTCGAAGGTGCTATTCCAGCCGCCCTGCTCGCGGTACTCACGGAGCTGGTTTTCGAAGGCATCGAACGGTTAATGATCCCGCGGCATTTG
>JAOTUR010000081.1 GCA_029863805.1 Candidatus Krumholzibacteriia bacterium | reverse complement strand
GCAAGGTCGCGTCTCCTCGTCTTGCCTTTGAGTTGTCCGGCGCGCCACGAGGAGACGCGACCTTGCTTACACCTCACGGACAACTTAGCAGCAACAACCATGCCCGGCCAATGGCCGCAGCGAGGCGACGCGTCGACGTGAAAAAAACACGGAGTCCGATGGACATCGCTCCGGCAGGTTGCGGGAAAGTTTTGCCGGCGACGACGTCAATTATGATCGCGCAACCCGACAGCGTGCGAGGGAGGTGCCATTAGGTTTCTTTCCTTGCAAGTGATGTTATCGCAGAAGGTTATGCTTATTGTCCGTCAGCGATGCGGTGTTGCTTTGATGGCCTCGTTGGGGTACAGTCCACGAAGTCTTCGACGCTGACCAGACGTTTGGTTCGACACACCCCCCGAATCGTTGGGGCGTTGGCCTCGCCGGTGTGTTTGGAAAATCCCTTGACAAGCCGCATGTGTTCGGTTATCTTCGCGGAGTGAGTATCACGCCCTATTTCGAGCGGCGTGAGCAAGACCAGAGAACGCGAACGAAAAAGGGACCTGGCGCAGCGCTCGGTGCTTTTTTTTTGTTTGCTAGTGCACGAGTAGTCGGTAGGTACGGTAAGCCCGGACTCCGAACTACGAGGATTAACACAAGGAGTGCGGTAATGCGTACAACCGGTACCGTGAAATGGTTTGACGAGAGCAAAGGCTTTGGGTTCATCACTCCGTCCGACGGATCGAAGGACTGTTTTGTCCATCATTCGGCGATTCAGGGCGAGGGATTCAAGTCGCTAAACGACGGTGATCGGGTCGAGTTCGATGTGGTCGAGGGCCAAAAGGGACCGGCGGCGGAGAACGTCGCCAAGCTGAGCGACTAATAGCTAAACGACTAGAGTTGAACACCGACAATGGCGACCCCTATTGGGGTTGCCATTGTCTTTTTTTGTGCCGTGACCCAAGATTGTCAGCTGGACGCACTGCAATGAGCCCCTGCAGGGTGTTTCTGCGTCTGGCACCGACGATTTAGGGGTTGGTGGGATCGAGGCACCGCACATATTTGCGTGGTGAGGCCGGTTCGTGTAAGATCAGCTCGTTCGAGGTTAGATGCATGTGCCTCGCGTATCGCCGGAGGGAGGCGCCGCTTGATCGATCGAACCACATCGAACCGGCAAGGTGTCGATGCCAACCGAGTCTCTGCAGCCTCCGCGGCCAAGGGAGTGCGCGCTACGGTTGCTGCGATCCTCGCCAGCTCGCTTCTTGCCGCCATCAAAATAGTCGCGGGGGTCATCGGTAACTCCTACGCGCTGGTGGCCGATGGCATCGAATCTATTCTCGACATCGTGAACTCATTCGTCGTTTGGGGCGGACTCAGGATCGCCGCCTCCCCTCCCAGCAGAAGATATCCGTACGGATACGGCAAGGCGGAACCACTGGCGGGGCTCGTCGGCGCCGTTATGGTTGTGGCAGCGGCGTCGGGAATAGCGATCCAGAGCGTCCGTGAGATCGTGACCCCGCATCACGCTCCGGCGACGTTCACATTGATCGTTCTTGTCCTGGTGGTCATCGCCAAGGAAGCGATGTTTCGCTTTCTGCACGGGGTGGGGCAGTCGATCGGCAGCAGTGCTGTTCAAACCGATGCATGGCACCATCGCTCGGATGCGCTCACATCCGCGGCGGCATTTGTGGGAATATCGGTGGCGTTGATCGCCGGCGAAGGTTACGAGAGCGCCGACGATTGGGCGGCACTGCTCGCGTGCACGATAATCGTCTTCAACGGAACACGCTTGTTTCGCCGGGCGTTGAGCGAAGTTATGGATGTGGCTCCACCCGTAGAGACCGAGCGCCGCATCAGAAAAGTGGCATCTGAGGTGGACCGAGTTGTCTCGATCGACAAATGCAGAGTGCGTAAGAGCGGACTCGTTCTTTTTGTGGAAATCCATGTAGTGGTTGACGGCGATATATCCGTGAGAGCGGGACACTCGATCGCCCATCGCGTCAAAGACGTTTTGCTGGCGACGGATCTCTCCATCCAAGATGTCGATGTGCACGTCGAGCCCGACGGAGACCGATAGTATCAGCCCCCCACAAGATGCCAGCGCTGGGGCGGTGGGTTCGTTCTGCCGATCATCACGCTACGTGCGGATTCCGGAATAGCGCCGCGATGCCCTGCCCTCCACCGATACACATACTGCTGATGCCGTATTTTGCCCTGTTGCGGCGCATCTGCAAAAGAAGCGTCAGCGTAAGGCGTGCACCGGTGGCCCCGAGCGGATGACCCAGCGCGACCGATCCCCCCTGTGTATTTACACGCTCGCGCTCGAGACCGAGATCTTTGAGAACGCTCAGGATCTGGCAGGCGAACGCCTCGTTTATCTCAAACAGGCCGATGTCATCCATCTGTAAGCCGGCTCTTGCCAGAACTCCTTTGATCGCGGGAGCAGGACCGATGCCCATTAGGTCGGGCGGCACGCCCACAACAGACCAAGCCAAAAGCTCTCCCAGGGGGTCGATATCGTCGCGCTCGACCGCTTGCGCAGAACCGATCACCACGGCGGCGGCGCCGTCGGCCAGCCCGCAGGCGTTGCCGGCGGTCACCTGGCCGTCCTTTACAAATGCCGGTCGCAGCTTGCCGAGCTTCTCCAGAGTGGTCTCCCTGGGATTTTCGTCGGCCTCGAGCAGACCCTTCTCTTTTCTCGAGACGGTGTATTCAACGGGGACGATCTCATCGGCCAGACGGCCGTCCTTCTTGGCCTCGGCGGTTAGGGTCTGACTTCGCAGCGCGTATTCATCCGACTCTTCTCGGGTGATCTTATATTCGGCCGCAAGTTTCTCGGCGGTGGGCCCCATGCCCAGACCGCAGTAGGTGTCAACCAAACCCTCCCACAGGGTATCGTGCATGGCTCCCTGACCCAGCCCGAGCCCCGTGCGCAGATTCCACATCGAATGCGGGCAATTACTCAAGCTCTCGGCTCCACCGGTGAGCACGTATTCCACCTCTCCGAAGTGAATCATGTACGCACCGTTGATGGCCGACTGCAGCGAGCCGCCACACAAGCGATTGAGCATCAAACCACCAGCCTCGATGGGTAGGCCTGCCTTCAAGCCGACGTGGCGTCCCATGTGATGCGCGTCGAGACTGCTGGTTGCACGCGTCACCGCCATTATCGTGTGTCCGAACTTTTGGGTCGGCACCCCGCTGCGTTTGATCGCCTCACTGGCGGCGGCGACTCCCAGATCGGTCGCCGTGAATTCTTTCAGACTGCCGGTGAACCTTCCCCAGGGGGTACGCGCCCCCGCAATGACCATCACCGGGGGATCGAGTGGAAAAGCCATACGACTGTGTCACCACCTCTCGTGTTCTTACTATTGTCTTTTGTCGAGAATCTCCAGAAACGCTGTTGACCCGTGCGTGACCATGAACGCATGACGGGCGCGGACCATCTCATAGTGACCGCTCGACCCGCACCGGGGCCACCACCCGGCCATCTACGTGTACTGACCGCCGTCGACCGAAATAACCTGTCCGGTAATGTGTCCGGCCAGGTCCGACGACAGAAACACGACCAGGTGGGCCACATCATCGGGCTCTCCCAGTTTGTTCAATGCGGTCTCCGCCGTGGCTATGTCGAGCCACTTCTGGTCGAGCTTCTTGGCCATTTCGGTCATGATCATGCCGGGCGCAACCGCGTTGACCGTGACCTGAGAGGAGCCCAGTTCGCGGGCGACCGTCTTGGTCAAGCCGATAATGCCGGCCTTGGAAGCCGTGTAATTCGATTGACCGAACTTCCCCCGCATGCCGTTTATGGACGTAATGGTGATGATGCGCCCGTGCTTTTGTTCGCGAAAGTGCGGCGCCACGGCGCGGATGTAGTTAAAATAGCCCTTGAGGTTGGTGTCAATGACCTGATCCCATTGCTCCTCGGTCATCTTCCAGATGACGCCGTCGCGGTTGACGCCGGCGTTACAGACGAGAATGTCCACGGAGCCGAACTCATCGATCACTTTCTTGACCGCGGCCTGCGCTTCATCGAACGAAGCCACATCGGCCTGGATCGCCAATCCCCTTCGGCCCATATCTTCGAGGCCGGCAACGACCGCATTGGCCTCATCGGCGTGTCGGCGATACGTCAAGGCCACGTTGGCGCCCGCACGAGCCAGAGCCGGCACGATGGCGTGGCCGATGCCGACGCTACCTCCGGTGACAATCGCGTTCTTGTTCTCCAGATTCATGATAAATACTCCTCTTGATCGCGCGCTTAGTCGATCGGTGGGATGTCTTCTGATCGTTCGCCAGGGACCGGTGGGATTCCTGGTTGGGACGGGGTCTGTATGTCCTCCCGTCAGCGTGTATTCTAACAGCGATCACACCAGAGTTAAAGAAGAGAGCGACGGCTTGTGGAATGCTGAGGGTTGATTTATGTCAATCGAGCGCTCGCAGCGATCGACGTAACCCTCTCATGATGACCGCGTGACAGCACTGGCCCGCGTCGCGGTCCACAGCCCGCTGCGCCCGACTTCGGGTGTGGCGAACGGGCCGCCTTATCCGCCCGCCGACTCGACGGCAATGTCCTTGATGGTATCCAGGACGCGACCATTCTCACCTATGGCGGGGAGCAGGTCGATGGTCAAGTCAGGGAATCTGTCCTGGACCAGACGCACCTGTCGCGGAATATCGCGGGACACATGACCTCCGCCAGACATGAACATGGGAAGCAGCCGCAGGCGCGTAATGCCGTCGGCCAATGATTCCTCGACGACGTCGAGCAGGGTTGGGGAGGTGAATTCCATGTAGGCGAGGCGCACGCGATCCGGACCCAGACGACTGGCGAGATCGTTTGCAATGTTCTCGAAGGTTTGTTTCCACCGTGGATCGGTACTGCCGTGTGCGAACAAAACCAGGCGAACCGGCGGACTGGCCATGAATCCTCCCATCAATCGAGTCGCTTATCGCAGCAGGAGGCAAGCGAGAGGGCGAAGCTGTCGAGCTGTCATCTCGAAATCCTCAGCAGTGTAACCAGGTTTGTCGGGCCGCACAATTATTCTTTCCCTACATTCTGTCTAGGGCTTGCGGAGGGGTGATGCAGATTGTCTATTATATGTCAAATACAAGATTGCTGACCCTTAAGCAGGCTGACATAACCTATTGTCGTTGAAATAGAAGGCCAGGATGTTTTTTATGGGCGGATCTATCATTGACAAAAGATGGACAGCCTCGTAGCTTTAACGGGGATGCAAAGCGAAGCAAAACACCCCATCCGCGTTGTCGCCCGTCTAACCGGGCTTTCAACCCATGTTATCCGGGCCTGGGAAAGGCGTTATCAGGCGGTCCGACCCGTCCGAACCGAAACCGGGCGCCGCCTGTACACCCGGCAGGATATCGAGCGGCTGCAGCTCATGAAACTGGCTGTGCAGGGTGGGCGCCGCATTAGCGATGTGGCGCACCTGAAGTTCGAGGAACTGGGAACGCTCGTCGATGGGGATCGCTCGTCCACTACGCGGCCGGTGCCCGGCGCGGGCTCGTCCGGAGAAGCCGGCGAGTACCTTCACCAAAGCTTGCAAGCGCTGGAACAACTCGACAAAGACGAGCTCGAACAGGTTCTCAAAGACGCGGCGATCGCACTGGGGAGCCAAAGGCTCCGCGTGGAGGTTATCGTGCCCCTGATGCACACGGTGGGGGAGCGTTGGCGCGAAGGTTCTTTGCGCATCATTCACGAACATTTGGTTTCGAGTGTGGTGGCATCGATGTTGACCACGCTCAGAGACGGTTCGGCCGGCTCGCAAAGTGCCCCCAGGATCGTGGTCACTACGCCCGCCGGCGAGTATCACGAACTGGGAGCGCTTCTCGCTGCCTCGGCGGCTCAGGACCTGGGATGGGACGTCGTGTACTTGGGTAGTAACCTGCCCGCTGAAGAGATCGTCCTGGCGGCCAGAGAGTTTCGGGCCCGAGCGGTTGGCTTGAGCATCGTCCAACCTGCCACCCACCTGGACCGAGAGCTGCGGCACATTCGCGAGCATCTCGATCCGGGCGTGGTACTGCTGGTCGGAGGCCGCGCCGCGGGGCGTCTGCAGTCATTTCTGGCCGAGCTCGACGTTCACTACATCGAAGATCTAACGGCATTTCAGGAGGCGCTGGAATCCCTAACGCTATGAGTAAACGCTCGCCGACAAAAATGCTTCAGTACCTCGGTGCGGAAGTCAACACGAGCGATGAGAGTTTTTGTGTTCAAAAAAGAGCTGTGGCTGCCGCGGCAGGTGGATCAAGTCTTTCCTTTCTTCGCAGATGCTCGCAACCTTGAACGTATAACACCGCCTTGGCTCCAGTTTAGCGTCCTCGACCGCGGACCCATCCACATGGCCTCCGGGACACGGATCAACTACCAATTGCGGATGCGGGGGATACCCATTCGATGGCAAAGTGAGATAACGATCTGGGAACCACCGGTGCGGTTCGTCGACCAGCAACGGCGCGGTCCCTATCGGCTGTGGATTCACGAACATCGCTTCGTCGAGAAAAATGGTGGTACCATGGCTTTTGATGAAGTGAAATATGCGGTTCCCGGCGGTTCTGTGGTCAACCGGCTCTTTGTCTCGCGAGATGTGGAAAAGATCTTTGACTATCGGTCGCAGAAGCTAAAAGAGATCTTTTCACGCTGATGGTCGCTCTTGGACCCCCGCCTCGACTCTGCTAGAATGGATGTCGGGTCATCCGCCCACGATGCACGTCGGGTCACCCGTCGGTCGGCTACCAAGAAAGCCCTCACCAGGAGGGTGGCGGCGTGTGATCACGGCAGAGGAGGTCTGATAAAATTGTCACAGGTATACTGGTATGCATGTGTGTACGAAGGTGAAAAGCGCATAATCTATGGTCGAGCCCCGGCTGGCGAAAGCGAAGGTGTGGTCGACCATATCAAAGAGAGTCTTCGCTTTCACAATCTGATTGGCCTCCATTCGAAGATATTCCTGCGGTCGAGTCGTTTTGTCGATGACGGCGTCGTCGAATACTGTGAGAAGAAAATGGATAGGAATCAAGGCGACTTCCGCAGTTTTGCGACGACAAAACTCGATCTGCGATAGGAAGGCTAAGACCCCAGCAGGCAGGTCAATCACGGGCTTGCAATCGATCGCGACGGATGAAATGCCACCGTTCGATGTGACCCTTGCCGCATCGGCGCCCGTACTCGACCCCCCAGACATTCGCGTAGCTCATCGGTATACAATGGATCCCGATGGCGCGCACCCGAAGAGTCGATAGCCTCAAGTATGACAAATGTCAAATGGCAAGACCTCGCGGAAGGTCCTAGAATGAGAATAGATTGCAAGCAATGCGTGTGGCGGGGCCGTGTGGCAGCCTCCGGTTGAGTCTGGTCACACAGTGACGCGAGGCCATACGCAAGGTGGCAAGGCATTCATTTATAATCCTTTGATTCATAGCGAGACGACATTAAGGAGCACACCCATGAAGAGCGGTGAGACCATGCTGCCGAGGGCAAGGATTCCCTACGGGACATGGGGAAGCAGTTACTTTCCCGCCTGGCAAACATCGCCGCTGGCCGAGGTGAACATCGGTCAGTTCGCGGGGGAGGCCTCGAGTAGAATCCTTGGTATACGAAAAGTCCCCAAAGACGAGTTGGAGTATCTTGTCATAGGTTCAACCATTCCATGGCACTGGAAGTTCTGGACCGCGCCCCTGGTGTCCAGCTGTCTGGGAAAGCGCCTCCCCGGCTATCACGTGGAACAGGCGTGTGCGACCGGTCTTCAGGCCACGCTGGTCGCGGCAGGCGAGGTACAGAACGGCGCCTGCGATGTGGTGGGTGTGGTGACCTTTGACCGCACGAGTGATTCTCCGGTGGGCGTTTTCCCGGAGCGCCGATCCTACGAGAGGACGGTTGCTCTTAGCGATGTTTGGGACAACTTTGGCTTCGATCCGGCAACGGGCAACGCCATGATCACCACCGCGGGCATCGCGGCTCGGAAATACAGGCTCGATCGAAAAGAGGTAGACGAGCTAGCGTTTCATCGTCACCAGCAGTACTTTGCGGCCAAGGAATCGGGGTTTCTGGGGCGTTTTTTGGTTCCACTCGAGGTGTTGAACGTTCAAGGGCGCGCTTTGGGGACGGTTGACGAGGATACCGGTGTGCGCCGCTTGACCCTGGAGTCCTTGCGGGCCATGCGCGAGCTCGATAACTGCGTCACCGGTGGGACGCAGACGCACGCTTCGGATGGAATGGCCATGCTGTTGGTCACCAGCCCCGAAAAGGCTCGCCAACTGAGTCCTCGACCGGAGATCGACATCCAGTTTATCGCCAAGACAGAAGTGCGAACGTTGCCCAGTCTCATGCCCGAGGCACCGACCGTCACCGTACAAAAGCTACTGGAGCGCACCGGCCTGACCATGAAGGATATGGCCGTCGTGAAAAACCACAATCCCTTCGCGGTCAATGACGCCATTTTTGCCCACGTGATGGAATACGACTGGCACAACATGAACAACACCGGTTGTCCGCTGGTATGGGGTCACCCCCAGGGTCCGACTCTGACGCGGGTACTGATCGAGGCGCTGGAAGAAGCCGTGGATCTGGGCGGGGGCTACGTGCTGGTGTTCGGTTGCGCAGCGGGGGATGTGGGTATCGCAGCCATTTTGAAGGTCTCGGAGGGGAGGTGATCGCCAATGGCAAACACGTCGATGAGGCAATCAACGCTGGAGACGCTGGGCTTGGGAAGCGTTCTCGATATCTTTGCGCGAGGACAGCTGCCGGTCACTGCCAGCGATCTGGTGGATGAGGTGTTCGGCGAACCGGCTCGTCGCGGTTCATTGGTCATATCCGGGGCCAACGGCATCGTTGGCGCCGGGAAAGCGATGCAGCTCGGTTCGCGGCTGCGACCGTTCGACGTTCCGATCGTCGCGTTGGACTTTGCCAATGCGCCGGACGGTATTGGCAAACACTACGGAGGACTGGTGCGAGCTTTTGGAAGAGAACGCGCTAGCAAGATCATGGAAGGTATCACTCGCTTGTCCTATGATGGCAAACACCTGCCGCCGCGTCTCAAGGATTCGCAACCGCGATTTCTGTTGGAAGCGATACCCGAAGTCCTCGACATAAAGAAATCCCATTACGAAATCTTCCGAGCGGAGTTTCCGCACATTGAGATTCGCTCGGTGACATCCGGCTTTCCCAGCTCGCAGCTCGGTGTACCCATCGCACACCCGGCATTTCCCCACGAAGTCAACAAGGTGTGGGAAATCATCGAGCCCCAGCCGTCGCGTATTACCCAGCTTTTTTGGGCGTTGGGCCTGATTCCGACTCCCGTCAGCGATCACTGGTCGTTTGTGCTCGACGTGCTGTTTTGCGGTCTGACCCTGGCCGGCCTCAGATACCACCCCGCGACCAACATGCCTTTCTGGAAGATCGACAAATACATACGCAGGCAGTTGGGGCCCAACCCTTTCCGGGCGCACGACGCCATTGGGGCCAAGGGGGCGAACTTCCTGACCTGGTCCTGTCTTCACCACCTGGCCGAGCATTACGGTGACCTGTTCAAACCCACAGAGGATTTGGACCAGCGCAGGGAGAGCGGCCAGAACTGGTATCCACCGAATCACTTCCGACCGGTGGTCAACTGGAAGATGCAAGACGGTGAACAGACCGAATTCGAAGCATGGATTTCGGGCGCGCTGATCCAGATGACCAGTCTGATGCTCCATGAGGCGCGAGCTCACCTGTCACACCTCAACATCATCGGCGAGCTGTGTGCGCAGTTTAGGCACGGTATATTGGCCGACATCCGCCGACTCGGCGCCGACGCCGCCATCAACACCGTGCACGCCTATCAAGTGTTGCATCCCCAGGCTGCGAAGAGCGCCTGGTACCCGGATGTATTCGAACAGATCGAGGGAGTCGATTGGCAGCAACTGTATGTGAACGCCGAGCACGATGGCAGCGTAGGGGTCATCACCGTCGGCCGCGAGAGCTATAACCATGATGTGGACGCCGAGCTGAATCGTGCGATTGACTGGCTAAAAGCCGCACGCGTCGAACGAGTGATCATCACCGGGGACTTTCATCTATCCACACAGATGATCGGAGCCGATACGGATGACTTCTTTCCGGCTCTGCAAGACGAGACAAAGGGTCGAGACATCGCCCGGTCGTGGTCTGAGACCGCGCGTCGGTTGCACGATGAGTTCCGGTGTTCGGTTGCTTTTGTCAACGGCAAGCGCTGCCTGGGAGGTTTTCTCGAACTCATGATGCACTGCCACTATATGGTGGCCGTTGCAACCGCCGAACTGGGTATGCCGGAAGTGACATTGCCCGTTGTCCCCGGTATGGAGGGGTGTCACTGGCCATTCCGCAAGGCGAAGCCGGAAGAGTGGCCGAGGTTGCTCGGGCTTCTGTTGACCGGCGAACTGGTTCGGGCTAACGACACCGTGGGTTGGCTCGTCGACTACGCGGGTCCCGTGAATGAGGCCCTCAAGACGGCGTGGAAGATTGTGACAGAGCGCGAGCACGACGTGCCCCGGCGAGTTGTCGAGGATGGGCCGCTGAAGGGTCTTGGCAGCCAAGTGAGTGATGTCGCCGGCCCGAGCGGTTCCGACGCAGACGCGGCCCGGCGGGCCATTGTGGATACCGTGTTGGCTTCGTGCCAGGCGACGTTAGCGGAGTCGATCGCGATCCAGGCCAAACACTCGGCTCGCTTCATGACTGGTGAGCACTGCCGGCGTGGTGTGGTGGGCGCGGCCTTCAAGAAGACCATGACTGTGTGACCGTGTGCCAAGCACCATCTAGCCGTTAGCTACGCATCCTACGCATTGGATTCGAGCGGGGTGTGTTCGCGCGCGATTTTCACTGCCAGAGCATGCGTACAATCCTGCGGGTCACTTCTTCGGCAATCGGTGGATCATAGTTGCAAAGTACGATCACCACGCCGCCACGACCATAGTCTACATAGCAGCTCGCGTTGATGCCCGCGGCGCCACCGGCAAAGGCGTTTGCGCCTCGCAGCTGATCGGGCACCGGCTCAACGTCGTTGAATTCGTTTTGCATGATAGCCGTGAAGCGCGGGTTTAGTAACTTATACGTACGGAAAGCCGTCAGAAAGCGCAAGAGGTCGCCTGCAGTGGAATATCCTCCGCCGGCCGCCGTGCCCTTGACCGGCTTCATCGACGTGTTCTCCCGTTCGTAGCCCTCGCCCCGGTCGGCCCACCCCCCGAAGGCGGTCTTGTTGGTGTAGCCAAGCGCCAGGTTTACGACCGACGTATCCACCTCGTAGGCATCGGTGTTCTCCATGCCAGCGGGTTCATAAATGTACCTGCGAACATAATCGTGGTAGTCCCTCCCGCTGGCCTTTTCGATCACCGCGCCCAGAACCTCGTAGCCTGTGTTGCTATATTGTTGACGGGTGCCTGGCTCGAAATCTAGCGGGATATCTTTGATGAACGCCATATAATCGTCAATCGTTCTCAACCGAGAACGCCGGGCGAGAAAGGTCTCGTTATCCCAGTATGCGCCCCACCCGGAGCGGTGCTGCAACAGATGGCGTATGGTGATTTTTTGCGCTACCTGGGGTGGAAATTGTAAAAGGTACTTTGCAAGCGGATCATCCAAGTCCAACATGCCTTTCTGCGCCAGTTGGAGAATTGCCACAGCCGTGAACATCTTGTTGATGGAGCCGATATTGAATTTGGTGTCCATATTGTTCGCAGTCTTGAGGTGTTTGTTGGAGTAGCCGTATGCTTTCTGGAACATAGGTTCCAGTTCTCCGTCACAAACACGACGCCGGAAAACAGATTGTCCGCTGTTTGCTGGTGAAGGTAATCGTCCAGTTCATTCACGTCGGTAAAGAGCGGCTTTTCCTCTTGTACTGTGAACAGGTCATCATCCAGCGGTGCGTTGGGCTCGACGGAAAGGACGTCTATGTGGACGGATTGCCCGCCCTGGTCCGATTCCAGACCAAAGGCAAACATGAGCCCATCGACGTTCTTGTAGTCGCTGTACACATTGACCACTTTCATGTCCCCTTGCGGTGTCAGTACCGTGCGAATCTGTTTTCTTACCAGGAGCGAGTTCTTATCCAGGTAGATGATCTGTTCGGCACCACTGGCGAGAGTGACCTTTAGTTCATATGTGGGTTCACCATCGATCATGTGCTCTCCGCCAAGCTCGATGTGATGACCCTTGGCTTTATAGTTGACAAGTATTCCGTCCATATCGGCGTCGTATTCGCGTTGGTGATTCGCCGCAAATCGCGGGCGTTGTATCGGGGCATCAGTACCCATGATCACCCATGCACCCCGGCCGTTTACCACGCGCACCATTTCGTCACCTCGAGGGAGGACCTGCTCCATCCGGTACAGATAAGGCCGTTTATAGTAGACCGTGATCAGGATCTCCTCGCCATTCAACAGAGCTCGCTCTTTCAACTTCAGGGTCTGCAACGACTTCAGTTTGTCGTACCCGCCCCTGGCGTCGAAGTGTTTTTGAATGATCTGGTCGACACCCTGGTCAAGAGCCAAGGCGCTCGAGGCGAGTAAGACAAGGCCCGACACGCCGAACCACAGCAAGGGTCGTCGCATGAATTGCTCCCGTGTTACAGTGCTGAGTAGACCCGCTGCATGTCGCGCAAATCTGGGGGTTATGATGGGTCTATCGCTATCTTGACAGCTGGTACTCTAGCATACCCGCAAAAGTTCCATGTCTTTATTTTGCCGCACCCATGTCGCCTGGAGCAGGGCACGAGAGCTTGGCCGCGAACGGTTTTGGTCGGGGTGGGGGGAACCGGGTGCAGAGGCCGTCTCTGGGCTTTCCCGTGCGGACAAGTTTTCTTTGCGCCCCGCCCCGTTGCCCGCTAACATGCAGGGTAACGGTCGAACCCGGCGAGCACCAACTTATCAGCAAAAACCTTGGGAATATGGACGCGCTCCATTCCAATCA
>JAOTUR010000173.1 GCA_029863805.1 Candidatus Krumholzibacteriia bacterium | reverse complement strand
CGACACACTCATGGCAACATAATTGCGATTTCCGGTAAATCGGCTATAGAATGGCTCCCCGGGTTGGATAAAATTCGAACCTCACTTACGCAGTTCCCCGGGGCGCACCAACCCACCTTTCCGCGCCCTGGATAGACGCCCTTCTCGCGACTATGCCGGTGTTTCCTGGCCTGAATCCAGCGCCGGGACGATCACATCTTCCTCGGGCACAAGCACAGTGACCGCGCCCGGCAGAAGCTCGACCTCAAGCGGGGTCGTCCCAATCATGTCTCCGTCGGCCTGCGCCGGCAAGGGAACATCGCTGCGGATGGCGGCGCGCCTCTCGACCCTTATGAAACGCGAGAGGATGTCCGGGGTCCGACCGGTGAGGAGTCTGAAGATGTAAAGAGGAAAGTCACGAAAGGGTTTCGTGCCCAGGATAAGAACGTCTAGGTATCCATCGTCGATCCGAATCTCGGGTGCTTTCGGATGAAGCATCTTCGCAAGTATGCCGCAGTTCATGATCGCGACTTCGATCGCCCGGTACTCCTGCTCCCTACCGTCGACCGTGACCAGGAGCTGTCGGCGTTTCAAGGTGAACATCTTCGGAATGGTGTTCCAGAAATAGGCGATGCGGCCAAAGTGGTGTTTGCTTCTTCTCGTCGTGTCGCTGATGACGGCGGCGCTGATACCAACACTGGCGTTGAGAACGAACACGCGGTCGCCGATCTTCATCACGTCGATTTTTCGCGATTGCGGCGCACCGGCGATGAGCCTTACCGCATCATCAACCTCCTGGGGAATACAGAGTTCGCGTGCGATCAGATTTCCCGTCCCGGTAGGGATAATGCCGAGTGGGATCGGGCTTCCGGCTATACCGTCGATGACCGCAGAGACCGTTCCGTCCCCACCTGCCGCCACAACGAGATCGAATCCGTGGCGCATGCGCCCCCGCACGATCTCGCCGAGTTTCTCTCCCTCTCGGGTCTCATGGACCTCATACTGAATCCGGGAGGCCCCGAAGTGGCTCTCCAGCCCCCCGCGCACGCGCTCATGCGCGTCTTGCCCGGACGTCCGGCTTAAGACCACGAATGCCTTCACGCCACCCCGTCCCTTCCTGCAAGCTCCCGGTGACCGATTCGTCTGTCCTCCTCGGCCTTGTAAACAACACCCATCCCGCCTTCCCCGAGTTTCTCGAGTATCGTGTAGTGAGAGATGGTTTTACCGATCAATGGTGGATAGCCTCCGAAATCCGCGCGCTGTGCTACCGAACCGAATATGGCGTTTGATTATAAGAAGCGTAGCGAAGGGTGTCTACGCGATTGGGTTTCACGCGCCGGACCAGCATGCAAGCGTATCTTATTCATGTGAAGGGAGTTATAGAATGGCGTCCCCAAGGGGATTTGAACCCCTGTTGCCGCCGTGAAAGGGCGGTGTCCTAGGCCAGACTAGACGATGGGGACGCGCAATGAGTTAAGCGGGTGAGGTGACGACAAATAGCACCATAGCCGCCAAAAGTCAAACAGAAATCCGTTGTACCGGGACCGCCCATAAGCGTAGCAGAAATAGTTCCATCCAGCCACAGGCGTGGTGTGCGGCGGGTGACCGCCTTAGAGAACCACCGCCTAGCTATCGAACGGTAGCTCCATTTGGTCTTTCTTGACCCGCTTGGATGCGGTTGACTTCTTCTTGGGTTGTTTCCCAACCGCTTTCTTGAGCGACGCGCGCGATTCATCGAGTGTATCAAATGCCCCCGCCATGACCAGCTTATCGATCTGGTCGCCGTTGATGCCTTTGGGCTGCGTTCGCTGGACGAAAGCTGCCATCGTTCGAAAGCCATTCTTGCCGCGAAGCTTAATAATATGATCCACGGTCATGCGGTCGATCCCATCTACCACACAAAAGCCCACCCTTACTTTGTTATCCTCGCTGCCAAAACCGTAGCTACTTCGATTTATGTCCAGCGGTAAGAGCATCCCGTGTCTGTTCAAATGATCGAGGTATTTCGCGACCTTACCGACGTTGTCCCTGTGGATATTGAGAACCGCCTGATAGAAGAATCCCGAATGATAGACTTTCAAATAGAACATCTTGTACACCAGAATCGCGTCGGCCGTTACCCTCTCGCGGCGAATGGTCTGCCTGGCATAAAAGAGAACCCTCTCGAACCATGTCGTGGCCGACTCCATCGGTACGTCGTGGTCCGCCATCGCTCGCATAAACCGTCCCCTCCCCCGCGCCAGCGTCGCGGGATCGATAGCTTTCGCGTCCTCCAACATGCTGACCGCTTCGGCCGGATCGGCCCCAGTGAGCACCACCAGGATATCCCGTAGCTGCTCATCGTACAGAATGTGCCCACGGGTTGTTCGCAAAATACGAAAGATCCCCGGTGGATCGGAGCCCGAGAAAATCTCGCCCCGTTGGAAGGCTTTGATGCGATCGGCGAGGTTGCCCTCATCACCTCTAACTCGCATGAGAGTGAGCAAGTTGATCAAGTCGTCGATCGATCTGAGCTCAAATGTCTCTCGCAACTCGCGGACGGTCTGACCCTCGAAGAGAAATACACCTGTCGGGTCCCCTTTTCTAACCTCTTTCCACACCGCGCGATCGTTGGCCGGGAAACGATCCCACGCATAATTGATCTTACCCTCCCGTTGCAGGGCGCTGTCGATCCGATCGACGACATTGAGAGCACTTAGCGGCGTAAAGTCGATGCGAAGGATAGGCTCCATCGGCAGCACATCACGGCTGGCGTGAATAAAAAGGTCGTCCGAGTCGGTCTCTATCGAGTGCGCGAGGTAGTTCGTGAGAGGCACGGCGGATAACGCCACCGTGCGCCTCGATTTTATAAAACCACTGGGCAGGTTCTCGAGGAGCGCAGCTTGGGTGATCACTTCTCGTGCACGAACGGAACGTTTGTACACCTTTGCGAGTCTCCGGTCTTCTTCCGACAGCGCCTTAATCGATAAACCCGGGTGTTGACCAATGATTCTTAGTATCTCGTTTACATCATCTTCCCCGACGTCCAAAATACCGGATACCATGCGAACCGCTCTGGCCGGAGTGATCCGCTCCACCGCGGGTACATACGCAAACGACCCCGCTCCCACCATGTCGCGCAGAAGCTCGACCGCGCTCGCACGGTTCTCACTCGTCAACTGAATCTCCAACTCGGCCATTGCCTCGATCCGTGAATCGAACCACGGAACGAAATCAGGATTGTATGCATAGGGATTGTAGGACGTGATCTCCAGCAAGTACGCGCAAAGCGACTGCAAATTGATGCCGGTTGCCGGACCCAGAACGACACCCGCGCGGCGCAGTCTGGTGACAATATTGTGATAGAGCAAAAACGTCGGTATAAGACCTGCCGCCGTAATGAGATTTGTTTCGTTGCCGATGATAGACTGATAGCGGTCGGTGTCTGCGCTCGACAGATTGCCGTACCGTTTGTAGAATCGCTCTGTACATAGATCGCTCAACGACTGTTTGGAACCACCCAGACGATCGATAAGCGCACTGGGTTGATCAATATGCGCAAGTAAGTCGGTAAGGATTCTCCGATCGACATGAAACGTGTTGCGGAATGCCTGAGTATAGGTAGAGTGCAAACGCTCCATGTCCTTCGCGCTACGCATACTCCGGTCCGGCGCATCGGGGTCGATCTTAAAAAAATCACTCTCTTCGTAGGGGTGACGAATACCGCTCAAAAGACCGTACACATCACCCATCTCCGGACGCGTATAACGGATCTCCTGCGTTAGAACGGGCGCCACGCTCACCTTGGTCGCGAGTGCGGCTAGCTCTTGGGCGAGCGCCTTTTCCGCTCTGTCACCGTGATCCTGGATTTCGACATAGAGCCGATCGCGAAAAACCTCCTTCAGGCCACCCAACACGTTGGCCGCCCCGTCGTCGTCGCCGCCCAGAAGCAGTGTGGCGATCTCGCTGTGCACGGTGCCCACCAGCGCGATCACATCGTCTCCGTGTTCTTGTAGCTGCTCGTGGGAAAGCGCGATACCACTCTCGTAGGCGGTGGCTGAGAGGCTGGTCAGAGCCGTGACGTTTCTCAAACCGGTGTGACTCGTGGCGAGAAGCGTCATGGTGAACCGTTCCCGACCGGGGCTCGCGAGCGACGTGTGATAGACGATCGCGCCATAGATTGGCTTTATCCCATACTTCTTTGCCGCCCGATGAAACTCGAGATACCCGTAGGTGCCGTTGATGTCGGTGAGCGCCACACTTCTGTAACCGGAGCGCTTTGCATGCGCACACAGTTCCTCGGGCGTGGCAAGCCCGATACCGACACTGTAGGACGAATGGACGTGAAGGTGAGTGAAGACGGGTATATCGGAGTCGGCCGTCACGGTCTGTGTTCAAACCTCCGGGTGAACCTTAGAAAAAGGGGATCGATCGGGGTGTCTAAGCGAAGTGTAACGAGGCAGATTTCGTGAGCCAACGGAGCCCCAGAAGATCCAGGAATTCGAACACTACATCTTACACGCAAACCATCGAATCGTCAACCGGGTCGTTCGAGGTTGCAGATGGGGGGGGCGGCATGACTGCCTACTAGCGAATGATACCGTGATTCCTGAGGAGCGATTCGACCTCCCCCGACGCCACCATTTGTCCCACGCTCGTAAAATGGGTGTCGTAATCCCAGTATAGCTGTTGCCCTTCCTTCGCTCTGAGCAATGGTAGAAGATCCATACAGACGACGTCATGCTGCGTACAAAAGCTCTCCACGATGCGGTTTGGCTTGTCGAGATCCAGCTCCGGGCGCTGCTCTTTCACCAGGTCCTCGTGAAGCTGTGCCTTGAATGGAAAGAGGATGACGACTAGCTCTCGCTCCCCCACCAGCGATTTCATGTCGAGGAGGGCCTTTTCGGTGTTATGAACTCCGGAGATGATTCTCTCATCACTGTATTCCGGCTCGGCATAGCGACTGAGGATGGGATTTCTCGGCCGCAGATAAAAGTTGCCGTATCGCTCGTCCCACATCTGGTCCGCTTCTGCCACATAGCGGAGCGACTCATCCTCAGGCTTACCGAGCTTACGAGTTCTCTTCAAAACCGAACGCCACGTCCGCCTGACATTTTGCTGCGCCGAATAGGCCATAAAACCTACCTTGGATACCGACAGCAGCCTCAGCCTGCGGATGTCGGATGTGTGCTCCTCGATCCGGGTCTGCAGCGTAGGTTGCAGTTGGGGAAACGCGTAGTTATCAAAAAACTCGTTGCCCAGCCACATTTCATAGATCACAACATCGTGCGCGGGCAAAAGGTCCCTTAGGATCTCATACTGCGCGCATGCCTTGGTGAGCCCGCCGCCGTTGGCTAGATTCAGCATATCGACGGCGGGGTTTCGTTCTTCGATTAGCTCACACCAGATTTCGTCGCGCTCCACCGTAGCGCCAAAGGTGAAGGAGTCTCCCAGAATGGGAATCACCTGCTCTGCGCGGGAGCTCAACCCGTCATCTCTCATACCATAGTCCGGGTATCCGGGAATGGGCATCGTCTGGAAGCGAATCTTTATCGGCTCGCGTTCGCGCCCGGTGTAGTCCCACGTGGCATCCGCATCCGGTACAAAGCTCCACCCCCACTGGGGATGAAACTTGGTGCTTTGCTTGAATTCCCTCTGCAAACGCACCCTCTTGAACTCGTCGGATTCTACGGGAATGATACGCGCACACAGCTCCAGCATCGACAGGGCGACCATGCAGGCGATCAACGCGAGGATGACTTTCATGTGCGATCCGGGATGGACAAAGGTATCGGATACGCGTAGCTGGGGCGTCTTGCCACTTCGAGTCCACGCTTCACCAAAACGGGCGCTCGAGCCTTCCAATAGAAACCCAAGCTGATTGACGCTGTGGCTCCACATGGTACCATGGTTTGTACCCTTGCACCAGCCGGACCACCGGCCCGCCGATACCGTGACTCGACCCATGAAGCTAAACAAAACACAGATTTCAGGCCTCGCCGTTCTCGCCATTGTTATGGTTGTGGTCTGGTCAACCCGCAGGGGGCCGAGCGTCGATGCCGGGCGCTTTGTCGCGGTGAGTGGATCACCTGCCGGGGCGTATGAATTCGACTCGATGCGCGATTATCTGCGAGGAGACAGACCTTCATCGGATCACCGGGTTGTTTTCGTGGGACTGGATGGTGCGGCCTGGAAGATCATCGATCCCATGATCGAGAGTGGTCTATTGCCGACGCTGGGGCGTCTCAAACAAGAGGGCGCCTGGGGGGTCTTAAGATCGGTGGATTGCTACTTCAGCCCCCCGGCATGGACATCGATGATGACCGGTTATTTGCCTCAAAAAACGGGTGTGTACACATTCGGCAAATGGATGCACGACGAGCGCGAGTTCAGCGCCTTCTCGTCGCTCGATGTCGCCGTGCCCTTTGTGTGGGATGTGGCCTCGAAAGCCGACCGGCGGGTGGCGGTGACAAACATTCCCATGACCTATCCTGCACAGCCCGTAAACGGCATTATGGTGACGGGTCTTATGACACCCATTGTCTATGACAAAACTATTTCGCAGAGAAGACTACGTTTCAAAAGCACGACCGCGGCCTTTGACGTAGATCTCGATGCCAAGTCTTATGCACCACGGCTTGTGAGGACCCTCATGTTCTCGCTCAACACACTTGTATTTGTGCTCTATGATACGGTGGATGACCAACAGACCCGCTATGACACAGTCGCGCTCAAGGTTTTTCCGGCGACCGAGAGCTGGACGCTGAGTGACCAGGCTCCTCTTTACACATTCGCACCAAACGAGTACTCACCTTGGTTTCACCTCGACTACCGCAAGAAGCAGGCGAACATCCGTGTCAAAAAGAAGGTCGCGTGCAGCGTGATGATCGAACCGGTGGCGGGCGATTCGACCAGCGCTATTGTGAAGATGACGCCGCTTCTGCGACTCCCGTCAGACCCGGACCTCGATCTCACCCACCCCGAGTCGCTGGCCAGCGAGATCGAAAGAGAATTCGGATACTACCTCATCACCATGACCTACAGTGCGGATCTCGTGCCGCAGGGCACCGAGTGGACTGCGAGCCTGGCCTCTTACTTCTATGACTACGATGACTGGGACCTCTTCCTTTATACGTTCATGGCCCCGGACAATATTCAGCATCACGAGGGCGTGAGCGAGCGGACGCGAGCGGTCTATCAGAGTATCGATCGCTTTCTGGCCGGCCTGCTGAACAAGCTACCGGACGATGTGACACTCATCGTGGCATCAGATCATGGCTTTTCGCGTTACGACTACATCATCAGCCTGAACGACTATCTCGAGCAGATCGGCGTCCTGACCAACCCTCGGAATGTTGACCATGACAGCACGTTGGTCTTTCACAATCAGTGGTGTCTGTATTTCAACGATGATCTTGTGACGGCGTCAGAACTGACCACACGCGGGATCGCCATCGCCGACGGAGAAACACCGCGCCAGGCTCTCGTGGCCTATCTCAAGGATATGTGTCGCCAACTGGAGGCGGCCGGGCGGCCGATGCCCGTCGAGTTGATCGAGGTGCCTGAGGATGCCGTCGGCACAGCGCCCGACATGATTGTCGTGGGTGGCTACGGCGATTATTTCATCGAGGGAATGGACCTTAGTATACAG
>JAOTUR010000254.1 GCA_029863805.1 Candidatus Krumholzibacteriia bacterium | reverse complement strand
TACAGACACGCCAAGTCGCTCGCCAAACAACCGATCGTGTCGAGTGGTATCACGACCGGGACGGCATCTATTTACTGTGGGGAAACCACATCAAGAGCGGATTCGACGGTGGAGCACGTGATATCACCGACATCACGCCGACCATCCTCTACCTGCTTGGTCTCCCTCTGGCCGGTGATTTTGATGGCGCCGTCATGAACGACGTCATTCGATCAGAGATTCTCACTACCAAGCCAAGATATTACATCGCGGACTACGGCCAGCAGGCACCCGAGAAGCATTATACGAGTGAGGAACTGGAATCGCTCGAAGAAAAGCTAAAGACGCTCGGCTATCTTCGCTAGCCCAGCACTCCCGCTGCGGGAGTGGATGTTGCTGTAAGCACCGCTGCCACATGCAATGCCAACTGCCTGATGAGGAGCGTTTGATTCGGCGAAACTGAGTGTCAGCGTAACTCTTTGCAACAAATGGTGAGTCGCCCGGGGCTCGAACCCGGTACCCCTTGCTTAAAAGGCAAGTGCTCTACCTGATGAGCTAGCGACTCACCCAATGATTGGCAATTAGCGGTGTTTAGTTGGCAGAATAGAACGATCAAAAACGGGTGTCAACCCGGCAAATCACCGGTGAGGGGCACGCCGGACCCGCCCCGGTCGCGACGGCTCGAGAACCTGATCATGGCGTTTCGGTCGGGCCCCAAGGATACCAGATCGATTCGGCACCCGATCAACTCCTCCAAAAATCCGACATAGGCGGCGGCCTTGGCAGGAAGTTCGGCGCGGTCCGCTCTGTTGGTTGTCTCTTTCCATCCCGGCATCACTTCGTAGTGCGGTTTGCACCGCTCCAGCGCTCGAACATCGTTTGGGAAATACTCCAGTCGCTTCTTGCCACAACGGTAAGAAGTGCACACCTTGATGTCGTCGAACGTGTCGAGAACATCCAGCTTGGTGAGCGCGACATCGGTGATACCATTTAGTCTCACCACCGTTCGAGCCGCCACCGCATCAAACCACCCGCACCGCCGCGCGCGTCCCGTTGTGGTACCATATTCGCCGCCGAGCTTGCGGATTTGGTCGCCTTTTTTACGAACGTCCTCGGTGGGAAACGGGCCGTTACCAACCCGTGTACAATACGCCTTGAATATACCAATGACGCGGCCGAGCGCGTGCGCGGGCAGGCCGGTACCGACGATGGCTCCGCCGACGGTTGGATTGCTGGAAGTCACGTAGGGAAACGTCCCGTGATCGATGTCCAAGAGGGAGCCCTGCGCACCTTCCAGCAGGATGTCCTTCTTCTTGTCGAGCGCCGACCACAACGTCAATCGCGTATCGGTGATCATCGGTTCGAGTCTCTTCTTCACCCGCAAAAGCTCGGCGACCGTTTTGCCCACCGGCAAAGGAGACGCGCCGAGTTGCCTCAGTGCCTTGTTGCCCTCACGAATCTTCTGCGTCAATAGCTGCTCGAGTTCGCTCCGTGATCTGAGGAAGTCACCAACGCGAACGCCCCGACGTGATGCCTTATCGGTGTACGCGGGCGCGATCCCTTTGCGTGTGGTGCCGATCGACCGCGCACCCAACTTGGCCTCGGATGCGCCATCCACGAGAACGTGATACGGGAGCACAAGATGCGCCTGCTCGCTGATGAGGATACGGCCCTTGACCTCGATGCCTTCGGCGACGACACCGTCAATCTCTTTGGACAGGGCGATAGGATCGATGACCATGCCGCCGCCGAGCAAACAGGTGACTTTAGGATAGAGTAAGCCGGAGGGCAGGAGGTGAAAAGCAAACCGTTTGCCGTCCACGACGACGGTATGCCCGGCATTGGCGCCGCCCTGGTAGCGAACGACATAATCGGCGTCTCGGGCCAGATAATCGATGATCTTCGCCTTACCTTCGTCTCCCCACTGACCACCGATTATCAAGGAAACCGACATTCGACTCTCCCAAAGAATAAGATCTGGAGTTACTGTTTCTAGCCGGCGTGCAATCTGGCGCGGGTCAAAAAAAAGCGGCGCCGCGACATGTGGGCATAAAAACAACCGCGTAAGTTCGCGGTTCATCGCTCAAAAAACCCTGGTATTTATACAATCTTGGGATCGCGAAATCAAGGAAAATAGGAGGATGAATCGTGGTCCGGGTCCAGGCCCATGTCCTGCCGGATCTCCTGGTTGAAGATCTCCTTTATGATACCCCAGGTGGCTTGGCTGATGGGTGCCGTGCAGTCAGCGGAGTTGCCGGGGTTGCTGTTCTCGCGCGCTTCCTCCCCGTCATCGAATACACCATCGCCATCGCGATCACCGATCTCGGAGCCATTCGAGCAGCGGTCGCCGTCAGAATTGAGTAAGGCCAGCGTGCGATTCCACGCCTTGCCGTTGGCCAAGAAATCCTCGCCAAACGGGTTCAACCTATGCAACTGCGGGGTTGGCGATTGTGTGGTATGACAAATCAGGCACTTGTACTGGGTGTACGCGGGAAGCGACTTCATCAACTCATCGGTGCCCGCGGCCCTCTGCGGGACGAAGACCAGGAGAACCGGTGATACGGCCAACGCCAGCCCCAACGCGCCCAGAAATGCCGCTTTCATCCGCTTATCAACCATACAATCCATCGACTTTAGTATAGCCGCCAGGGGTACAGCCGTCAAGTTATAGCGGGATAATTACGCTAACCTTTAGGGGCGTTCACGGCATCCCGAATCCGGCCTTTCGACAACGCATCCGCGACATTACGGGCCACGTCCACGGCCACTCGCACCTGGGCTTCCTTGGTCGCCGCGCCAAGATGCGGCGTAAACACCGATCGCTCATGCGATAGGAGGGGGTGGGCGCCAGGGGGCTCCTTTTGATAGACATCGAGTGCGACCCCACCCAATCTACCTGACTCCAGCGCCCGCGCCACGGCCGCCTCGTCAACCACCCCACCCCGGGCACAGTTCACCAGAAAGACCCCATCTCGCATACGGGACAGCTCGGCGTCCGAGATCAGCGCCTCAGTATCGGACCCGAGCGGCACATGGATGGTGATGAAATCACTCTCGCCCAACAGTGTATCCATGTCCACCAGCCTCACGCCGAGTTCTTCGGCTGTCTCGCCGGCGACAAACGGATCGACGGCGATGACGCGCATCGAGAAAGCCAGCATACGCCGTACCACTTCGCGTCCCACCCGACCCAGGCCGACCACCCCGAGGGTTTTTCCGTTCAGTTCGACCCCTTTTAGCTGGCCTCTCTCCCAGCGCTGGGCGCGAACCGAGCGGTCTGCCTGTGGGATGCGGCGCGCCAATGCCATGAGCATGGCAATGGCGTGCTCCGCTGTGGAAACCGTGTTACCCCCCGGCGAATTCATTACGGTGATACCGCGCGCTGAAGCCGCTTCTACGTCGATATTATCGACACCAACGCCGGCGCGCCCGATGAACTTGAGTGCTTTGCCCGCGTCGATCAGATCTTTGGTCAACTTGGTGGGGCTACGCACAATGACCGCTGCATACTCGGGAAGAATCCTTGCCAACTCGTCTTCGCGCAGCGTGCCGACCGCCACTGCATCGATGTCCGGGTAGTCGACAAATACGTCCAATGCCTCTTTGGCAATGTTGTCGGTCATAAGAACCTTGTACATGTCACTTCCCTTTTTAATCTTTTCCCAGCCAGGGGCCATAAAGCTCCGGCCGTCGATCACGAAGAAACAACCGCCGGGCATGCGAGCTTGCGACCTCTTCGAGATTGACATCGCACAGCAGAATCTCCTCGGTGCCTTCTCCCGCTCGTGCCAGGACCTCGCCGCCGGGATTGCACACGAACGACTCGCCAGCGAAGGTCAAACGCGGCTCGCTGCCAACACGATTGCACAGCGCCACAAAAAAGCCGTTTTGAAATGCCGCCACGCGCAGTTCAGCCTCGAACAACCCGTCGGGGCATTCGCCCACCACTCCCGCCTGCGGCACCACGACGAGCTGCGCGCCGTCGAGGGCGAGCGCGCGCATGTACTCAGGATAGTGACGGTCGTAGCATATGGCCACCGCAATCATCCCAAATGCCGTCTCGTAGACCGGCGCTCCATGATTGCCGGGAGCATAGTAGCCCTGTTCGTGAAAACACGCGTAGTCGGTGATATGAACCATTCGCGTCGTTCCCAGCAAACGGCCGTCGGCATCGATCACCGGTGAGGCGTCGTAGGTGGTATCGCCGTCACGCTCGAAGAGGTTGAGCACCACGACCACGCCCAGCTCGGCCGCCCGTGTGGCAAACGCCTCCGTGGTCGGCCCCGGGATCGGCTCGGCGAGATCAAGCTTGGAAGCCGTTGCTCGCTCCTGCGGAAAAAAAGGATCGAAGGCGAGCTCGGCAAAGCACACGACTTCCGCTCCCCGACCGGCTGCATCGGCGAGCGCGTCCAGGCCTCGACGGCGGTTGGCCTCTCGATCGTCGGAGGCGCGCTGCTGTACGAGTGCAACTCTCATGGTTTAACAGGCGGCGACACGTACGGTTCGCGAATTGACTTGCATTAGCGGCTGCTGTGGGCGGTGGTGTTTGCACGCGACTTCCGCAGCGCCTCTGACCTTTAGACCGGCGCGAGGACCAGGAGCGTGCAAACACCACCGCCCACAGCAGCCGACAGGCACACGGGGCGACGGGCGCACGGCGCCCGTCAATCAGTCGCTCCTGAACTGGTGCAGCAGCGCCTCGATACCCTTGCCCATCGCTTTGGTGAGACCCAGATCGAACAGCGCCGACTCGAGTGCGGAGATCATCGTGTACATGTCTGGCTCGTCATAGAAACCCAAGTGACCGAGTCGTATGATCCTACCCTTGAGCTCTCCCTGACCACCCGCCACCTTGATTCCATACCCCTCATCGAGACGCTTTCTGATGTCGTTCGCCATTCCCGACTTGGGCACCACCGCGGTGGTCGCGTTCGCCGGCACCGACGCCAAAAGCGGCATGCCCAACGCCTTCGCGGCCAGGCGAACCGCTTTCGCATTGCGAGTGTGACGACGAATCACCTCATCGAGCCCTTCCTCTCTAATCATCCTCAGCGCCTGGTTGAGAGCGATCACGAGCGTGACAGCCGGTGTCCACGGCGTGTCACCTTTGTTCAACGATGTCAGCGCTTTTTTGAGATCAAAATAGTAGACGGGATGACCGGCTAGATCCATGCGCTCTTGTGCGGCCTCAGATAACGATATAAAAGCCAGCCCCGGCGGGGTTCCGAAGCCCTTCTGCGAGCCACCGATGACGACGTCCAGATTCCAATCGTCGGTTTGGACAACCTGCGCGCAGAGACTGGTAATCCCGTCGACCACGATGAGAGCTCCGT
>JAOTUR010000003.1 GCA_029863805.1 Candidatus Krumholzibacteriia bacterium | reverse complement strand
TTCTTCGCCACCAAGACCACGGTTTTCCCTACCACTGGCTTCCGCATCCCGGCTGGTCCTGCGCGCAAAGCCTCTTCCTGACCATTTGACGCGATCACCAAGCACGTACGAGACGCTTCCCCGAATCGAGCCGCCCTGATTCTGGTCCTTGAGGAAGGTCTGCTGACTTCTTGAGACCCTGGCGTTGGCCGATGCCTCCACCGACAGCCCGGTCGGCGATCCCCGCGCATACGTTAGCGCCGATTGCGCGCTCTCCTGCTTATTCGTAAAATCCTGTACCTGATTCGCAAACGTCACCACGCGGTTAAAGAATCGCGCGTCGGATATCGAGCCCGTGACGCGCCAGTACTTGCCCAGGGGCATATTCAGGTTGGCTACAAAGTTCCTGGACTCCTCGCGCCGATCCTGAAGACGATAGTGAGACTCATCGATACCGAGATTACCCGTGACGTTGAGTCCACTTCCTAGAATCAGATTGGCAGACACTCCGTTACGCATGAACACCCGGCTTACATCGCCTCTTATAGCATTGCTGAAAGTTCTGTCAAAAGTCGTCGCCGCCACGCTATCCCGCTGTGCCGGTTGCGCCCCGCCTGCCTGCCCCGAAGCGCTCGCCGGGCAGAACCCCACACACATAACTGCCACCAGACACATTCCCTTGTTCACAGTCGTCGCCCTTGCCCGCCTTACTAACCTGTCGATGTCACCTGCTCGACCGCGCCGAGCAGTCGCACGAATTCTTCCTTGGACAGCGCCTCGGGGCGCTGGCTCAAATCGATCCCTGCGATCGTTTGAATTTCTTCGAGTTCGTCCTCGGAAGTCGCATAAAACGCTCGAATGGTATTGTGTAACGTCTTTCTTCGCTGCTGAAATAAGCTTTTGACAAGACGAATAAAAGGCCGTAAATGGGCCGGGGCCACCAGCGGCGTCGGACTCGGCTTGAATTCAAGCACTATCGAGTCGACCTTTGGCCGCGGATTAAACGACCCCGCCGACACTCTAAAGAGAGGGCGCACCGCATACAGACTTTGCAGAATCACACTGGTGATTCCATACACGCGATTTCCGGGTGGTGAAACGATCCGCTCTCCCACTTCACGCTGCATCATCAAATATGCGGAGTCCAGCATCTCGACCTCATCAACGAGAAACGAGAACAGGACCTCGCGTGTGAGATGATAGGGGATGTTTCCAACCAGC
Organism: Candidatus Krumholzibacteriia bacterium; assembly: GCA_029863805.1. Classification (GTDB taxonomy): domain Bacteria; phylum Krumholzibacteriota; class Krumholzibacteriia; order WVZY01; family WVZY01; genus JAOTUR01. The sequence goes on along the minus strand of JAOTUR010000003.1, from coordinate 45,942 downwards.
ACACAACTCGAGACCCCGCGGGATGCAAGCAACCCGGTGATGGTTATCTTTGTAAAATCGACGTTGAGTATCTCGACATGGCCTGTGGACGCACCGTTCGTCACTCTATGCGCATCGAAGTATCGACCGAGCTCGCGGCACAGTCCGGTATCGAGCTCAAGGGCGATCAATCGAACACCACGGCTCGATAAGGGCTTGGTCAAAATGCCCTTCCCGGCACCGAGCTCGATAACCGTTTGTTGCGGCGAGAGATTCGCTCGCTCCACGATTTTTCTGGCGATCGCCGGGTCGTACAAGAAATTCTGCCCAAGCCGCTTTTTGGGACGAAACGCTTTACGCACCAATGGACATCCACATTCAGCGCAGAGTAAAGACGACCTATATCAAGTCAGGGCTCAGAGAAAAATGTCTTACCAGCTGGTAGCAATTGAGTGGGGGAGAATCCTCCTATATGTGGCGGTTTAATCAATACATTATACCGCAAAACACGTGCAAAGTCAAGATCAGTAGCGACTGGTCGCTGGAAACGGGCATGGATCATAACAAGACCGCGCTTCTCCCGTGCGCTGCTCTATCGCCGATGACCGTTGGGAGCACTTCGGCAAACGGTTTGGGTTCGACGCGAAATGTCTTTACGTAGCGATCGACCTCACACACGTTCTCTTCGGCCATCATACGCAACTGGTCCCTGGTTAGCGGAAACGACGGAAACCGTTCCAGCGCAGCGACAATTGGCCTGATCGCCCAGGTGGGGACGTCCATGGTTCTGATCTTAACCCCCATGTGCGCGGCAACACTGTGGATAATCTCCTTCATCGTGATTCGATCGGCCCCCCCCAGCTCGTAGATTGCGCTCTGCGTTTCGGGCATGGCTAGTGCCTTGGACATGCACGTGCACACATCCTCCAGCGCGATGGGCTGAACCAACATCCGGCCACCGTCGATCAGCGGCACGATGATCTTGTGGACAAGTTCGCTTATTTGCTCGGTCAGACCATCGCCCGCACCGATGATCCACGAGGGCCTGAATATCGTCCACCGCAGAGGGGACTTTTGCAGGTACTGCTCAGCCTTATACTTCGTGCGGTGGTAGGTGGAAACGGCGTTCTCTCTAGCACCAAGGGCACTCATGTGGACAAAACGCTCCACCCCAGATCTTCTTGCCGCGTCGACCATGTTTATAGTCGCCACTCGATGAAACTGATCAAACACAACGCCCTGCGACGGGAATTCGCGGATGATACCCACCAAGTGCACGACAGCGGCGCAACCGTCGCAAGCCCGCAAGCAGGCGTTGGTGTTAAAAACATCGCCGACAATAATCTCGTATGAGCTCGGTGAATCGACCTTGTGCTCACTGCCGGAGCGCACCAGCAGTCGCACATCGTGGCCCTGAGCCCTGATGTATTCCCTCAGCGTGCTCCCCACGTAACCGGTACCACCTGTAATAAGAACCTTCATCTCTGCGACCGCTCACCGTCCCTTCTTACTCGCGTATTTGATCTGCCTCGTCCTCATCCGACGGCTTGACACCGCAAACCGGGCATGCTTCCATGTTGCCCGAGAACTGGATCTTGCACTCAGGACAACTGTACTCGTTATCGGCCGATGCCTCCAGGGACGCAAAGGCGTCGTCTTTCTCAATGTTTGGTACATAGAGCTCAACAGCGTCCTCATCTCCCTCTACGACCAGTGATGTGACACCATTCTCTTCAAGCACGTAGCGCCGTTCGGACAACGACGCGGCGTCGTCGTAGAAACCGACGAGCTCCCAATCGGATTCATCCTCCAGCCCCCTGTGAAGATCACAAATCATCGCTCCAAAGACGTCGTGGTAACACTCGGTGCAAACCGTACGATCACAAATGGCACATTTTCCGATGGGGCTTCCCTCGGGGTGTTCGCATCCATCTTCCATCGCTGGCCTCCTGGTACGCCTGCTAGTTCTGCAGCTGCATGGCCACGTCGAAGTTCCTGTCCGTTTTTTCAACCAACTCCTCCGCCGGGATTCCGGTCAGCTCGGACAGTTTCGCCAGGACATAGGTCACATATGCCGGTTCATTACGCTTGCCGCGAAACGGCACCGGGGTCAGGTAGGGACAATCCGTTTCCAAGACAAACGCATCCAGCGGCAAAGAGGTCAACACATTCGGCAACGTTGAGTTACGAAATGTGACCGGTCCACCAATGCCAATATGAAATCCCAGCGCGTTAACTTGCTCTGCCATCCCCACGGTCCCCGTGAATGCGTGAAAAATTCCCTGGTAGACACCGTCGTTCTCCGAGAGAACGGCAATGACATCTTCGAAAGCATCACGGCAGTGAATTATTACGGGTTTATTTTTTCTTCTCGCCATGGCAAGCTGACGCTTGAATACTCGCCGTTGTTGGTCGCGGGGCGTAAGATCACGATAGAAGTCCAAACCGATCTCCCCGACCGCAAGCACACTCGGCTTTTCAAGCAGTTTCTCGAGAGCCTGCTCCACGTCATCGCTATACGTCCTGGCGTCGTGAGGGTGCACGCCAACCGCACCATACATGAACCCAAAACGCTCGGTGAGCCCCACCGTTTCCAGGGACGACTCTAGATCGAAACCGATGTTGACCATGCGCGTGATCCCTGCCTCCTGCGCGCGCGAGATCACATCGTCAAAATCCTCCCGGAAATCAGGGTGGTTCAAATGTACGTGAGAATCAGTCATACATCCATCTCATGTTAACGCCAACCCCACCCTCGCTCAAGGGCTACCACAACCTGTTACTTCGCTGGAGTCTCTATCTTCGGGAAAAGGGGATCCGGAGAATCGACGCCTTTCCACGCATCATCTCCAGGGCTTCTCGCTTCCTCAAGTGTCACTTTGGATATGTCGGGTTCCAGTCTTAGCTGTCGGCGCATAGCTTCCGCCTTGACGGGGGTAAACGGGATGCTGAGCACCGAACTGAGTCGAAGCACCTCCAGAAGCGCGCGCAGCACATCGTCCAGAGCCCTCGCGTCACCCGCGCGGGAGAGTTCCCAGGGCTTTTTCTGTTCGATGTAGCGGTTCGCCGACTGAACTGCCTTCCACCAAGCCACGATAGCCTGGTCGAAACTCAGTTGATCCATCGCGTTTACATATTCATCCACTACTCCCCCAGCAATCTCGTCGTAGTCGATGGCAGCCTCCCGAGTCCACGTTGGCACGGACCCATCCCGGTAACGTTGCAACATGGACAGCGTTCTAGAGAATAGATTGCCCAGTTCGTTGGCGAGCTCGGCGTTGTAACGCGTCACCGTCTGCTCGATCGTAAAGTCTCCATCCCTGTCAAAAGCAATCTCACGCAGCAACAGATATCGCAGCGAATCCGCGCTTCCCAAGAACTCCGCCAGCTCAATCGGATCCATTATGTTGCCAATAGTCTTGCTCATTTTTGTGCCACGGGAATATACGAAGCCATGTCCAAACACGCTCCTGGCGACCGGAACGTCCGCCGCCATCAGCATCGCCGGCCAAATGAGACAGTGGAATCGCGTGATATCCTTGCCTATTACATGGCAGTCTGCCGGCCAATACTTCCTGAACCTCGCATCGTCCGCGCCGGAGTACCCCAAGGCAGATATGTAGTTGATAAGCGCGTCGAACCAAACGTACACGACATGCCCCTCTGCTATCTCCGAAGGCAGCGGTACACCCCATTGTACGCCCTTCCGCGAAACGCTCACGTCTTCAAGCCCACGCTCGATAACACCCAAGATCTCATTTCTGCGAGTCTCTGGCTGAATGAATTCTCGGTTCTCTTCGATGTGCTTCTTGAGACGACCGCTAAACTTGCTCAACGCAAAAAAATAGTTTTTTTCCTCCAGCCAAGTGGCCTTTTCTTTGTGGCGGGGACACAGACCATCGACAAGATCCTTCTCGAGTTTGAATTCCTCGCACGATACGCAGTAGTATCCCTCGTACGTACCCTGATAGATATAGCCGTTGTTGTAGACCGTTCTAAAGAGGTTCTGCACCGCTGTCTTGTGTTGGGGGTCATCCGTCCTAATGAACTGGTCGTAGGATATATTGAGCTTTGCCCACACCTCTTCGAATTCTCTGGCCATCTCTTTACAATAAACCTCAGGCGTTTTCCCAAGCCGATGCGCCTCTTTTTCGACGTTGGTGCTGTGTTCATCGGTTCCCATTAGGAAGTACGTATCGAACCCAGCGAGTCGCTTGTAGCGGGCAAGGCAATCCGCGCCGATCTTTTCATAGGCGGTGCCCAAATGCGGTCGCGCGTTCACGTAGTCGATGGCGGTTGTTACATAAAACGTTTTCAACTCCGCGTGCTCCTCGAGTATGTCTGGGGATTGAAAAGCGTGAAGATTCTAACACCGCAAGTGCTTGATATCAAGGAAGAGATCCACTAGCGCGGCTTCCATATTCAAGTTGCGTCTGAGGATTTCGTCGTGGGTCTCGATAATGCGATCGAGCACTGCCGGCACCCGTCTGGGGTCCCAGTTGCCGGTCTGCGCGGCCAGCATCCTAGCCTGATCCTGGTTGATGAACAGGCTCTCTTCGCCCGTCATGATATCCCGGTAAGCCGAAGCAAGCTCGTGGAGAAATCTAGCCACGCTATCACGCGAACCGTATCGTGACACCATTAGAGCATTCTTTATGACCCAGGATTGGGGCGCGTCGACGAGTCCTGCGACAATCTCATACGCGTGCTTTCTACCCACGTCATCCTGCTCCGCAACGATCTCCCTAGCGCGACGGATACTACCTTGCGACATCGGCGCCGCTACACGGGCGGCTGTAACCGGCGTCGAATAATAGTCGACGAGCAGCCCCTCCACCAACGAAGACCGTAGTGGTGAGAACCGCAGCCTCTGACAACGCGAGCGGATCGTCGGCAGGATTGAATCGAGATTCTCGGTGAGACAGATCAGGACTGTATGTCCGGGAGGTTCTTCGACCAGTTTAAGAATGGCGTTTTGCGCCTCCTCCCGCATCAGGTCAGCGCGGCAGACCAAAAAGACGTTACGGCCGCTACCAAAAGGTTTGATGTTGGCCCTTTGAATGATAGCTCTAGCACGGGCGATGCGGATGGACACCTTTTTTGCAAAGCGGTGCGTATCAAAAAAATCCAGCCGTTTGACATCGAGGATCTTGCCGATCTCGGTTTCGTCGTCTCCCGGCTTTTCGCCACCACCCATGCTTGGTGTCGGATAAACAAAATGGATGGCATGGTGCTCAAGTCTAACGGCTTTCTGACAACTCTCGCACAAAGTGCCCGCCAGTTCGCATTTGGGGCGCCTGTTACAACATATGAGACGGGCGAAATCTACGGCCGCATGTTCTTTGCCAACGCCTTCCGGCCCAATAAAAAGTAGCGGCGGTATGCGGTCTCTCAGATACGCGTTGAGAAATGACCGGACGTGGTCACTCTTGAGATCCACTCGCGGAAAGCCCCCTCTTGTCCGGTCGCTCGTGTGCACCAGTTTCTTGCTCCCAGTTAGTTCGCGAACCACGCCATCGGATTCAACGCTTGCTTTGACTTACGAATCTCAAAGTGACATTCGTAACCGTTTAGCGATCCTGTATCACCGACTTCCGCAATCACTTCCTTCTGCGAGACCATGTCTCCGGTCTTGACAAAAATCTCCGCAACATGCGCATAAAGAGTATAGTAGCCCCCACCGTGGTTGAGAATAATACAGTTGCCGTAGCCCGCAATCCAATCGACAAACTCGACCTTGGCCCTGGCCACGGCTCGAATGGGGGCACCAGCGGGAGCTTTGATGTTAACACCATTATTGAACGTGACGGTTCCAAATTTCGGGTGTCGATCCTGACCAAATTTCTTGGTTATCTTGCCCTTTACCGGTTTTATCAGTCGCCCCTTGAGCTTCGCGAAGTCTCCGGCCGGCAAGCCACTGGTGTCCTTGTCGGTTAGGCGCCTTTGCTCGAGCTGGCCTATCAGATCCTTTACTTCTTCCTCCGACTTCCGTAGTTCTTCGATCGCCTGCACATGCTGTTTTTTTTCGCGACGGATTCCCTTCAGCATCTTGACGCGCGCATTCTTAGCATCCTGAAGTTTTTCATCTTCTTCAGCACGAGCAGCCCTCAGAGCCACAACGTCGGCCATGGTTTCGGTCAAAAGTGCTCTCTCCCTTTCCAGGTCCGATTTCTTTCTTCTTACCTCTTCCACGAGTCGCGCATCGCGCTCCGCGACCGTCTGCAGAAACTTGTAGCGGCGCGAGAGTTCCTGCAGGGAAGGACTGGCCAGAACGACTTCCAGACGATGATTGGGCCCGTGTTTGTACATCTGTCGCACCCTCTTCGCCAGAACCCGGCGTTGATAGGCCAGCATCTGACTCTCATAAGAAATGTTGATACGCAGACTGTCGATTTGTCGCTCGAGCAGTTTTTCCCTTTCCCGCAACTCACGCAATAGTCTGTTCGAGAGTGACATTTCCTTGTCCAGGTGGGATAGCTGTTTTATGACGCTTACTTCTTCACGTTTTAATTCTCGCGACTTGACCCGATGGCGTTCGATATCTCTTCTGATCCGCTGCAGCTTTTGTTTCTGCGACTCGATCTTATCGCCGGAGGATGCAGATGCCTGCGACAGCAAAGTACCGGCGCCGACGATCAGTAACACCAGGAGCAATAGCGATGTTCGGCTTACGCCTAACCTGCCGACAGGCCAGGAGATCCGCGTGATTCTATTATTCTGCGAACAAATCATCTCGAGTTGCAGGCGCTGGTCACAGTCTCAGAAAACGTCGCAGCGCAGCAAAGCTGCCCAGGGATCCGAGAACAATGCATGTCAAAACATACAACACACTCGTTTGCACATCGAGGAAGGCAATGTCCGGCAACATCTTAACCACAACGAGATAAATCAACGCCAGGAGTGCCAGCGAGACCAATGAAGCAAGCCCGCCCTGAAAAGCTCCCTCGAGAACAAACGGAGTCGTGATAAATCGATTGGTTGCACCAACAAGTTTTAGTATTTCGATCGACTTCTGCCTGCTAAGAATGGTCAGACGGACTGTATTTGAGATAATGAACACAGACGAAAGAACCACAATAAAACCTAATATCATGTCGACGTACAGAAAAACGCGAGCCATCAATGAAAAACGATCCAGAAACTCTTTGCCGTAATCGACATTTTCAATTCCGGATACGGCAGTGACTTGTTCTGCAAACAACCTGATGTTGCTCTGTTCCTTATAACCATCTTTGAGCGCTATCCGAAACGACGCTGGCAGCGGATTTGACTCGAGACTCTCCAGGATTGCACTACCTTCTCCAAACTCCTCCTCGAATTCCGTCATGGCCTCGGCCTTCGAAATGAACACGATCGACTCAACTTCTTTCATCGCCAGCAGTTTCTTGTACTGCTGCTCGATGTCGTTCTGTGTTAGTCCCTCCTCAATGTACGCATACACACTCAACTCCTGTCGGGTCCGCTCAAGGGCCGACAAAACGTTGTCGGTCACCAGAAGAAAAACTGCCAGCACCAGCAGTGTGAGACTCATAATAACAATCGACAAGAACATGATGCCCTTGTGTCGCCCCAGGGTCTTGAAAGACTCCTTGATGAGGTATAACCCTTGGTAAAGCTTCACCGATCCGCTCTCCCGTCGTCACTCCAAATGGACTTTCCAGCGGTCATGCTGATTTCATCGAGACGTTCTCTCGAGAATCTACGCGGGCCCACCCTGCGATCTTCCTCGATCACACCATCTCTCAAGTGGAGAATCCTCTGGCCAAAATTCTTTACTAGAGCGTGATTGTGCGTCGCCATGAGAACAGCAGTGCCAGAACTGTTAATACGGAAAAGCAGTTGCAGAATCTCCGCGGTCACGTCGGGATCCAGATTACCTGTGGGTTCATCCGCCAGCAGGATCTCGGGACTGTTCACAACCGCGCGGGCGATGGCAACCCGTTGCTGCTCCCCCCCGGAAAGCTTTACGGGGCGATCGTAACGCTTGTGATACAAACCGACTTGAGTGAGAACCTGCATGACACGTCTCTTGATCTCATAATTTGTTTCACCCGTCACTCGCATGGCGATCGCCACATTTTCGAAGACGTCGCGATCTTCGAGTAGCTTGAAGTCCTGAAAAACGACCCCAATTTTTCTTCGCAGGTACGGTATCTGACGCCGTTTCATGTTGCTTGAAACAAAAGAACCCACGACAACTTGGCCTTGCGTAGGAGACTCATTCATGTAGATCATGCGCAGCAAGGTGCTCTTGCCTGCTCCGCTTGGCCCGACAAGAAACACGAACTCACCATTGGCGACCTGCAGGTTGACGTCTGTCAGGACCGTTCGGTCCTCGTAGCGTTTGGATAGATGGTACATGCCAATAACGTGTCTGGCTTCCATGGGACCCCTTTTACCTTGAGCGCCTCATTCTACCTCTTGCAACCAACTTCTCGGCAAGAAGATAAGCTTGCTTTAGGCTCTCGCAGCTGGCCACACCTTTGCCTACGATATCGTAGGCAACGCCGTGATCCACCGAAGTGCGGACGACCGGGAGGCCGACCGTAACATTGACTCCCCGGCGCTTTGCCATCATTTTGAACGGAATTAGTCCTTGGTCGTGGTACATGGTGACAAACGCATCAAACGTGCCACTTCCGGCCTCCTGGAAAAGAGTATCGGCTGGGACCGGTCCGGTCACCGTGATCCCGCCTCGGCGGGCCTGCCGTAGGGCCGGCTTGATGACCTGTATTTCCTCGTTGCCCACCAACCCACCGTCGCCGGCATGCGGATTCAGCCCCGTAACCGCAATCCGAGGCTTTCGTACGCCAAACTGCTCTTTCAACGCACGGTTGACCACTCTAAGCGCGGCGAGCACCCGTTCGGGAGTAAGCGCCGGACTGATCTTGCGGATCGGAATATGGCGGGTGATCGGAACGACCCGAAGATCGCGATGAACCATGACCATCTGGCAGTGGGGAGCGCCAAGATATCTTGCAAAGAGCTCGGTGTGCCCGGTAAATCGATAGCCGGCCAGGCTTAGCGATTTCTTGGAAATCGGAGCCGTCACCAGGCCCTTAACCACCCCTCCTTTGACCATACGACAAGCAACTTCCAGCGCCAATCCGGCATGTCTCCCACCCCCGAGGCTATCCCGACCCCTTGAATAACGGTCCCTGCAGCCCGTATCCACAACCCGCACCGTGTTTGGTTCAAATCCGGCCAGCGACCGGTCCAGGTCTTCGGCTTGAACCACACTCACACGACCTTGCAGATGCGAAAGATAGGGATCGAGGACGCGCGATGAACCCACCAACATGGTCTCGGATCGAACGGGGCGAAATGTCGCGAAAAGACTGGCCACGATCTCGGGACCGATACCCGCCGGGTCGCCCAAGGTGACGGCGATGGCGGGTTTGCGTGCTTTACGGGACGAATTTTGCATACGACGCTCCGACCTTCCAGGAGATCTCGACCTGGCCCGGGCAAACGCAGCACCTCGGCACAGAGCCAGATCACCCGCAGCGACAGAGGCGGCACGTGTCACACCACGAAGCCAAACAGACGCTTACTCTTCGAAAGCGTCTTCGCCCATGTTTGTTTGCTCGTGGTCGACCACCTCATAATACGTGGGGGCGACCGCCTTGCTCAACTGTTTCTGTGGAACATTCACAACGGAGACGGTCAACGTTCCCGAGCGGGTTTCGATGGTGACCCTGTCCTTGACATGCAGGTCTGACGAAGGTTTTGCGGGACGGCCATTCAGCCAGATGGCGTTCCGCTCACACAGCGACTTTACCAGTGACCGGCTTCTTGCGAGACACAGGTACTTGAGCACGAGATCGATTCGCATCGATCAGTCACCACGCAAGTCTACATAAAATTCATCACGGAGCCGGTTCAAGTAGTCGTCGTAAATGTTGGCGGTTTTTTCCTGCTCGGCGAGCTTTTTCAATTCTTCCTGCACTTCCTCATATCGGTAGGTTCTTTCGGTCTCGCGCGCAAGAAGTTGGACGATTCTAAAGCCGGTGGGTTCACGCAGCACGGGGCTGATGTCCCCCTGTTTCATATTGCTGAGCACGTCTCGGAAGAACTCTGGCAGGTCTTCCACCCGCAGCCAACCCAAGTCTCCTCCCTCAGCGGCTGTGGCTGAGTCGTCGCTGAAACGCATCGCCGTCGTATCGAATGGAGCGCCGGCCAGCAACGAGGCGTGTATTTCGTTTGCCTTTGCGAATACATTGTCTATATCGTCGTCACCCGGTTTGACGGTAATCAGAATGTGACTGAGGTCCACTTCCTGTTTCGTGCTGTCCGCTCCAGTAACCTTGATCAAGTGGTACCCATACCCGGTGAGAACCGGTTGGCTGACCTCTCCGATCGCCAGCTTGCCCGCCGCTTCGGCAAACGCCTGATCGGCTAGATCCGCTAACTTGAGCGAGCCGAGCCTGCCACCATTCTTTGCGCTGGGATCATCGGAGTACGCCCTCGCCAGATCGGCGAAATCTTCACCGGCCATTACCCGTCGGTAGACGCTGTCTGCCCGTGCCTTTGCTTGCGTCTGGGCTGTCTGCGAAGACTCCATGGCAATATAAACTGTTCTCAGGTGAACCACGGCCGGTCTCAAGGGTAGACTGCTCTTTCGTCTATCATATAGTGCGCGCAAATCGGCCTCCGTCACCTGCACCGAGCGGCGATCTACATCGGTGCTCAAGACACGCTCGACGAGCATGCGATTTCGTATCTGCTCCCGGTACAGCTGCTTCAGCTCCGACATCGTGAGCCCCTCTGCCTCTAGCTGCCGGGCGAAGGCTTCTTCCCCCCCAAGCGTTTTTTCATTGTCCTCGATCGCCTGATCAACGAGCTGCTCGATTTCCGCGAACGGCACGTCGATACCCAGGCGACCGGCTTTGGCAACGATAAGTTTGCTGTTGATCAGTTCGTCAAGAACTTGCTGCTTTAACGCCGATCTCTCTGTCGGTTCCAGGTCGGTCAGTCCACGCTGCAAAATGAGTTGCTTGACGGTTTGATCGATCTCGCTCTGAAAGATTGCCGTGTCTTCGACGACAGCGATGACTCTGTCGACTAGTTGCTTGTCGGCTAGCGCGAGCCCCTCTATCGTGCTGCACGCCACAACTACGCTCACGAAAAATATTTTCTGAAAAAAAGTCGCCGACATCACGTTATCGCTTCTGTTACGGGTTAATTGCTACCGAATCCATGGCGCTCGCCACACCTAGCTCCCGGGCGCTATCCATGATCTCGATATCCGCTCTTGCTCTAAGCGTCGCGACGAGACTGTCGTAAACCGCCTCTCGCTTTCTCAGCATCAGGTTGTTAGCGATCTCGTCCTGCACGTCCTCAAACTCGAGCTTAACACGAGCCTCGCGGATGTCGACTATCTTGATGATGTGATAGCCGAACTCCGATTCGATGATATCGCTAACGTCCCCCAACTTCATCCCGAACACGATGTCCTCGAACTCGGGAATCATATTGCCTTTCGACAGGTATCCGAGATCCCCGCCAGAGCCTGAGTGCTTGTCTATCGAATACCTTCTCGCGAGATAGGCGAAGCTTCTCTGTCCAATCTGTTGCTTGACCTGTTCAGCATCCTCCAGAGTATTCACCAGAATGTGGCTGACTCTGAATTCAGTCAAATACTCCTGGGCGTGCCCGTCATAGTACCCCCGCACTTCATCGTCTGAGACCATTGCTTTGTCCTGAATTACGTTTTGAACCAGATGATCTGCGATCAGGTCTTTGCGGTACTGTTCAAGCCGTGATTCGATATCCGATGAGGCAATCATACCGGACTTCATACCCTCTTCATAAAGAAGTTGCGTCGTAATCCACCTGTCCAGATATTCCTGAAGCTCCTCGGTGGTAAGGAAACTCCGATACTCTTCGGGCAGAAAAAAATCGAACTCGCGCTTCGTCAGCGATTCGCCGTTAACTTTCACCACCACCGGCGACGAATCAGTTCTTTGCCTATCCGTCATTCTCTCGCAACCGGCGCCCGTCAAAGACAAGGTGACGGCAAGCAAGCTGACCCCAGTAATAGATCCAACGATTATTCGCTTTATCATGACAAATTTCTCATCGGGTCGAACTTGCCGTGACGTCGAGCTTCGCCTTTTTGAGGTTCTTGTCAAACACCTCAACCGTATACTCCTGCCGCCACTTCGACAACAGTTGATCCAGCCGTTCGCCGCCCTTTATCGTCTTCAAACGATGCCTAATCTCATTTTGCACCTCGTCGTATGACCGGATCCGTTCCGGCAACTTCTCGTCGAGCCTGACCACCGCCCAGCCGACTGACAGTTCAAAAGGCTCCGAAATGTCGCCAAGGTTTGCGATATTAAAACCATGGTCATCAATCTCCGCCACTTGTCCTTTCGCCAATAGACGGTCGTTTACTCTTGCCTGAGCTGCCAGTTCCGGTACGGAGAGACTTCGCGCAACGGTCTTGAAGTCGGCGCCCGAGCTCAGCTTCTCCCACGCCTCCGTCGCACTGGCCCGATCACCGGTGACGATGGCCGAAAAGCGGCGCTCCTCCTCCCGTCGAAACAGCTCTTGGTTGTCTTTGTAGTAGGCTTCAATCTCGGGTTCTCTTACGTCCACCTGTTCATCTATTAGCTCAACGTGGAGCCGACTTATCATCATGTCTTCTCTTTTTCTATTGAGCATACTAATTACTTCCGGTTCACCCTCGATCCCCGACGATTCGATCTCCACCACGACTAGTTCGTTCATGGCAATGTCGGCGAGAAACTTCCGGAGCCCCCCGAGACGTCGTTCTCTCCTCGGTCTCTGATAGAAATGCCCACGGTCATAAAGATCCGAAAAATCCTTTACAGTTATCGTCTTATCGAGATACGAAGCAACGGGTTTTTCCATGTCCTCGACCGCAAGTTTCAACAGTGGATATACTTCGAGGTCCCGGTTTGGCGGATTGTCGACCGGTTGGTCCGGCGGCATCGCGTTGAATATGATCTTGAGGTTATCGTCATACCATTGAAATCCATGCTTTTCCATAATTTGATTGGAGAGCTCAAACGTCAGCTTGGATGTCTTTTGGGTCGTAGCCATTTTTTCGAGTTCGGGTTTCACCTCCTCAAACGGTTTTTGCGTCGGTCTTTTTGAGTTGATGACTTTGATAACGAAGTAACCATAGGGATTTATTATTGGCTTCGTCACCTCCCCGACCTTCTTGCTAAAGAGTTCATCTTGAAAGTGCGTCGGAAACTGACCGTAATACGCGTCCAGCACCTTGCCGCCCGTGCTCGCATCCGGTCCCTTCGAATACTGCTTACAGGCGCTTTCAAAATCGTGCCCTTGTTGGAGTAGATCGTACACGTGGTTTGCCTCGTCCTCTGTATCGGCGAGAATCTGCTTTACTTCTAGAACCGTTCCATATTTGTCATAAATGTCTCGCAAATCTTTGTCGGTGACCGCGAGCTTGTCCGCGACTTTTACTTTCAAGTATGCGGCCTGCAAACCCGATTGCCTGAAACCCTCCATGCCCTGGACTACGTAGGGATCTTTGTCATAACCCAGCTCATCGGCCTTCAACCCCATAATTTCTCGATGTATCATATGCTCGAGAAACTCCTTGAGTCCGGCCAGATCTTTCGTATCCGGAAGATACTCTGGGCCCACGTTCAAATAGGCTTTTTCGAAGTCACCAAGAGTTATAACCCGGTCTTTGACCTTCGCCACAGGAAGTTTCTCTCTATTTTGACTACAAGATCCGGCTAGTGCGAGGGAAACGCACAAGACTCCTAACACTATGTTTTTCGCTGGCTGCATAACAAACCGTCTCCTTTCTCCAACCCCTGAGTATTCTAAACCTTCATGGATCATCCCCAGCGCTGGGGTGCGCTCACGCGCGATAATAAACCGAATGCTTTGTGAAAGATTTTCTCTTAGGAGCTAAAGCCGTAGCTAGCGACTATAGTCCGATGATGCGGCCATGGCAACATCCAGAAGTATCTTGGCCTGTTCGAGACCACACCCACTCGCCGGGCCGGTCACAGTCAACCCAAACGTATCCCCCGATTTGAACAATGCGCGACCTTCAAAAGTTTCAACTATGCGGGCACACACCTGTGGAAGAAGCGCCCTTCCAGGCAAAAATTCTACCACAATCCGCTGGGGTCTGAACTGAATAAGCCCGATACCGAGGGTCATCGCACGAAGCTTAAGCCGTGTAACCGACACCAAATTAATGGCTTCCGGGGGCGGTGCGCCAAAGCGATCCGCCAGCTCGGCTTCGACATCATCGACCTCAGCCGGGCTCTCCAGTCGCGCGAGGCGTTTGTAAAGCGCCATCCGCTCGTTCTGATCCTCCACGTAGGCTTCGGGCAAATAGCATCTCAAGCGGGTTTCGATCCGGCACGGCGTGGGGGCGGCCTTGTCTTCACCACTTAGCTCCTCGATCGCCTCCTTTAGCATCTTGCAATAGAGATCAAAACCGACCGCGACAAGTTGCCCGTGCTGCTCTACGCCGAGAATGTTCCCGGCTCCGCGGATCTCCAAGTCGCGCATGGCCAGCCGGTAACCGCTACCCAGTTCGGCAAACTCTTCCATCGCCTGCAAGCGCTTGTCAGCGTTTTCGGTGATCATAAAGTTTCTGGGTATAAACAGATACGCGTACGCTTGTCTCTCTCTCCGTCCAACACGCCCCCTCAACTGGTAGAGATCGGCGAGTCCGAAGCGGTCGGCGCGGTTGATGATGATTGTATTGACGTTCGGGAAATCAAGCCCCGACTCAATGATCGTCGTCGATATCAACACATCATATTTCTTGTCAAGGAACACTGAAATCGTCTTTTCAAGTTGCCGTTCCGGCATTTGGCCATGCGCCACCCCAAACCTCAACTCTGGCATCAATCTCTCTAGAAACGCCTGCATCGAGTATATGGATGCCACTCGATTGTGAAGAAAGAACACCTGCCCTCCTCGGGCTGTCTCTGAAGTTATCGCCTGCACGATAGTGTCTTCGTCGAACGTCGCGATCTCAGTTTTCACCGGATGACGATTACGTGGTGGCGTGTCGATTACAGACATCGGTCGCAGACCCGAGAGCGCCATGTAGAGCGTGCGAGGGATCGGCGTAGCTGTCATCGACAAGACGTCGACGGCGTGTTTGATCTTCTTGATCTTTTCCTTGCTGCGCACACCAAAACGGTGCTCCTCGTCGATGACTAGCAGTCCTAGGTCATTAAACTCGATATCCCTAGAGAGCAAGCGGTGCGTGCCGACGACAACATCAACCACCCCTTTTCGTAGCTCCTCAACAATCGTCTTCTGCTCGGATGGTGTCTTGAAACGACTCAACATCTCGACGCGAACTGGAAACGACGACATCCGCTCCTGGAACGTTCTGTAGTGCTGCAATGCGAGTATCGTTGTCGGTACGAGTACTGCAACCTGTCGCCCCCCATTTACCGCTTTGAAAGCGGCACGAATAGCCACTTCGGTCTTGCCAAATCCGACGTCACCACAAACCAGGCGATCCATCGGCCTCGACGTTTCCATGTCACGTTTGATCTCCTCGGTCGCCCTTAGTTGATGAGGTGTCTCCTCGAAGGGAAACGAGGCCTCCAATTCCTTTTGCCATGGGGTGTCGCCTGCAAACGGTTTGCTGGTGGCAATCTCTCGACCGGCGTAGACCCTGAGCATCTCGCCCGCGACGGCCTCGAGTGCTTTCTTTGTCCGTGCCTTGGTGCGTTGCCACTTAGAGCTGCCCAAGCGGTCCAGAGCCGGGACAGCACCGTCTTTCCCTATGTATTTCTCTACGAGGATCATCTGATCGAGCGGGACAAAGATGCGATCGGCTCCGTGATACCGTAGACTAAGACACTCGGTTTCTCCTTCACGCACTTTCACCCTTTCGAGACCAACATAGCGCCCTATTCCGTAGTCGACGTGCACAACAAAATCGCCTATCTGCAGGGCTTCTCGGTCGGGACTCTTTGCTCTGCGGACCTTTTGTTTTTCAGATGGCCGCGGGAGCGCGCGGTGAAAAATTTCGTGGTCGGTAAGCAGCGCCATTCCTGCTTGCTCCCAAACAAAACCAGATGTAACCCAACCCACCGGCAAATGAACCAGCTGCTCGTCATCTTCCAGAAGGTCCGCCAGCCGTTCACGCTGCGCCGGACTCTCCGAGAAAATCAGTATGTCAACAGCCTTCTTGGAGAGGCTGCCGATGAGTCGAATCAGCGATTCCACTTTTCCCAGGACGGTCGGGTGCTCGGTTGTGTGAAAACTATGACATTCTCGGGTACATCGAGTTTCTTCTCGGTCGACGTCTGCTGCCCTGAAGTTCCCGTTCGTGTCATCGCGACTGCAATACTCCAAAGGTGAATACTGGGTGTTTCGTACGACGTGTAGCAATCGACGGGATGCATATACTCCTGGAAACCCAACAGGGGGTACTCGCCGGCTACCGTCTTAACTTTCTCGAATTGGCTCTCCAGTGATTCCAGTGTCTTCCCCAGACCCGTCTCGTCCCAGAAGAACACGAGCGGCGGTGAATCGAAGAAGTCGAGGAGTGTCCCATCCATTCCCATGGCGGGAGCGTATCGCCGAAGCAGATATGAAGAACGGTGATGCTCTATCTCATGCCGGACTTGCGCGATAGTCCCATCGCGGAATTGTGCGTCTTGCAGGTGGCGTTCCAGCCCTTCCAAAGAGCGTTCGTTGACCAATACACCGGTGGCGGGCAGGACGCGAAAGGTTTGCCGCCGCTCGATGGAACGCTGTGAATCGACATCAAACGCACGAATCGACACCACTTCATCGTCGAGGAGTTCGAGCCGCATCGGGTGGGCCCGAGAAGGGTCGAAGATATCAACGATCGACCCCCTAACGGAGAATTGTCCTATTTCATCGACAATACTCGTGGCCTCGTAACCGACGGTTACAAGGTGCTCAACCAACTCGTCCAGATCGATCCGGTCGCCGGTGGAGAACTCCAGGGTCAGCGCTGCAAGGGCAGGGGCGGGAATTGTTTTCTCAAGAAAACCAAGGAGCGTCGTAACGACAACGTCGACCTCCCCTTTGCGAATAAGATCCAGGCACGCGTTTCTGCGGCCGCGGACAACGAGGTTTTCCTTTGGCTCGAACGGTTGCGGGAAAATATCCTTCTCGGGAAAGAGCGTTATCCTGGCCTCCGAAATCGTCTCCAGGTCAGAGCAAGAATCCCGAGCTTTCTCCTCATCGGTACAACAAAGCACAACAGGCCTACCCAACAATCTCCTCAGCGCCTCCACTGCAAAGACCGGTGATGAGCCCGCCAGACCGCGAATATCTATGCGGCGACAGCCTTCCTCGACCAGGCGCCGGATCTGTACAATTTGCGCCTGCTTAGCCACGCGCTCGACGAGCGACGCGGTCCCCGCCTCCGTCAGTCTGCTCTTGGCCTGCAACATCGATTCACGCCCTACGACCCAAAAGAGACTCCAGGACAAGCGCCGAGATCGCCACCAAGAGGAACAATGGGTAAATCTCGCGGCCCTGCCTTTCTCTCTGCAGAGTTGTCGCAAAATCCGCCGAGTCGTCGACGACGGTGGCATCGCCAAGATACTCGCCCGCGAGCTCTTGCGGGTTCAGATTGGATTCTCGCGTATCGACGTTGACCACCGCTTCGGACACCAGCGTCGTGTCCGCCAACAGTTTGTAGAATCCCACGCGCTTGGGCCGCGAGATCATGGCTTTGGTCTCGCCGTGCGGCAAATCAAAAAACACCGCTTGCTCCTGCTCGCCCAACTCATTGGCCACACGATGCTCGTGGCCCTGCCGCCTCCAGCCCGCTGGCAGGTCAAAAAACAAGTCCGTTCCTGGATAGTTCTCGCGGTGAAACTCGGCGCCTTCGCTGCTAGCCAAGTACGATACGGTGGTATGAATCAACGGCAAGAACATGGGTGACAACGGCAGATCACCGCTCGCCATATCGGGTGAGGCGCTCACCACGACTGCTCGCCCGTCCCCTCGTCTGCACTCCCAAATCCCCGCGTCACCGCTGCCAAGATACGCCAGAATGGAATCGGGTGCGACTCCGGCGACAGCGATATACTCACGAACTCGGCTCCGTGACAGCAGCTCCAATTCCTCCTCGTTGAAAATACTAAAAACCGGGTGATCTTTCTGAAAAGACCGCAGCGATTCTTCCGCTTTTCGGTGGGTCGCCTTTTTAATGCCGAAATACCGTGCAAACCCATCCTCCCGCCACTGTCCGCTACTACCTCCGCCCAGAAAGACCATCAGCCGTCCACCAGTGTGGAGGTAACGCTTTAGCAATTCAAACCGATTCCGGTCGAGCCGATGAGGATCGGTCCATACCACGACACCGCGATCTGGCAGCGCGGCTGTGGTTAGGTCCTTCTCGTCGACGACTTTTACCGAGAACTCGCTTTCTCCAGAGCCCCGTGGGTTGAGGGCTTTGTCGACATAAAAATAGCTCGCTGTCTGCTTGTCATCCTCGACGAATCTCTTACCACGCATCAAGGTGACCGGGATGCGACGCGACACGTCCAACATAAAGAACCGGTCGTCATCTATCGGTAGACGATCCCTGTTTTTCGCCACCCGGCACCTGTGGCTACCCCAGTCGTTTATCGAAACAGAGAACGTAACCGTGGCCGAAGCCGCCGGTGAAAGATTTACGAATTTCTCGGCCTTGCGCTTTTCGTCGATGAACAGCTCCACGGGAAACTCTGCTGGGTTCTCGCGGGAATGGTTGGTGACAGACACCCCGACGCGAACCACTTCGCCTGGTCTTATGAGCTTACGGGGCGTGAACACACGATCGATGCTGACGTTGTCAACCGCTTCAAGATAGACCGGGAGCAGGATCACTCTCAATCCGGCCGGCGTCCCGGAGACAAGAAGCGAATCCGCCGTTTCTCTGAAGTCGGATACGACATAGATCTCGCCGCTGCGCAGCTCCGACTCACGAAAGTGCCCCACCGCCGTTTCCAGCGCCTTTGTCAAAGAGGCTCGTTCGTCGGCAACTTCGAGCCCGTCGATCGCTTTTTTTACGATCTGCTTATTCGTGGTTCCACTCTCAAAAAGCAACCGACTCGATCCTGATGACGCGACCACGTTGAGCACATCATTCCTTGCGCTTTCGTCAACGACACGTTTGGCAAGGATCTTCGCTTGGGTAAACGCGGTACCGGTCTCGCGCTCCACCCCCATACTCGCGCTCATATCAACACATATGACAATTTGCTTGGCCGCAGCAGCAGGCATGAAAAGAGCCGCTCTGCTGTGGAGCGTAGGCCGAGCAAAGGCGAGAACGACGAAAGTGACGGCAAGCGTCCTCAATAGAAGCACTATCCATCGGCGCAGGTTGACTCTGCTCATTCTGCGCCGACTCAGTTCGTCGATAAACTCTAGCGAGCTAAAACGTATCTTGCGTAAACGCCGTCGATTGAGGATGTGAATGATGATGGGCAACGCCATCGCCGCGAGCGCAAACAAGAAGAAGCTGTTTAGAAAACCGAGCCCGAACATCGATTCATCAACCCATCCTCAGACGCTTGTTCAAATAAGCCGTCAACGCCTGGTCGAAGGGGGTTCTTGTTGTCAACAGGTTATAGTCTATTTGGTGCCCTTTGCACTCACGGTCGAGCTTGCTTATCCAGCCCTCAACCCGTTTTGCATATTGCTCTTTGAGAAACGCCGGCTCGACGCGGATTTTCTTATCATTCTCCAGATCTCGGAATTCGACCTCATCGCGATAATCCAAGTCGAGCTCACGCGGATCAAGAATGTGGAAAACAATAACTTCGTGCTTGCGGTGCCGGAAGTGTTTGAGCCCCATCAGAATCTTCTCGGGGTCGTCCATCAAATCGGAAATGAGTATGATCAACCCGCGCCTTTTTACGCGCTCTGCGATGTAATGCAATGTTGGGCTTATGCGCGTCTTCGCTCCCGCGCTGAGGCGTTCGAGATTGCCCAGAAGAAAGAACAGGTGCTTGCGCACCGACCGGTGAGGTAACAACGCACGAATTTGATCGTCGAATGCGCAAAGGCTTACCGCGTCCTGCTGACGTATCATGAGATAGGACAGGCTTGCCGCCAGAAGCCCGCCATATGTGAGTTTATCGAGCCCGTCACCTTTTCCGGTTTCTACATCTCCACCCAGCGAGGAGAATCCCATCGACCCACTCTTATCCAACAGGATGGTGGCTTTGAGATTCGTCTCCTCTTCGTATACTTTTACATAGAATCTGTCGGTCTTGCCGTAAACCTTCCAGTCGAGGTTCTTGACATTATCTCCCTGCATATACTGGCGGTACTCCGCAAACTCAACAGAGAATCCGTGATAAGGACTGCGGTGCATACCGGCAATGAACCCTTCGACGATCAGGCGGGCCTTGAGCTCCATACCGGTCAAACGACTGACCACGCTTGGATCGAGGAATTTTGTGATAGCACTTGGTTTTTTCGCCCGCACGGCATCCGCCTTGTGATTAATCCCCAAGAGTAAACACGAATTTGAGGTTACTCGACAACTTCGTCGAGCAGTTTGTCAATAAGTTCATCGGTCGCCACCCCGTCCGCGTCAGCATTAAAATTTGTCACTATTCGATGTCGGAGAACGGGGGCCGCCATGACTCTAATATCCTCGCAACTCGGCGTGGGCCGCCCCTGCATTATGGCGCGGACTTTGCTGCCCAAGATGAGATGCTGCCCAGCTCGCGGCCCAGCGCCCCAGCTTATATAATCCTGAATCGACTTCACCGAAGCGTCGCGCGTGGCCCTCACCAAGCGGATGGCATAATTCAGAACATGGTTGGATATCGGCACCTTTCTGATCAGCTTTTGGAAGCGAAGTATCTCCGCGGCCTCGATAACGACTTCGGGCTCCCCGTTAGCTTTCGACGTGGTCGTCTCCACGATCACCCTTTCTTCCTCTTCAGTCGGGTAGTCCACGTTTACATGAAACATGAATCGGTCGAGCTGGGCCTCTGGCAGCGGATAGGTGCCCTCCTGCTCGATGGGGTTCTGCGTCGCGAGAACGAAGAACGGAAGTTCCAACTTGAAGGTTTTTCCACCGGCCGTCACCTCGTGCTCCTGCATGGCCTGCAGCAGAGCGGCCTGGGTTTTGGGCGGAGTCCGATTGATTTCGTCGGCCAGGATGACATTGGCGAAAATGGGCCCGTGAACAAACTTGAAGACACGTTTTCGCGTTCCGGGTTCCTCTTCGAGGATTTCGGTGCCCGTGATATCAGAAGGCATCAGGTCCGGCGTGAACTGGATCCTGGAGAATTTCAGGTCCAATGCCCTTGCCACTGTCGAGATCAACAGCGTTTTGGCGAGTCCGGGGACCCCCACCAGCAAACAGTGGCCGCCAGAGAAAAGGGCGGTAAGCAGCTGCTCGATGACCTCGTGCTGCCCGACTATTACTTTGCCGATCTCGGCCTTGAGGGTTCCGTACGCTTGGCTAAACCGTTTGACTTCTTCGACAACCGCCATGCTCTCATTATTTGCTTCCATGGGTCCTTTCCTCACGCTGCCAGTTGATTGTCTATTTGCGGTGGGCAACTCGTTAGCGGTAAGATTTCAATCTCTTTCATTATACCATCATAGCGCCAAAATGTTACGCGTAATTGGCTCTTGCCGTTGAATGCCTTTCGTTCTATCCTGCATGCCTGAAACGAGAACACGTCTCGACCACCCGTACCGGCGTTTCGGCAACCGTGGCGGCAATTGCGAGATCGGTTCACCCACACGCGCGCGGAGCACAGCTCGATGGACATGTCTCACAACCGCGCGGTGTATCGCACCCGTATACAGGGGGAGCTCAACATGGCCAAGCGAGTACTGATTTTTGGGAAGGATACTTGACCTTACACAAACGCGGCCCGTGAGGACTACGCAAACCGAGACTTTAGCGTCGAGTACAAAGATGTAAAGAAAGACCAAGCAGCCCTCGATGAGATGCTTACCCACTCTGAAGGGGTTCGGGACGTGCCCGTCATCGTCGTGGGCTCGGAGGTCACGATCGGATTCGGAGGGAGCTGAGCGGTCTAGCCTCTCACCGTGTGTGAGAGCTCAATTTGTTTGATCCCAACCAATCTCTTGTTTCAGATAAACGACAGCTTAACCCGCGAGTCTTATTTTTTTGACGGCCAAACACATAGGCGCATGGTGGTGCTCGATTTGTGGAAAAACCCCCAGCGCCTTCCCGCCTGATCTTCTCAACCTCTTGTTGTAAAATAGATTATGCGTTTTCCACAGCCCGCGCCGATTTGTCAACATCAATCTAGACGGCTGTGGATAAAACCTGCCCCGCAAAAAAGGGCCTCCATCTTGTGGAAGCCCTGATTTGGGTCGGTGTATCACACCGTTTGCTACTTGAGCGCCTGTTTTTGGGTTTCTTTGTTCCAGGTCTGTTTTTCACTCACCGGTTTGGCCGTGCTGGCAGGCGCGCCGGCCTGGGTGCCCATCTTGCAGGCTCCCTCGAAGAACACGCCCTCGTCGATCACCAGGCGCGCCGTGGCGATATCTCCTTCCACGTGCGAGCCGGTCTGAAGTTCGATTTTGTTGGTCGCCGTGATGTTGCCAACCAGCTTACCACCGATGACGGCGTTTTTCACATTCACATCGGCCTTCACGACACCGGACTTGCCGATTATCAATGTCTCCGGACACTTGATCTCGCCGTCAAAATCGCCATCGATTCTAAGCGTTCCCTTGAGATCTATGTTCCCCTTGACTTTACATCCTGGTCCGAGAATCGAGTTTAGATTACCCTCGCCGCCGGTGACGGCGTCCGCTTCTTTACCAAACATGAGTTGATCCTCCTCTTTCAGAACCGTTGGTCGAGACGCGAGAGATTATACACAAATTCACAGCGAGTTACAGTTCATTTTGGCTATCAGTCGATCTCTAGTTGAGCAGATAGTTTCTGGGATCGACGGGAACACCGTTCTTCTTTACCTCAAAGTGAAGGTGGGGTGCTGTGCTCTTGCCGGTGCTTCCGACAAAAGCGATGGTCTGCCCGCGCGTGACTCGTTCGCCCACGTTCACAAGGTTGCGAGCGTTGTGTCCGTACAGGGTGCTTATTCCAAAGCCATGATCGATAACGATCATATACCCGTACGTGTCGTCCCAGTCACTTACGACGACGACCCCTTCTGCGGAGGTTTGAACCGGTGTATTCCGTCTGGCAGCAATATCCATGCCCGGGTGGTAACCGTGGCTTTTCTCTCCGCCGGTTGTGTATAACTCCCTTGTCACGTATCCCTTTACCGGCCAGAGAGACGGTATGGCCTTCAGCAAGAGCTGCTGCTCCGACCGGGTATCTTCCGCCTGTTCGCCGACAGCAGAGATGGCCGGAGAATTGACAATCGGTGATAAACTGGCCACTAGAATGCTATCCTCGACAGACAGCCCGACACCAAGCATCTTTTTTATTTGGATTCCCATCGTCTGCAAGCGCACCAACTCGGTTCGGAGCGAGTCTATTTGCGCGTTGCGCTCGAGAAGCTTGGCGTTCTCCGAGCTGAGAAGCCGGGCCTGGTGCGCCGCGTAGAGCACCTTTCCGTACGTACCCACAAAAACGACGAGAGACGCCACCGACAAAACGGCCAACACCAAGAACGTATACAACAACGGGTACGACACGCGATAGTTACGCATCTTGGAATCGTCGTGTGGGACAATTATGACCGAGAAATGTCTTCTCATCGTGGAAGCGGTATGTGCATCAGCTCTGCCAGCCTTTCGAAGTCATCGTGGCTGTAGAACTCGATCACTATTCTCCCTTTGCCGCCGCGTTTTTCATCGACGGTCACCCGCGTGGAGAGGTGACCCGACATCGCCTTTTCCAAGTATGCGATGTGCGTTGGTTTTTCCTTTACTCGCCTCTTTGCGGTTCGCTTCTTACGGTCCGGCCCCGCCTCTCCCTCGACCTGCCGCACCGTGAGGCGGTCTCTGACGATTCGTTCTGCGAGCGAAACTTGGGCGGCGGCCGTTGAGAGCGCGAGCAGCGCCCGAGCGTGTCCCTCGCTGATTCTACCGTCCACGAGGAAATGCCGGACCGCGTTGGGTAGGCTGAGGAGCCTGAGCGCGTTGGCAACCGAACTGCGATCCTTACCGACTAGTTTCGACAACTCGTTCTGAGACATGCCAAACTTATCGATCAGCGCACGGTAGGCTTCGGCGATTTCGATTGGGTTCAAGTTTTCTCTCTGCAAGTTCTCGACCAACGCAAGTCTCAGACTGTCCACCTCTTCGGCGGAGCGAACAATCGCTGGAACGGTGGGAACCCCTGCCAGGCGGGCGGCATGAAGACGGCGCTCTCCCATAATCAACTCGTAACGGTCCCCGACCTTGCGCACGACGACGGGCTGGAGCAGTCCGTCGCTTTGGATACTCTCGGAAAGCGTCTTGATCTTTTCTTCGTCAAATTGCTTGCGGGGTTGATGAGGGTTGGAACCGATCTCGCTGACCGGGAGCCTAACGAGCTTGTCCGCGCTGATCGTGTCCTTAACCTCCTGTGGGATAAGAGATTCCAGCCCGCGCCCCAATGCCTTCCTAGACACTCTGAATCACCTCTCTTGCCAGTTGAAGATAGGTCTTTGCACCCAGGCACTCGATATCGTAAAGAATTATGGGTTTACCAAAGCTGGGCGACTCGCTCAATTTCACGTTTCTCGGAATTATTGTGTTATATACCTTGTCGCCAAAGTAGCTCAGTGTCTCCTCCACAACCTGTTTGGCCAGTCGCAGACGCCGATCGAACATCGTGAGGAGTACCCCCTCGATCTCGAGCCCCGGATTCAACCCTGCTTGCACAAGCTTAATCGTTTCAAGTAGTTGCCCGAGTCCCTCCAGCGCGTAGTACTCGCATTGCAGGGGAATCAAGACCGAGTCCGACGCCGCCAGAGTATTCACGGTCAGTAACCCCAGGCTGGGCGGCGAGTCCACCATGATGTAGTCGAACCGTTCCGCGACCCGCTCCAGCGCCCGTTTGAGTCGCAGCTCGCGGTGCGGTTGGTTGACAAGCTCCACTTCGGCCCCGGTGAGCTGCTCGTTTGAGGGGAGTAGCCACAGATGCGACAGCGGGGTCTCCACGATCGCCTCATCGACGATTGTTGCGTCCAAAAGCACCTCGTAAACCGTAGTGGGGAGGCTGCGCTTGTCGATGCCCAGCCCGGAGACGGCGTTCGCTTGTGGATCCATGTCCACCAGCAACGTCTTTTTCTCAGCAGCGGCCAAGCTGGCGGCCAGATTCACCGCTGTCGTGGTCTTGCCGACCCCGCCTTTCTGATTCGCAATGGCTATGATTCGTGCCATGATGTGAGCCACACACGTCTCGGGCTGACCCATCGTCGTTTGGCCAATACAAGACCCTATTTAACAATAGCTCAAACCGCCAGCGCGTTGTGCGTGGCGATACGTCGCGTCGTAGCGCTCAGACTTCGTCCCGTTCATATCATTGCGGCCAGCTATCTAGCCACGGTGTCACAAGCACCTTGACGTCGACCGATCCCGTGTCTTCGCTATCGAAGATACCCTCTTTGATCAACACAGAGTCGGCGGGGTTGCTTCCCCAATAGTTGTTGGTGGCGTCGATGGTGGTGATGAGCCCTCTGAACGGCGGTTCCAGCCGTATGTTTATGTGGTCCGGCAATCTGAACTCGTTTCCGAAGATGCCATTGCCCGTGATGAGTGGGAAGACCGCCGTTATGAGCCGGATACCGGGGAAGTCATTGCGGGATATTTCGTTACCACTTATGTCAATGGGAACCGTCCCGTTGGGATCGTTTAGGTCGATCGAAATCCCCGCCTCGCCATCGGTGTAGAGCGTTGAGTCTTTGAACCGTCCATTGAGTCCGATATCGCCGCCACGAATCGTTATGCTCGCGGGTGGTATCGTCGACTCGCTCACGCGAACCCCACTTTTTAGGTTATCCGTGATGGTACAACTGTCGACTAGCAGCTGCCCATTCGACTCATACAGGACGGCTGCTTCGCTGCAAAACGTTATAAAACAATTGGTTGCTAGAATGCTCCCGCTGATGGAGCTCCGCAGGGCGTTTTGGGCGTAAGAGATGTGGGTGTGGTCAAACTCGAGCACGGAGGCGGCGCTCGGTGTCGTCAGAATCCCAGACCAGCACCCGGGCTCCGGGGTTCGCATGTTCGGCCGAATGAAAATCGGCGCGGTCGCCATCCCGTTGCCATCCACTCGACCCGATACTTGAATTTCGCTATTGGGCTCTACGTACACGTTGACCCCTGGATCGATGGTCAGTGTCGCGCTTGCGTTGACGGCGAAAATCCCGCCCGCGGGTGCGACAATATAGGGCGACCCGCCCGCACTCCAGGTAAGGTTTGCCGTGACGTCATCGGTCGGGCTCGCCACATCGACCGTCCTGGTCAGCGTGACCACTCCTCCTTTACCATCAGTCGCCGTAACCGTAACCGTATCCGTTCCGACCGTCGCAGCAGCTTCGCATCGCATGGAGGGCGTCCCTTGGTCGCCCGCCTCGAGCAACCATCGGGTCACGTCCCATGTCACCTGAACGGGGTCACCATCAGCGTCATCGACATCGACGCTCAGCGTGACACTCGAGTTACGCGCAACAGCGAGCTTGGGAAACGTAAACGCGATGGTCGGAGCCTGATTTCGGGGCGGCGTTACCGTTGTATCCTCTTCGGAACACCCGATGGTCAGGAGCCCAACAAAAACAGCTAACCAACTTTTTTTTATGATGTTATACATTTTTGTGTGTCTTTGCTCTGCGTGTTCGATTTATGGATACACTATGCCCAATCGCCACGTGAAATCAAGTGCTTTTCGATAACTTTTTTGGTGGAGAGAACCGCCACAGAAAACACCTGGCGAGATCGCTGTTTCACGTGAAACACAGACGCAACTACTTCCATGACAGCCTGTTTGTTCGTTGTCATGCGTCTCATGACCGCAGTGATGGCGCCCCCGGAAAACCCTCTTGCCGGCCATCCCGCGTCATCCCCGGCGGGGGGAAACGTGTTCACGTTTTTTGGTAGAGAAGGAAAGTCCCTTTTTCTGACTTGGCTGTGGAGTGGAGGCGAAGGCAAGTGGCAAGGTGGGGATCGATGGCCTTCTCTCTTACGGGGCGTACGGTCACGTAATAACACCCGGGCTTGAGGACCTGCTCGATGAGCTTTCCCACCTTCGGCGGAGACGCGACGGCCAGCGTCACCGCCAAATCGAATCCTCCCGGTCCTCGGGGTCCCTGGACCACCTCTTTGAGGTCGGCCTCCACTACCTCTGTGTCTCGAAAGTCCAGCCTGTGGACAGTTCGCTCCAGGAACATGGCCCGCCGGCTCTTCCGTTCGATCAGAATCAAACGGAGCGACGGAACCAGACCCTTCCAAACCAGACCCGGAAAGCCGGCGCCGGATCCAATATCAGCGACGCGCCACGGTGGCCCGGCGCTACGGTATCCGACTCCACCCGCGACAAACTCCCATAGATCGACCGATTGACGAACAAGCCGAGACACCACCGCGGCGGTGGACCGTTTTGATACCAGTCCCAGTTGCGGGTTCCACGTGAGGAGTTCCTCGACAAAGATATTCAGGAAATCGGGATCGAAACGGGAGCGCAGATCGGCAAGCGAGGCGGTGATTCGCCCCACATCATGTTCGAGGTTTCTGTACATCGGTTGTCGTCGGGCGGCCGTTTTTCGGTGGGCCACTACGCTGCAAGTGTACGGCGATAATGGAAAGGTCTGAGGCACGCACTCCAGATATACGGGAGGCCTGAGCCATGGTTTCCGGACGTTTTATCATGAGCTTCTGTCGGGCTTCGGTGCTCAAACCATGAATCCCGTGGTAGGGGAAGTCCTCTGGAATCGCCTGGGCCTCCATTTCCCGGACTGTCTGTATGTCCCTTTCCTGCCGCTCAAGATAGCCAACGTACTTGACGGCACATTCGACATGACGGTCGAGACCATTCCCCCCGTGGACGGTTCTGCTCATGTATGGCTGGACATGACGGAAGCGGACTTGCGGTCGCCTGAGTACCTGCGCCAGCGTACTCGGTTTGGCGACGGGTTCGAGCGCTTCGGCTGCGAACCGCGGATTGCCGACAACGGTTGGAAACGGCGTTCGCTCCAACTGCCCGATGATCTCTTCCATGTGCCTCATTCTTTTCTGCACCCCATCCCATGCCGATAACGGAATGAGGCCAAGTTCCACTCCGTAGGCCATCAGTCTCTCATCGGCGTTGTCCTGCCGGAGCGAAAGCCGAAACTCGGCCCGCGACGTAAACATCCGATACGGTTCATCAATATCCTTGGTCGTGAGGTCATCGATGAGGACCCCGATGTAAGCTTCATCACGCCCCAGGGTGAAAGGCGGCTTCCCCCTAGTCTTGAGCACCGCGTTGACACCCGCCATGAACCCCTGGGCAGCCGCCTCCTCATAACCCGAGGTACCGTTGACTTGGCCCGCGAAGAACAACCTGTCCACGTGCTTGGATTCGAGAGTGCGCTTGAGCTGGTCCGGAGGAAAGAAATCGTACTCCACCGCGTAGCCGGGCCGCCGCATAATCGCCGTATCGAGTCCAGGAACCGACTGCAAAATCTTGAGTTGCACATCCACGGGCATGCTGGTTGATATACCATTGAGGTAGAGTTCGGGGTGGTCACGACCCTCGGGCTCGATGAATATCTGGTGTCGAATCTTATCGGGAAAACGGACCACCTTATCTTCTATCGATGGGCAATACCGAGTGCCTATGGCGTCGATGTCGCCACGATACATGGGTGCGCGGTCGATGTGCTGCCGGACCACATCGTGAGTCACGGCGTTGGTGTGAGTGAGGTAGCATAGCTCCTGGCTCTGCGTTATCGTCTTCGTCCGATACGAAAAGGGTGTCGGGCACGAATCGCCGGCCTGTGGTTCGAACTGTTGGAGATCGACCGAGCATCGCAAGACCCGTGGTGGCGTGCCGGTCTTGAGGCGCCCGAGTCGAAAGCCGCTGGCCCGCAACGAAGCGGAGAGTGTCGTCGTCTCGGGTTCGCCCTCGCGCCCGCCCGGGACCTTGGTCTCTCCGATGTGCATCAGCCCTTTGAGAAAAGTGCCGGTCGTCAGCACACAGGCTCTCGCCATTAGACGCGTGCCGTCGCCCAGCTCGACCCCTTGGAATGCCCCATGCTGTATCACGATTCGCGTCACTTCGGCAGGCACCAAAGACAAGTTTTTCTGATTTTCAACGACATATCGCATTATGTCCGCGTAACGATACTTGTCGACCTGCGCCCTCGGTGACCAAACCGCTGGTCCTTTACCGCGATTGAGCATTCGAAACTGGATACCCGCTTGGTCGGTGGCACGACCAATCTCACCACCCAACGCATCGATTTCCTTGACCAAATGTCCTTTGGCGAGACCGCCGACGGCGGGGTTACACGGCATATAGCCAATGCGGTGCACCTGCAGGGTGACCATGGCCGTAAAGAGGCCCATCCGCGCGCAAACGAGCGCTGCCTCACAACCCGCGTGACCTCCGCCGATCACGATAATGTCGAATGGTTTGTCCATGCTGTGTGGATACGTCCTCACCTTGTTTCGCTGGAACAACAAGATGTCCGTAACTCAACCCGGTTTGAAACCATGTTTACTTGGCCACGCGCCGAGCCTATTTGCCAATGCAAAACCGCGAGAAGATATTGTCGAGCAAATCAGCGGTATACCGTTTTCCCGTGGCCAGCTCGTAGTGCTGCAGGGCCTCTCGCGCATCCAGCGCCAAAATCTCCAACGGTGCCCCCTGTTCGAAGCTCCTCCTCAGTGCACCTATCCGCTCACGTGTTTTGGCCAGGATGGATATCAACCGCGAGTTCAGCACGATGCGCTCGCGAGCGATCCAGTTTAGCCGTTCACCACCAACGAATTCAATGAGGGTCTTCTTTAGCTCTTCCAATCCCTCGCCGGTCCGAACTGACACCGCGACGACGGAGAGTCCGGGAAAGCGTGACTCGACCTGGTCCGGTGTGATCCGTATGGGCAGATCCATCTTGTTAAGGGCCACAACGGTTTGCTGGCCGTGCAAGGACTCGAGTCGCGTGCTCAGCTCGCTTGTCCACGGCGCCGACGCGTCGACGACAAATAGAACCAGGTCTGCCCCGCTCAACGCGGATTCGGCGAGATCAACGCCGATGCTTTCTATTCGATCTTTGGTTCCTCGCAGACCGGCCGTGTCCTGCAAAACGAACAACAGACCCTCCAGGACAATCGGCTCCCGCAGCACATCGCGGGTCGTACCCGGCACCTCGGTTACTATCGACCGGTTCTCGCCAAGCAACCGGTTGAAGATACTGCTCTTGCCGGCGTTGACAGGCCCAACGATCGCGACCCGGTACCCCTCCCGAAACGGTTTGGAAAACGACGAGTCCTTGAGCAATTCTTCGAGCGTGCGCAGATGCCGATCGAGGATGATGATCGACGCCTGGACATCCAGCGTATCGATGCCTTCTTCGATGAAGTCGATGTTGGCCTCGATTGTACCCAGCATCTCGAGCAATTCGTCGGCAAGTCGGTTGATCTTTCGCGACAGTACACCCGCCAGCTGCTCATGCGCGACCTTGCGTTGCAGCTCGCTCCTGGCGTGAATCAAATCGGCCACTGCCTCGGCCTGAATGAGATCGATCTTGCCGTTGAGAAAGGCTCGTTTTGTAAACTCGCCCCCCTCTGCACATCGCGCCCCCCGCGAGAAAATCAGGTTCAAGATTCTTGTAATCAGCAGTGTGTTGCCGTGGCAGCTGATCTCGACCGTGTCCTGTCCCGTGTAAGAATCCGGGCCCCGCATCACAGCGCACATGACCTCATCGATGGTCTCCGAACCGTCGACAACAAACCCGTGATAGAGGCGTTGGTGTTGCCACTCTTCCCGAGATCTCCGACGATCATTACAAGAGAATATCGACGACAGAATGTCCAACGCCTCAACCCCGGTGATGCGAATCACCGCGATGCCGGATTCGCCCGCCGGTGTCGACAGCGCCGTTATGGTATCGTGAAGCTCGCCCAGCATGACTGAGAGTGCCCGCGGTGGGAGATCAGTCTTTTTCAGACTTCTCGGAGAACTCGTTCGCCTTGGAAGTGATGACGACCTTACGCATCAGACCGTCACCAATCGTGTATGTCGTCAGATCGCTCAGCTCGGACACCGCAAGATGGATAATACGGCGGTCCGATGCTTTGAGCGGTTCGAAGTCAAAGTCCCTCCCGGTCTTACGGACTCGGTCCGCGCTCTTGC
Organism: Candidatus Krumholzibacteriia bacterium; assembly: GCA_029863805.1. Taxonomy (GTDB): domain Bacteria; phylum Krumholzibacteriota; class Krumholzibacteriia; order WVZY01; family WVZY01; genus JAOTUR01. The sequence goes on along the minus strand of JAOTUR010000003.1, from coordinate 14,711 downwards.
GGGCTCGCTCGATAAGCAGTCTATGCTTGCGTTTGACGTAGCCACCGACATCGATAGTGATCTTACTATGCTGGCCGGTTCGGCTCGTAAAAATCCGGTTGACGACGTGTTGCAGCGAGCTCAGCGTCTCTCCCCTTCTGCCGATCAGAAGGCCGTCCAGACCGGATGAAACCACATTGATAAACGTCGTATCGGGCATTTCCTCGATCGTTAGTTCATAATCCACGCCCATGCGCGACAGGAGACTCGAGATGATGTCCTTCAGAACGTCGATATGGTTTTCGGTTCGTTTTGAATCGCGCAGCGTAACACGAATCGAAACCTCCTTTGAGCCAAACAAGCCAGCCAGGAACCCTTTGCTTGCGCCCTCGAGGATTTCGATATCCACTTCATCGGGTTTGGCGTCGAGTTGTCTCAGCGCCTTCTGAAGCGCCTGCTCGATCGACTTGCCGGTGCTTTCGACGGACCGGGGCATAATCATTCTATCCTTTCTTTGTTTTGTGCTTGCTTGCTCTAGCATTCGATTCCTTTACGGGTTTTGCCGTAGATTTCTCGGTAGCTTGTTTCGCTTTGTCGGCCTTCGCCTGTTGCGTCTTGGACGCCGCCTCTTTCTTGTCGGCTCCTTTATTGATGTAATACTGCTGACCCACAGACAGCACCGTATTCACCAACCAATACAGGACAAGACCTGATGGCATCCGGTAGAACAGAAAGGTGAAAACGATTGGAAGAAGATAAGTAAACGCCTTGGGTTGGGTGCTGACAGAAGACGGCCCGGTGATCGAACTCCCGATCTTCGACTGCAGGAGCATTGATCCTCCCATAAGGATCGGCAGGACACTGACCGCCGCACCGATAACCGGCAGCGAGAACGGCAGCTCAAAGAGCACATCTTGCTGGGAAAGATCGTTGATCCAGGCGAAGAACGGGGCGCGCCGGACTTCGATCGTACTGCGCAGAACGTTGAACAGGGCGATAAACACCGGCATTTGCAGCAACATGGGAAGGCACCCCCCCAGGGGGTTGACGCCGGACTCTTTGTATAACTTCATCGTTTCCTGGCTGAGTCTTTGACGATCGTCTTTGTGCTTTTCCTTGAGCGCCTGTAGCCGGGGTTGTAGCGACTGCATGTCTCGCATCGACTTGAAGCTTTTGTGGGTGAGCCGATAAAATAGTACCTTGGTTAGAACGGAAAGCAGGATGATGACAACGCCATAGTTTGGTATCACCTTGTACGTCGCAAGCAGGCACCACAAGGTGGCGCGGCTCACCGGTTTAAGAATCTTGAAGTGCTCGAAACCGATATCGATGTTTTTCTCAAGGCCGCGGCCCAGGGCCTGCAACCGCTCGTAATCGAGGGGCCCGAGGTAGACGTCAACGGTTTGGTCCGTGATACCCCCTCGTTCAACCGCAGGCAGGGCAATCTCCGCCGTCATGAAGTTCTCGTTCTTGACACCCTCGATGCGAGCCCTGCCACCGCTGGGCGTCTCGGGAACAACTATGGTCGTAAAATACTTGGTCTGAATAGCGGCCCACTGGACGGTTCCCGAAAAATCCTCTTCGAAGTCTCCACGCTTCTTCTTGTAGAGCTCGTCGCCAAGTCTCAACGTCACGCGCATCGAGGAGTAGTCGTCTTCGACGTTGTACTCCGTCGCCGTCATGCCTGGCCCAAAACCCCATACAATGTCCCGCGCGAACGGGTAGTGGCTGGAACGAAAGCGAATCTTGGTGCGTACGAGATATTGATCGGGGACGAAGGTATAGTGGCGCTCGATCGCGGCCCCTTGCGGACCTTCGGCTCGAAAGACGATGGTCTTTTCGCGTGATGTTGCATCGAGTCTGATAGTCGTGCCGTTAGCCAGCGGGCTGCCACCGCCCCCCAGGTAGGCATCGAACAGGGCCTCGCTAAGGCTTATCTCCCGGTTTTCGCCCGCGAGTTTTACGTTGAGGATGCCGTTCCCCCATTCATTCTCACTTCTTACTAGCTGCACGGGTTCATCTCTTGTCTTGTAATCGAGCAGCCTCGCTTCCACGATCTCGGCCCCAGCGGTGGTTAAAGTGATCTCGTAGAGGGGCGAGGAGACGGTGATATATCTGACTTCTTCCCGTATCGCCGGGGGTAACCCGTCGCGTTCGGCCTCGGCCGACGGAGTTGCCTCCTCGGCGAGCGAGGAATCGTCAACCGATGGTTGCAGAACAGCTTCGGCTGCCAGTTCGGGCGACCTCGGCTGCTCCTTCTCCAACCGTTCCTGTTGTGCACGCTTCAATTCATCGGCGCGCCTGACGCGCGGGCCGTAGTAAAACATCTGATAGGCCATTATCAGAAGCGTGGAGAGCAAGAAGGCGAAGAGTAAGCGTCGTTCCAATGTGAAGCTCCGTGGTTAGGGGCTAGTCGACAGGGTCATGTCCGCCCGGATGCCAGGGATGGCATCGCGACAGACGTCTGATCGCGCGAAGAGATCCCCGAACCACGCCGTGCTTGTCAATCGACCGAGCGGCGTAGTCTGAACAGCTGGGATAGAAACGACAGCTTGCCGGAAGGAACGGAGAAACGAACTTTTTGTACGCGCCGATGGCTAGAACTAGTGGTTTGCTGGATAAAGCCATAATTAGAGATATCGTGATAATTAAGCGCGGGCTTCGCCTTTTGCCAAGCCCTCGAGCTCTTCATCTATTTCGGCCAGCATCGCCTGACCCTTTGTATGGTTGATTTCGGATCTGGCGACAAGAACGACCCATAGATCCTGATGCTCGAGACGGTCGACCGCACGTCCTGCCACTTCACGTAGTAACCGCTTTGCACGATTGCGCTTAACCGCCCCGCCCAGCCGCTTGCTGGCAACGAAACCAAACTGAGGGCCGCAGCCGTCGCCGGTTCGATAATAAAACAGCACCGCGAATTTGCAATCAATCTTTTTGCCGTGGCGATATACTCGTTGAAACTGCCAGGGCTTCTGCAGTGTACGCAACGGCATCATTCTATACAACTTCGGGAGCTGTAACTCGTTTCCCCAACCGGGTCGTTCCAGTCGGCGAGCTTATGCGGTCAGCTGCTTCCGCCCTCGCTTGCGGCGTCTCTTGAGTACGAGTCTTCCGGCTTTGCTGCGCATGCGTTTCCGGAAGCCGTGCACGCGGGATCTGCGCTGGTTTTTGGGCTGGAATGTCCGTTTCATGATCGTTCACCCCGGGCCATGGTTCCTTGCATTAGCCCCATTCGGTGAGGAGGCGCCTAAAACGCCTAGATTTGTCGCTCAAATGAGTAAAGCTACCGTACGCGCGTTTCCAAGTCAAGGTTTTTGTGGGCCGATTAATCCACCGATTACAACGGCCTAACCACGGATGGCGCAGTCTTTTGGCGATTGTTGTGGGTAACTCTATTTTGGCCTTGAAGCGCCGGGACGTTTTCTGCTAGTTTCGGCATCACTCACGTCGAGTGTCATCTTCTTATCGGCTATACCCCAACTATTGAGATCTCAAGCATCCTTGGAGCGGAGTTGTGCACAACTTTTCCAATCTAGCCGTGTCAGCTTGTGTAAGTTGCGTGTCGTCAAGGCGCTGCGCCCTTATCCACAATTGTGGATAAGGGCGGTATAACCTGCGGGCTGCCGTCCCGAGTGGCCCGGCAAAGAAAATCGGGTGGTAGGGTTCCCTCGCGAGGCGGTTTCGCCCCATGCAGAATGTCTCCACAGAATATCGACTTCGAAAACTAAGGAAGGGCTTGCCCATGTCTATATCTCCATCAGCCGGAGCGCAGGACGATGAGTACAATCGCATCTGGTCAAAGTTCCTCACCAGGGTCAGCACCATGGTTAGCAAACAGACCGTGGAGACCTGGTTTCAGCCGATGCGGATTTCGGTGATCGAGGAAAACAAAGTCTCTATTGATTGTCCGAGTAAGTTCTCGATGGACTGGGTCATCGAACATCACGAGGACAAGATCCGCTATGTGCTCAAAGACATTCTCGAATGCGAACCTGATTTGCATTTCTGCAACACAAAAGAAGCTCACGACGAGCTGTTTTCACGTCGCGCGACCATTCAAAGGCCACCGATCGCCGACAAACGAACCGGAAACGGCTCCGAGCAGCTAAACCCCAAGTACACGTTCGACGAATTCGTAGCCGGAAGTAATAGTCGTATGACCTACGCCGCCTGTCTTGCCGTGGCTGAAAAACCGGCGATCGTTTACAACCCCCTTTTCATATACGGTGGTGTGGGCCTTGGTAAGACACACCTCATGCAGGCCATTGGTCACCACGTGTTGGCAACCCACGATCGGATCAAGGTTCATTACAGCTCTGCTGAAATGTTTATGAACGAGCTTATTTGGGCGATCCGTCAGGGCAAGAGCCACGAGTTCCGCGAAAAGTATCGAAATGTTGAAATCCTGTTGATCGACGACATTCAGTTTTTGGCTGGCAAAGAAAGTACCCAGGAAGAATTCTTTCATACCTTCAACGCGCTACACGGCGCGAACAAGCAGATCGTTGTTACCAGCGATCGTCCGCCAAAGGAAATACCCACGCTCGAGGAAAGGCTGATTTCGCGGTTTGAGTGGGGCCTTGTCTCCGACATACAGTCCCCGGACTACGAAACGCGTCTTGCCATCCTCAGAAAAAAGGTGGAAAGAGAGAACGTCCCTATACCGGACGACATCCTTTGCTTCATCGCCGACAGCATCAAAAGCAACATCAGAGAACTAGAAGGCAGCCTTGTCAAACTAGTGGTACACGCAAGTGTGCATCGCACGCAAATGACCATAGAGACTGCACAAGAGATTTTGAAACATCTCATAAAACATGAGCCGAGAAAAACCAATATCGCCCTGATACAAAAAGTTGTGTCTCAACACTTCCGTGTACCCGTTGACGCGATGAAGTCCAAGGTACGTACAGCCGCTTACGTGTTTCCCCGTCAGGTAGCGATTTACCTTGCTCGAGACATAACCAATTGCTCGTTGACTCAAATTGGCCAACGTTTCGGCGGAAGGGATCACACGACCGTCATACATGCATGCCAGAAGATAGCCAACAAGACCAAGGACGACGTCGCACTAAAAGCAACCATACAACAACTAAAAAGGGAGCTAACCTAAAGATATCAACGTTTAGTGGATATCCACTGTGGAATACCTGTTCACACAAGATGTCCTGGGGACAAGCACTGACTTTCTAACAATCTATACAAAGCCTATCAACAAGCAGCGTCCGCACAAGCCTTTGGCTGAGTAGTGGCAACCAGAAATTCCCCACTTATTAACAGGTACTACTACTATTACTATATTTTTTTTAAACTAATAGTAATAGTATCTATACCGTAAACAGTAAGTTGAAGAAACGTGGTGGTGGTCCGTAAGTGCGCCGAAGACAAAGCGCTTGAACGGGGTCTTTCCATGGCGTATACTGCTCGCGAAATTCAAGCAATGTTCAACAACATGCAGGAGGTCTCGGGGTGAAGGTTGCGCTTGATCAAAAACTATTAACAAAAAAAATCCAGGGCATATCATCGGTCGTTCCGACAAAATCATCCCTTCCGATTTTGTCTACTTTCTTGATGGAAGCCAAGAACGGTAAAGTGCACATGACGGCAAACGACCTCGATGTCTCGTTAACCACGATGGTTGATTGTGAAGTTGAAGAAGAAGGCCAAATCGCGGTTCCTGGCAGGAAGTTCTTTGAAATAGTCCGCTCGCTCCCGGAAGACACCGTACGCCTGGAATCAAGCGGCGAGAAAATATCGATCAAGTGTCTTAAGAGCAGATTCCGCATGGTGGGCAAGGCTGCGGATGAGTTTCCCAAACTGCCAAAACAAAAATCTCTCGGGGCGTTTGATATGCGGTCTGAGACGGTTAATGACATGGTTCAAAAGACAATCTATGCCGTGTCTACAGACCTGACGCGACCGGCGTTGTGCGGGGTCTTGTGGCAGGTTGAAAACGGCGCGTTTTCGATGGTGGCAACGGATGGGCACCGGTTGTCAAAAGTGGTTTTGAGCGGGGACTACAGTGGCATAGAGAATCGCGACTTCATAGTTTCACCAAAAGCGCTCAACATACTCCGTTCGCTGCTGGATGGGAAAGACGAGGTAGGGATAACGCTGGCTGAGAATCATATCACGTTTGATTTGGGGGATAACGTAATTTACTCTAGGCTGTTAGAGGGACCGTTCCCAGATTATAAGCAGGTCATACCGAAGAACAACGAGAAAGAATTGGTCGTCAACCGTGAAGAACTCACCGCGGCTTGCAGACGTGTGGCGATTCTCTCCAGCGTAATTACTCATCAGATTCGTTTGTCCATCGGCAGTGACTCGTTAACCATCAGTGTCAACACGCCGGATGTGGGCGAGGCCGTCGAAGAAGTGCATTGTCATTTCAAGTCGGAGCCGATGGAGATCGGATACAACGCCCGCTATCTTCTCGATATTCTAAAAGCCATCGATACCGATGACGTGTCATTCCTCCTCGATCGAAGCGACAGCGCCGGAATGCTGGTGCCAGTCGGTGGGGCGGAGGAAGTTGATTATCGCTGCTTGCTCATGCCGCTCAGGCTCAACGAGTGAGAGGTTGTAGGACCGTTCCTTGCGCATCGATCGATTAACGAGCAGCGATTTCCGCAACCTCATTCATGAACCGCTTAGCTTCTCTCCTGGTGTCAATCTTGTCGTCGGCGAGAATGGTCACGGCAAGACGAATGTTTTGGAGGCAATCTACTTTTTTAAGTTCGGGCGGTCGTTTCGCACATCCCGTGATAGCGAACTGATCCGTTTTGAAGAACCGCTTCTGCGCATAGTGATAGAGGCGGAGACGCGCGTGGATGACCGCGAGGCTTTCGAAGCTGCCATCGAGAGAAAAGGCGCGAAGCGCATCAAGCTCAACGGCAAGGAAGTTCCCAAGTATTCGGAGTTAGTCGGTCGTTATCCATGCGTTTTATTTGGCCCCCACGACCTGGCGCTTACATCGGGGCAACCAGCGGAGCGCCGCAGGTTCCTCGATATGGTCGGTAGCCTGACGGACCCCGGATATCTGGCGGTACTGCGGGCATACCGGCGGGTCTTGGCTCAGCGTAACGCGGCGCTCAAAACGGATACAGCCAGCGCACTAGGGGTGTGGACCGAAGAGCTCATCGAGCAAGGATGTCATCTTGTACGACGACGGGTTGATGTTGTCGAGGCGATCCGCAAACATATGATTTCACACATCGAAAAGCTGCAGGTTCGCTACCCGATACGTGTCGGCTACGAGTCGGAGCTGACGAACAGTCAGCCGGCAGACGTGACCCATCAGGAACATTTCGCCGCAAGACTGGCGGGACGGGAGTTTGACGAGATCCGTCGTGGGACAACACTGGTAGGACCTCATCGCGATGACATGACGCTCGTAGTCGACGGACACGATCTCAGACGCTACGGTTCTCAAGGGCAGCGACGACTGGTCGCCGTGTTGTTGCGCCTGGCAGAATTATCATATGTCGAGGAACAGCTGCGTGAGCCCTGTGTGCTCTTGCTCGACGATCTATTTTCCGAACTCGATGAAAGAGTGGTCGATCACCTCAAAGGAGCCCTCGATGACAACCGGCAGATTTTTGTCACTTCTCCAGTGGATCTATCCTGGGATGCGGCCGGGACACAGATTTTTCGTGTGAACCACGGCCAGGTTGGCCCGGTGCCGCAACCATAACTCGAAAGATACGGAAGTTACCGCAACTCAAGAGGCCGACGGGTGGCGTCGGCCAAGATTGCCTGGCCCCCGGAGGAGATGATGGCGTGTCTTGGCGACGAGATCGGTGGTAGGCCTTGACACCTCTGGTATAATGAAACGGCCTGATAAGCCATTTTGAGAGGAACCCCGCGCCGCTGTCCCCGTAGAACTACAAAAGGGGGGTGGGCGGCTAGCCAGAGCGAACCGAGTACTTCTCGATTTCCTGTCCCTCCGGGAAATGCCCGTAACGTTTTAATCCACAAAAAGGGAACCCATGTTGCTAAACAGAAGCAGGCGAACCGGCTGCCATCGCGCAAGTCAGATACCCGCACTCATGCGCTCGCTTGCAAGCAGAGTGCGTCCAGGGTGGGCGTTGGGTGTCGTCTTAATTGTCTCCACCTTTGTGATGACGACGGGCTGTGGCAGCGGAGATGATGGCGCAGGATCAGAGCATGCGGCCAAAGCAACGCAGGCGCAGAAAAGCAAAGGACAACGGCCCGACAGGCGTGGGCCCAAGCAGCCGCCGGTTCCGGTAGCCGTGGCCGAAGCCAGCGAGGGTTCGATAGCAAGCTACTACACGGCGACCGCCACACTGGCCGCGGAGAAACAGGCACAAATCCTGGCACGGGCTACGGGTGTAGTTCAGTCGCTGAAGTGCGAGGAGGGAGACAAGGTTCGGCAGGGGAGGGAGCTGCTAAAGATAGCGGATGACGAATATCGCCTGCGCGTAGAGCAGGCGGTGGCGACCACAGCCAATCTGCGGGACAGGCGCGACCGCCTGAAAGGCATGTGGGATCAGCAACTGGTTTCAGCTGAGCAGTTCGAGAGCGCTAGCAATGAGCTCAAGGCCGCGGAGGCCGCGGAGGGCCTGGCAAGGCTCAATCTTTCCTACACCCGGGTCAAGGCACCGTTCACTGGCCGAATTGTAGAGCGATTGGTGGATGAGGGGCAGAATGTCTCAACGGGAACACCGCTGTTTACGATTTCCGATTTCGACCCGCTGCTTGCTATCGTTCATGTGCCGTCGAAAGAATTCAAGAAATTGAAGCCTGATCAACCGGTGACACTGACGATCGATAGCAGCAAAGAGCAACTTGTGGGGCGCATCAAACTGGTGAGTCCGATCATCGACCCGAACAGCGGCACTATCAAGGTCACGATTGAAATACCGCAATATCCGGCGCAGACGCGACCCGGTGACTTCGCTGAGGTCCGCATCGTAACCGAACGCCGGACGGATAGGACGTTAGTACCAAGAATTGCGGTATTTACCGACGAAGGAGACCGGGTTGTTTATGTTGCTGCCGATAGCACCGCGGAGCGACGTGTGGTCGAGGTAGGGTTCGAGGACGACAAGCACACCGAGATCCTGAGCGGGATCGCGCAAGGAGAGCGGATTGTCGTAAAAGGGCAGCGCTCGCTCAAACACGGTGCGCCGATCAAGATTCTTGAGGGTCAAACCACCGGACGCACTCCCACAGAGCAAGCGGGTTCGTAATGCGGTCGGTCATCGCACTCGCCGTTCGTCGTCGCGTTAGCGTGATTATGGCCGCGCTAGCGGTCGTGTCGTTTGGCTTCGTGGGATACAATCGCCTCCCGCTCGAACTTTTCCCGGACATCACATATCCCTCGCTTACGATTCAAACCGATTTTCCCGATACAGCTCCGCAAGAGGTGGAAAACCTTGTGACTCGACCGGTCGAGGAAGTAGTCGGCGTGCTTCGTGGTCTACAGACGATTCACTCGGTGTCGCGTCCAGGGGTGTCGGAAGTCACGCTCGAGTTCGACTGGAAATCCGACATGGATATGCTGTCAATGGAGGTGCGAGAAAAGCTCGATCGCCTAATCCTCCCCGAGGAAGTCGAAGACCCTATCGTGCTTCGCTTTGATCCGTCGCTCGATCCCATTATTCGTCTGGCCTTGGCCGGTCCCGGCGGATTGTCCGACATGCGCCAGCTGGCCGAACGCAAGCTCAAGCAAGACTTCGAGACAATACTGGGCGTTGCGGCGGCTGAGATCAGAGGAGGTTTGGAGGAAGAAATCCATGTCGACGTGGATCAGGAGCGTCTGGCGGCGTTGGGTATCCCTCTGGAACGTATTCGCCAGGTAGTGGGGGTGTCGAACGTAAACTTGCCAGGTGGCGCGTTGCGTAGCGCAGAGAGTCAGTATCTCATTCGCACGGTCAATGAATTCGATACGGTCGACGAGATCGCCGACCTAATAATTTCTCGGGGCGGCTCAGAGATAGTACGCTTGCGTGATGTGGCCGCGGTGGTACACGGAGCCAAGGAGCGTGAGGAAATCACTCGTGTAAATGGAGAAGAGTGCATAGAAATAGCATTATATAAGGAAGGGGATGCCAATACGGTGACGGTCGCGAAGAAAATTCGCGAACGCCTCGAGGAGTGGACAGACAAACTGCCACCGTCCCACTCTCTGACCGTGCTCTTTGACCAGTCACATTTCATCCAACAGGCCCTGAACGAGGTCCGCAACGCGGCCATCATCGGAGGGATCCTCGCGGTTATCGTGCTGTTCGCGTTTCTTCGCGACGTACGGAGCACGGTGATCATAGCAACCTCGATACCTCTTTCCGTGGTCGCAACCTTCGTGTTGATGTACCGGATGGACATTTCTCTCAATATTATGTCGCTCGGCGGGTTGACGCTCGGCATCGGGATGCTCGTGGACAACTCTATAGTGGTGCTCGAAGCTATTTTCCGCAAAAAAAAACAGGGGCTAAAACTGGCAGCCGCCGCAGTCGATGGCACGGCCGAGGTTGGCCCAGCGGTGGTCGCTTCTACGCTCACCACTGTGGCCGTGTTTTTGCCGATCATCTTCGTCGAGGGCATCGCGGGTCAGCTATTCAAGGATCAGGCTCTTACCGTCACGATCAGTCTCTTGGCATCGCTGTTGGTGGCTGTGACTATGATCCCCATGCTGAGCGCCGTTGGCGGAAAAATACGTAAGCGCTCAGCGCGCTTTTCCCAGGACGAAACGCTCATGACCATGGGGGGGGTTTCTCGGCAATACGACCGTTTTGTGCGAGGGGCGATCCGTCACCGGTGGGCGACGCTGATGATTGCTTTTTTGCTGTTCTTTGGCGCCATGATCTCGCTACGTTGGATCGGCAAGGAGCTCATTCCCCCGCTCAGCGAGGGCGAGTTTTTCTTTGAAGTCAACATGCCGGAAGGAACGTCGCTGGCGGCGACCGATCGTGTGGTCAGCGAGATGGAAAATATCGTGTCCGCGGAGCAAGGAATTGACAAGTACTACTCGACCGTTGGCACGCGTCTCGTCGCCGGAGGAATGTCGCTCAATACAAGAGGCGAAAACCTTGGGCAGCTTCACGTCGCCATGACGAACCGCACTAATGCCGAAGCAGAGGCTGTGATGGTGGCAACACTCCGCGAGAGGTACTCAGCCATTCCTGACCTGGAGGTAAAGTTCGGCAGACCATCGTACTTCAGCCTCAAGACGCCGGTTGAAGTGGTGCTTTACGGTGATAACCTGGAGAACCTGCGGGACTACTCGCTCGATCTAAGCCGAAACCTCGCTGCAGTGCCGGGGCTTGTCGATGTGCGTTCGTCTCTGGAGGCGGGAAACCCAGAGCTGCAGGTGACGTTTGACCGCCGACGCCTCGCTTCGTTGGGGCTCGATATGGGTGCGCTCTCCGAAACTCTCAAGAATCGCGTGCAGGGTGTGGTGCCCACGCGGTTCAAACAGGAAGACCGCCAGATCGATATCCGCGTGCGCAACCAGGAAATCGACAGGGCTTCGGTAAGCGACGTGCGTAATCTGGTCCTTCCGGGTGCGGGTGGACAGCCAATCCGCCTGCTGTCGATAGCCGATGTAAAGCTCGACCGCGGTCCCGCAGAGATTCACCGGTTGCAGCAGCAACGTGCGGCGGTGGTCTCCGCGAACCTTAAAGGGCGCAGTCTGGGCGCGGCGGTCCGAGATATCGAGGCACTGATGGCACAAACGCCTTTGCCCCCAGGCATAACTACTGAGATTGGGGGGCAGAATCGCGAGATGCGTCAGTCGTTCGCCACGCTGCGCTTCGCGCTTGGCCTCGCCGTCTTCCTTGTTTACCTGGTTATGGCAGCGACCTTCGAATCATTCGTTCATCCTTTTGTAGTGCTGTTTACGATTCCGCTGGCGCTGGTGGGAGTGGTGGCCGGTCTTCTGGCGACGGGCACGACAATCACCGTCATTGTTCTCATTGGCATTATCATGCTGGTCGGGATTGTGGTCAACAACGCCATCGTATTGATTGATGCCATAAACCGCGAGCGGCGTGCTGGCGTTGACAAGTTTGAGGCGGTGGTTCGCGCAGGGCACTACCGCCTGAGACCGATTCTCATGACCGCGTTAACAACCATCCTGGCGCTCATCCCGATGGCTCTAGCTTGGGGAGAAGGCTCCGAGCTGAGGTCCCCGCTGGCTATCACGGTGGCTTCGGGGCTTTTTCTGAGTACGCTTCTGACTCTCGTCGTGATCCCGGCAGCGTACATGATTGTTCCGTCACGGGCGACCGAAGAAGATGCCTCCACGGCTGAAGAAAAGGTTCTGACATGACGCTACCCGAACTCGCCATCAAACGGCACGTTACAACACTTATGATCATTGTCAGCCTGATTGTGCTGGGTGGGGTGGCGCTTTTTCGGCTTCCGCTGGCGTTTCTGCCGGATGTTGATGAGCCGCAACTTTTTGTTCGCGTGCCCTACGAGAACTCCTCGCCGGAACAGGTAGAACGCATGGTCGTCCGTCCGGTGGAGGACGCATTGGGCTCGGTCAAGGGGGTGCGTAGCATTTGGGCGGCGTGCGAACGGGATGGCGGAGTGATTCGTTTGCAGTTTGATTGGGCCGTTGATATGAGCCTTGCCCGCGTCGAGGTGTGGGAAAAGATTGATCGTATCCGTCGCGATCTCCCGGATGACATAGGTGATATTACCGTGGGTTCCAACTGGGATACACGCGAGGCGGATATGCCCATCGTTGAAGGCAGGCTGTCGTCCAATCGCAATCTCAGCGAGAGCTATGACCTGCTGGAACGCAAGATCTTGAGACCCCTGGAGAGAGTACCCGGTGTTGCACAAGTGCGTCTCGACGGTGTCAATCCGCGAGAGGTGCGAATCAATCTTCGCATCTCTGATCTCGAGACGCACGGTATGGACATTAGGGAAGTTACGCGCATTCTCCAAAACACCAACTTTGACCAATCACTTGGCAAAATCACGGAGGGTGACACCAAATACGCCCTGCGCACCGTGGGGACATTTGCCACGGTCGGAGAGATTGATAACCTTGTCCTTCGCGCCGACGGGCTGCGGTTGCGTGACGTTGCCGATGTAAGGTACGAGGAGCCACCGCTCGAGTATGGACGGCATCTCGACGGCAATTTCGCGATCGGGATAACAGTGAGTCAGGAGTCCAAGGCAAATACTGTGGAAGTGTGCGCGAGAATCGAAGAGCGGATCGCCGCAATGGGCGAAGATCCCGATCTAGAGGGTATTAACTTTTTGGTCTGGTTCAGCCAAGGGCGTGAGATCAAGAAGACGCTCAAAGACCTCCTGTTCACAGGGATCTTCGGCGGTATTCTGGCATCGATCGTCCTATATGGGTTTCTTAGACGTTTCGCAACGACGATGGTCTCTGTGCTGTGCATACCCTTCTCGCTGGTGGTGACCTGCGGTTTTATTTGGGCCCAGGGCAACTCACTGAACACGCTGACTCTGCTCGGCCTGATTGTGGGAATCGGCATGCTGGTTGATAATGCCGTCGTCGTCATGGAAAACATCTTCCGCCATCGTGAATTGGGCTACGATCGACAGACCGCATCGCGCCTAGGCGCCCGCGAGGTGTCAACCGCTGTGATCGCCGCCACCCTCACGTCAGTGATAGTGTTTCTGCCCCTCATCTTCAACAAACCGAGCGAAATGAACATCTACTTGAAAGAGCTCGGTACCACAGTCTGCCTCACACTGCTTGCCTCTCTCTTTATTAGTCAGACACTCATCCCGATGGCAACGTCGTGGTTCATCAAGTCCAAACCACGTTCTCGCGGCCGGCTGATGTCCGCGGTGGAGGAGCGCTATGTCGGGCTGCTCAAGTTCAATCTTCGTCACCGGTGGCTGACACCGATCATTGGTATCGGAATCATCATGTCCGCGATATATCCTTTTATGAAAATAGACAAGAATTTTGATACGAACGAGAGCGAGATGTTTGTGCAAGTCCGTTATGACATCGCCGAGGACATGAGTTTGGAGAGGAAAGAGGAACTGGTCACGCAGGTAGAGCAAATTCTGGAGCCGCATCGTGAAGAGCTCATGGCACGTTCAATCTACAGCTTTTGGAGCGATCGCTGGTCTCTGACTCGAGTGTATCTGAGAGAAGGTGATGCCAACGAGGAGAACATGGCGAAAGTCCGCAAGCGGCTAAAGGGACTCTTACCCGAAATCGCGGGCGTCAAGCTGGAGGTGCTCGAGGATCGTCGGTTCTGGCGGCGCGACCGTGGCAAAGCGGTATGGTTTCAAATTGTTGGCGAGGACTCTGAAGTGCTCGCCCGCCTCGCAGATCAGGCCAAGTTACTGCTCGAGGAAATACCGGGCATGGGTGATGCGCAATCGAGCAACCAGCAAGGCGGTCAAGAGCTGCATGTCAAGCTGGACCGAGAGCTTGCGGCGCGCTACGGTATCTTTCTCAATCAGCCGGCAGATGTCGTGGGCCTGACGTATCGCGGGCGACGGCTGCAGAGATTTCGAACGGGCGATGGTGAGCGCGAGATGCGGCTTACTCTCGACGAAACCGAGACGGAATCGATCTCGCAGCTGACTAATTTGCCGTTATGGACCGACGAGGGCGACAAGGTTCCGCTCGCCTCTCTGGCGGAATTTCACCAGGTGCCCGGTGCAGAGCGAATCAATCGTGACGATCGCATGACCAGCGTGTGGGTAGGTGCTAAGTACGAGGAGGGTACGCGTGAAGAATATATGCCGCTGGTGACGGG
>JAOTUR010000079.1 GCA_029863805.1 Candidatus Krumholzibacteriia bacterium | reverse complement strand
TTCCCGTGCCGGTTCCAGTCCCTGTGCCTGTCCCGGTCCCAACGGCACTTTCCTCTGAACAGCTAGGTAGAAGCGACACAAGAGCAACAACGGCTGCGACAGCTACACACACCCCGATCCACGCCAACACTCCGTTTCCTGGTCGCGTAACTCGAACTGCCACTCGGGGCTCTCTCATTTCTGTCATTTCGCACCTCGCTCGTGGCTGCCCGGGCACTTTCGGACCACCACCTTGCTGAGAGTTTGTTTTTAACAACGGCCGGGATGTCTTCCAGCCTCTCGAGATAATTCCGACGTCCACCACGGCTCATCGTGGTTCGGGGATGAGCTTCTTCTTCGCAACTCCTACTCAGCCCGGACTATCCCACCTAGCAGCGAGGACTGCCGCCGATTGGATCTCCGTGTAGGCGAGATACACTATAGTAGCATAGAACATCGATTTGGTGGTCCGCAAACAGTAGTGCACGAACGGCGTTGCCGTACATTTGGTACTACTGGGTAGACTTATTGGACCCCGCGTGGTGGCTTACGTGATGCCCGCGTCTCCAATATATCTCCAAGACTGGGGAGGACTCCAGGGGACTGTAGGGGACTTCAGCGGAATCGAAGCGGCGTTGTAACTGAGAAGTGTTCAAGCAGTAAAAACCGAAGTCGTGCGTCATCATCGGGTTAGGGTTTACGGGTGAAAAGGGTTCGATTCCCGCGGCCTCCACCAACGCAAAGAATTCGAACCACCATCCGGGCCGCCGCCCTTCCGGGGCGGCGGTTCTAGTATGGCTAGATGTTGATCGCGGCGCGTGCCAAATTGTAGGGAGCTGAGGAGTAGTGAGGGTAACTTGAAATCTATCTCACGAGGTCCGGCATCTGTGTTAAGATACATCGGGCATTTGCGCCAGAGTGCGATTTTGTCTAACGGCCGCAATTCTCACACCAACTTCTGTTCCCGTTCGACCGGTCGCAGATGGGGCGTTTGCTCATGCGATCAAATTCGCGTTTCTTGCCGTCATTCTTGTTGGTCATACTCGTTTTTTCTCTCGCGGCAGCGGAACGAGACCAGCTCGCCACTAGAATAACCCCCTTTCCCGATAATGAGAGAGACTCTTTTGACGATCTTACGAGTGACAGTTGGGTCACTGGTCGTGTTTGCGATCTCGGTCGTCGCTGATCCGGTGGAACGAGCAGCAGCGCGAAAACCAGTCACCAGCATACGTATTGATCCGACCGTCGAGTTGATGACCATCGTGTTTCGACTTGCCGGCAATTGGGAATATCAACAGATGCGCTTCCCGGAATACGGAGCAGCAATCGATAGTCACTTCGTCGCCTATCGCAATCATCCAGCAATTGACTATGCACGACATATGCAGCAGGAACGAGGTATTTCTTTCAACGCGCCGATAACTCTGGCCGTGCATCTCGATGCCGAGCACCTCGATCCCCGCGTCCCCCTTGATTTACAGCCAACGGGGCTTGACGACCGCTGGATGCCGGCTGAGGCGACGGAGTTTTTGGCGCGGTTGCAGCGATTTCGGGACGACTCGGGGTTCACATCCTTTTTCGCATCACATTCGCGTACCTATGATGTTGCGGCCAAGCGACTCGAGTCCGTTCTCGATCGCGGTTTCGACCAGGAGTGGTTTCGTAGCTATTTTGGCGAACTGCCACAGGCAGATTTTCAAGTAATCGCGGGCATAGGTCTGGGGGGGATGAACTTCGGAACGAGAGTGCTGTTTCCAGATGGGTCGATGGTAGTTCACGCCGTGATTGGAGTTGCCAATGTGGACGACGAGGGTGCGCCTGTGTTTGGAAACACCGCGGTGAGCAAGGTGGTGCACGAATTCTCGCACTCGTTCGTAAACCCAGTCGTCCTGAGGCATGCTCCGGAGCTCGTGGCGTCGGGGAACGCTCTGTTGGCCGCGTCCGGCGAGGAGATGGCACATTACGGCCGCTGGGAAATGGTCATCGAAGAATCGATTGTTCGTGCGCTGTCGATCCGGCAAAGCCCGCTCAGTCAGCCCGGTGCGGAAGGACGGGCGATACGGGCGGAAGAACAGGAGGGCTTCTTCTGGATGGAAGAGGTGAATGCGGCGCTGAGTCGCTATGAAAGCAGCCGCGACCGATACCGATCCTTCTCTCAGTTCGTACCGGAACTCGTGAAAGTGTTCAAAGAAGTAGGCGCCGAAGCTGAGGCCTTGGTTAGCTTGCGCCGTACCCGCCTTGATTCGCTTCGTCCTCGCGTGATCAGCGTATCGGTGCCGGACGGAAGCCACGACGTGGATCCGAATCTAGATGTGCTGATAATTGAGTTCGATCGCCCCATGTTCCGGGAGGGCTATGGACTCTTGACGCAAGGCGGGAGTGAACGGGCCCCCGATCTTTCCAACGTTGATTGGGATGAGTCGGGAAGGATAGCGAAGATCAGCATCCACCTCAAGCCCAATGTGGCCTACTCATTCTGGCTGAACACTGAGCATGGTGGGCCCTTCATGAGCGAAGATGGCGCAATGCTCGGCGCGTTCCCGCTGCGGTTTGCCACGGGTTCGCGATGACTTCGCGCATTAGGGGCACGTCCTGGACCCCGAGAGGGCTGCTCGAGTGCTGCCCGCCAAGTTGTTTGACTGGCACACGAGCCTTGCAGATTTACGGGCTCCTAGCCCCAAAGCGAGCGGAACCCCCCCCGACTTTCAGCATAGGTACGGTGGTGGAGGATAGCAAGTTGCTGCATTTGTAGCTCGATTGCGTCCACGAGACCCAATACGTGGGCTATACTTGTTTTGTACGATCCAACATAAACGGCTACTGGGGATTTGCTCTCGGTAGCGGCCGGTGGAGCCAGGAATGGAGGGATCCACGACGTTGCCCGATTTGGTGAGACGCGTTCGTGCCATGCAAGCGGGCGACTTCGTCCAAACGCGAAAAATGGTTCTTCTCAAGTAAGACGCATTCTTGTTATCGAACATGCCCGGTCGTCGGGTTGGAATGACTGACGTCCGGGCATTTTCTGTGCGGGACACACTCAACGCGTCTCCAATATATCTCCAAGACTGGGGGGGACTCCAGGGGACTGGAGGGGACTCCAGGGGAATCGAATCAGCGCGGTAACTCAAAACATTTCACGCAGTAAAAACCGAACTCGTTCGCCATCATCGGGTTAGTGTTTACGGGGAACAAGGGTTCGATTCCCGCCGCCTCCACCAACATCCTCCAGCGGCAACCACCGCAAGCGTGTTCGGTTATGCCGAGGATGAACTTGTCTGGCGTCCTTGGACGAACGGACCTTCGGCGCGTACCGAAACTCGTCGAGGCGGGATTCCTCGAACGCTTACGACGAGTGTATCAACAATTCCCCACCGATTCCATTCCGGAATCGCCGAACAAACGAGCACAAGCACACGCGGATGCCGCTAGTAACAAGCAGTTTGGCCCGGGTAGACGACTGGCTCACCTGGGATGGCCGAACCGACCAAGGTTCGACGGCGGCATCGGGTGTATATTTCCTCCGTGTGACAACGCCGATGGGCGCCAGGGTCACTCGCGGAATGTTGCTCAAGTAACGGCCCGGCTGTTCAGAGCGGCGCTCGCAGCATCGGACCGTAACGACCATTAGAGCGGTGGCGTAACCTTGAATTTGACATAGATCAATAATGGGGCGCGGACGCCTCTGGATTGCTTCCTTACAAACACGGTTGACCCATTCTGCTATATACTCAAGAGATGCATTCCTTGGAAGATGGCCGCGATGAGGCCACGAATCGCGCTCGTTTTGACTATCCGTAGTATCAGGCAATGGAAGCAGTGAAGCTTTTATACATCGAAGACGACGACGAGCAACGCAAAACGCTGGCAGAGCGGTTGCGAAAAAAAGGATTTCAAGTCACGGTAGCGCGGTCAGGTACGACCGGGATCAAATTCTTTCAAAGGAGAAATTTCGACGCCATCCTCTGTGATCTCAATATGCCCGGCAAGGGCGGCGAGGACGTTCTCGATTCAGTGCGAAAAGGGAACGGCGTTGTACCTTTTATCATTATGTCGGCCCACGGCACGGTATCTCAGGCCGTAAAGAGCATTAAGAAAGGTGCCGATCATTTTATCCGCAAGCCTGCCAACATCAACGAAATTACAGTAACGATTAACCAAGCGATTAAAAAAAGAACACTCGAGGCAGAACTCGCGAACTCCCGTAAGACCCTGCAGATGGTCGCCGAGAGTGTCCCGGATATTATCTACTCCTTGAACACCAAAGGCGAGTTTCTCAGCTTGAGTTCGGCCGTCAAACCATCGATGGGTTACAAACCCGATGAACTCCTCGGAGCCTCCGTCTTTACCATTATTCACCCCGACGACCGTCTCCGCATAATGAGGGATTTCGAAAAAGCCGTAAAATCGGGTGGAAAAGCGGTGAGGAATCTGATGTTCAGAATGATATCAAAAGCTGGTGAGGTGAGACACTTCGAAGTCAGCCGACGACTCATAACCGATGCGGACCGCGTCGTACGAATAGACGGCATAGCCAGAGACGACACGGAAAGGGTAACGCTTCAAAATAAGCTTGAGGAATACTCCCAGAGTCTGGAGAAGATGGTGGAGTATCGAACCGTAAGCCTCGAAAGAGCAAATCGCCAGCTCTCCGCCCTCAATAAGGTCTCAAACAAGATCAATAAGATGTTCGACGAGGATGAATTGTTGGACAACGTTTGCTCGTTGTTAACCACGACTCTGGATTTCGACCGCGCCTATTTGATTCTGGCGCGGGACAAGGAGCTTTATATACGTTCGTGGTGTTCCGGTAGGGGACCACGGAAACCAATGGAGAACTTCGTAAACAAGGTCAAGAAAGGGGCTGTGGAGCTTCCACCGCACGTCGGCGAGAGCTTCAAAAAGAAAAAGACTGTTTTCGTGCGGGACATCAAAGCCGACCGCCGCTGGCCCCAAAAGCCCCGGTTCATGGTGCAAGCCAAGTCGGTTGTTTTGTCTCCGATAATGGTACAGCGCAAGGTAATAGGCGTCATCGGCGGTAGTATGGACGACCAAGACCGTGATATGAACAAACACGACGTTCAAAAATTCGAGATGTTTGCCAATATGGTCGGATTGGCCCTGGACAATATCAGAGCTTACCAGTCCATGGAACATAAGGTGGTCGAGCGTACGGAGTCGCTGAACAAGGCGAATCTAAAACTGCGGGAAAAGGCCGCAGAGCTCCAGATAGTGCTCGATTCCGGGCCCAACGCCACTCTTCTTGTTGATAGCGCGGGGACGATCCAAGTGGCCAACAGGAGAATACAAGAATATTTCGGTACGCCACTCGACGACATTGTAGGAAGCGATCACGACAAATTTATGCGGTCTGTGAAGCACGCGTTCGAACAACCAGGGAAATTTATCCGGCTGGTGTCGGATTTGAAGAAAAAGCCGGACGTCGCCGGCCAGCTGGATTTGGCGGAATTTTATGGCAGAGGATTGACCCTTAAAGGGGACAGGCCGATCGTGTTGTCCCCCATATCCTTGCCGGTGCTCGACGACAATCAAGACGAAATCGGGCGCGTTTGGGTTTACGGCAATATTACCAAGATGAAGCAGGCCGACCAGCAGGTCCACGCCATCGTCAAAGCTTCTCCCATACCGACGATCATTACCAGGATTGAGACCGGGGAAATACTATATGCGAACGAACAGCTGGGGTCTCTGGTAAGGACCACTCCGGAGAACTTGCTCGGCAGGTCAGCCCTCGATTTTTATTATCGCCCGGAGGACCGGGCCCGGATGCTGAACATACTGAGAAGAGATGGTTTCGTAAATGATTTCGAGGTCGAGATCAAGCGGACTGATGGCACCGTAATATGGGTAATTTTTTCGATTGCTATCACGGAAATAGCCGGTGAAAAAGTCATCCTCGGCGGTCTTTATGACATCAGCGAGCGCAAGTGTTTCGAGGAGGCGCTCGAAAAAGAACGCAACTTCGTCTCCGCCGTTCTCGACACCGCCGGAGCCCTGGTGATGGTCCTCGACAGAGACGGCAAGATCGTGAGGTTCAATCGCGAATGCGAGGACAACTCCGGATACTCGTTCGAGGAAGTCAGGGACGAACCATACTGGGACATTTTTGTCGTCCCGGAAGAGCTGGAAAGAGTCAAAGTATTCCATGAAAAATTGTACGCGGGGCAATTTCCGACAAAGGGTGAAAGCTACTGGGTCACAAAAAGCGGTGATCGCCGTCTGATCGCGTGGTCGAATACCTGTCTCCTGGACGGCAAGGGGGCTGTGGATTACGTGGTGGCGATCGGGATCGACGTAACCGAGCACAGAAAAGCGGACGATAATCTCAGACTTTTCAGGGAGCTGTTTCTCAACGCGAACGACGGCATAGTGATCTTCGACGCAGAAGGAAACTTCATAGAGAAAAATCCTGTTCACGGCGTCCTTACCGGTTACGACGACAACGACTTTCGCGGCCGCAAAGTGGGTGAGGTCATGGGCGGCGACCTACAAAGCATCTGGGAGAGCCGCGACAAAAAGGGAAGTTACCGGGCCGAATTCGAGTTTACGCGCAAAGACGGGGCTGCTCAAACTGTTGATCTTTCCATTTTCCCCATCAAGAAAGAATCGGGCGATCTTATCGGGTATGCCGGCATCGGCCGTGACACAACGGAGCGCAAGAAAGCAGAAGAGGCCATCGCAATTCGCTTGCGCTACGAGAAAGGTCTAGCGGCGCTGTCGCGGACCCTCCTGACCGGGGCCGACAGTGAGGACGCACTGCCAGAGGCTCTCGACCATCTATTGACAGCCGCCGACGCCAGCCGTGTTTACATATTCGAAAATTTCGAACACGAGGCCCACGGATTGTGCATGAGGCAGATATACGAAGTTTGCGCGGCAGGCGCAGAGCCACAGATCGACAATCCGGAATTGCAGTGCATCCCTTACGATGCCGGTGCCGAACGCTGGCGAAGGATGTTCTCCAGCGGCGATCCTCTCACGGGTTTGGTAGGCACGTTCTCGGAGGAGGAAAGAGCGGTACTGGAACCGCAGGGCATATTATCCATGGTGTGTATACCTTTCAAAGTCGAGGGAGAATGGTACGGTTTTGTCGGGTTCGATGAGGTGAAGTGCGAAAGGGAATGGACCGACGACGACGTCCGCACTCTACAGACCGCGGCGGAAATCATCGGCAGCTATATCGAGAAACGGAAGTTTGAAGAGACACTGCGCATCAGTGAGGAACGCTTCCGCAGCTTGGTGGAAAACGCCAACGACATAATCTATTCTCTTACACCGACGGGAGAGTTCACATATATATCCCCAAAGGTTGCGGATAAGATGGGTTACGAGGCCGTTGAGCTCCAGGGCAAGTCGTTTTTCCCATTCCTGCACCCGGATGATGTTTCAGAATCTCGCAAGTGGTTCCAGTCGGGGTTTGAAAACCACGAAGAGCACGCAGAGGGTTACGAGTTCCGTATGTTCCATAAGGACGGCAGCGCAAAGTGGTTTACCACCAATGCTTCTCAAATACTTGACGAAGACGGCAACGTGATGGAGCTCATCGGCGTGGCTCATGACATCACCCAGATGAAAATGGTTCTCGAGGAGATCGAAAAAGCGAACCAGCATCTTAAACAAACCCAGGCCCAGCTGGCGCAGGCGGAAAAAATGGCTTCGCTCGGTATGCTAGTGGCCGGCATAGCCCACGAGATAAACACTCCCATGGGGGCCGTAAACAGCATGCATGACACGCTCGTTCGTGCGGTCGACAAATTGAAGAATACGATTAATGCTCAGTTCGATGAAGAACGCCTCAAACAGACCAAACTCACCGCGACTCTCAACATTATAGATGACGCTAACAGCACAATTAAATCGGGAACGGAGCGGGTGACGAACATTGTCAAAAGGTTGCGTAGTTTTGCCCGCCTCGATGAAGCAGAACTCAAAACGGTGGACATTCACGAGGGTCTTGAGGACACTCTGACCCTGATTCATCATGACATAAAGCACGATATTAAGGTCAAAAAAGACTATGGTGATGTACCGCCGATTGCGTGTTTCCCCGGCCAGCTCAACCAGGTTTTCTTAAACTTACTCGTCAACGCCAGGCAAGCCATAAAAGGCAAAGGCGAGATAACGATAGCGACGTATACCAAAGAAAAAAAGGTGTTCATAAGAATAGCCGACACCGGTAGCGGAATCTCCAAAGAGAATCTGAGCAGGGTTTTCGACCCTGGTTTTACCACCAAGGGGGTGGGGGTAGGCACCGGATTGGGTCTGGCGATTTGTTACAAAATTGTGCAAGACCATAAGGGTGAAATCACCATTGAGAGCGAGCTGGGCAATGGCACGGCTTTTACGGTTATGCTGCCACTGAACCTGGACAGATTGATCGAGAACGAACAATAGAAAGAAAGTTGGTGGTGTTGGCATGCATCGCTCGTTCGAGCAGATGGGTAGATGGTGTTTTTCCGTTGACAACGAAGGTTAATTAGTTGTATCCTGCAACCGTTGAATATAGCAACCACATCGATCGAGCCACCATGACCATTAAGAAGACCCGGAAGTTACGAGGGCTATTGAGAAAACTCGTGCGTCTTTTGAGCTCTGAAGAGACCGAGAGCGGGTACAGCTGTGGATTGACCTTTACTCAGTGTCATTGCCTTCTTGAGATTGGCGAGAAGGAGTCAACGACCATTGCCGAGCTATCGGATTCCTTGAAGCTGGACAAGAGTACCCTGAGCCGGACTGTCGAAAGCCTTGCAAGTCAGAGGCTAATTCAGAAGCGGGAACATCCCGACGATCGGCGTTTCAAGATTCTGCGATTGACCGCCAAAGGAGAGTCCGTTCGCCGGGAAATCGATGCTCGCGCAGACGAGAGATTCAGGCGCGCACTGAAGGCAATCCCGAATGAGAGCCGGGAACCCATGCTGGAATACCTCGCGGTTCTTGTGCGGAGCCTGAACGACAAAGGCCAGCATAGTTAGGGTAGGAAGAGCTCAGCACGCGAAGCGCTCTACGACGGGCGGGTCAGAGGAGGTGCAAGACTATGCAAAATGTATGTTCCGTCGCCGTGTGTGCGGTGGCGGTGATGTGCTTCGCGGTCACCGTTCCTTGCAGGTCCATGGCGAGTGAGTATGTCTACGAGGCGCCGAAGCAACTCGATGATGGTTGGAAAGTGTCGACTCTCGACGCCGAAGGAATGAACACCGATATCATCACGCGTCTCACCAACCAGGTGATCAACGGCAAGCTCAAAGGCATCCACAGCATTCTGATCGTCAAGAATGGCGTCATTGTCCACGAGGTGTATTTCGGGACGTACCGGAGGGAAAGCCTGCACACGATGTACTCGATCACCAAGAGTGTCACCTCGGGGCTTATCGGGATTGCGATCGACAATGGGTATATCGGTGGTGTCGATAAGACTATCGGGGAGCTGCTGCCCGAGTACGCCGGTGCCATAAAAGACGATCGTTTAAAGGACGTCACGGTCGAACAGCTACTAACAATGACCTGCGGGCTGGATTGGGATGAATGGAGCTACCCCTACTGTGACCCGAGAAACAGCGAGTACCCTCAAGTCCGGTTCGAAGACTGGGTGCAACATGTCCTCGAGCTTCCCGTGCGAGACGAACCAGGAACGCGTTGGGTGTACAACACGGGAGGCGTGCATGTGCTATCGGCGATCCTCAAAAATCGTACCGGATTATACGCCAATCAATTTGCAGAGAAGTATCTGTTCGAGCCGCTGGGTATCACGCGCTGGAGTTGGAACACGGATCCCAAAGGGTATTCTGCCACCGGCGGCACGCGCGGCGGTCTCAAACTGAGAACACGAGATGTCGCCAAGTTCGGCATGCTGTATATGCGCGAGGGCAAATGGAATGGAGAACGGTTGATTTCAGAAGAGTGGGTGCGTAAATCCACAGCGAAGCGTGTCACCGCGGTTCGCAATTCCGACTATGGCTATCTGTGGTGGTTGACCAGCTATACCATAAAGAACAGGCAGATCGACATGGTTTCTGGTCAAGGGTACGGGGGACAGTTACTCGCTCTGGTGCCCGATCTGGATCTGATGTACGTCTTCACGAGTTGGGGAAGGGCCGAGGACGCGGACACATTCGGTCCGATGGTGATGATCATCAATTCGGCTTTGACCGAGTGAGAACGGGTCTGCAACGAATGGGCTGCTGGAGAATACCCAGGGAGGGGGCACTTATGGAAAGAGCATGGGTTCGAATCGCGGGCGTTGGCCTTGCGATGGCCGCAATCGGTATCCCGGCTGGCCGGTTCGAGGCTGCCAAGCAATACACGCTCGCGTACAAGATGAACAAGGCAGCAACGTTCGCGGTGCAGGTGGCGAGGAAGCATCGCAACCACAGGAATTTCATGGGCAACGACCTGATCACCAACTCGGAAGGGCAGAGGGAGTACGGATTCACCGTCAAATCATCCAATGACGACGGCTTGAGGTTGGAGCTCGAGTGCACGAAACGGGAGTATAAGACCGACGACACGCAGGCTTTGATGAGCCCTGACTTTTCCGAATTGATCGGCCGCAAAGTGAATGTGAGTCTGTCGTCCACAGGTGAACTCTCTGATTTCAAAGGATTCGACGATCTTCCGGAGATTGCCATCCCCGGCTCGGACGAACGCCTGGGAGAACAGGGCTATGTCAATGAAGTCATTGCTCTCTTCCTCCGGCTGCCGAAGACACCGGTCGCACCAGGCGGCTCGTGGTCCGATGTTGTGCAATACAATGAGTCCGTCGGGGACACAACGCTACCGCTCACGGTCAACTACACCTACACTCTGATGGAGGAAACTAGATACGACGGTCACGACTGCGTGAAAATCAAAGGGGAATACACAATCAATATGTCGGGTTCGCTCGCGTTCGGCGGATTGGATCTGGCACTGAATCTGACCGGGATGGGTACCGATACCATTTACTTTGCCTGGAAGAAGGGGATGTTCCTGAGCGCCGAGACCCACGCTGTCTTGAAGGGATCCGCCGACAATGAGGACATGGGTGTGGCGATACCGATGAACCACGATATTAAAACGATCACATCGGTGAGGCTGGACTGACATAGGCGACGTTGATCCGTGACCACCACTCATTCACATCCATCGTTTGAGCAAGCCTGCACTCTCAGGCAAAGAACCCACCTGCTCCTCAAAAGGCGCATCTTCAGCAGTCCGGGCAGCACCGTTTCCTCGGCCTATCCGACTCCAAAACCTCGAATTGACGGTATCCCAACGGATTGCTAGAATGGGGCAATTATCTAGAACCTCCAGACCACGTTCGGCGTACACTGTATATAATGATCGGTCAGAAACTCGCGCATTACGAGATCGTCTCCAAGATCGGCTCCGGCGGGATGGGAGACGTTTACCGCGCACGCGATACCAAGCTGGATCGCGATGTGGCGCTCAAGGTCTTGCCAGAGGCCATGGCTCGCGATCCGGAGCGCCGCATGCGTTTTGAGCGTGAGGCCAAAGCTGTCGCCGCTCTCAAACACCCCAACATCGTTACGATTCACTCGGTCGAGGAGGAGAATGGCTCGCTCTATCTAACGATGGAGCTTGTCGAGGGCAAGGGGCTCTCTGAGGTTACGCCGAACGACGGCATGTCGCTCGAGCAGTTTCTTGACGTCGCGATCCCTCTTGCCGATGCGATCGGGAGCGCCCACGCCGTCGGGATCACACACCGCGATCTCAAGCCGGCAAACATCATGTTCGACGACGCGGGCCGGGTCAAAGTACTCGACTTTGGGCTCGCCAAACTGTTGCAGACGGATCCGGACAACGACAAGACGGTTGCCGGTGCCAACGACACCCAGCCCGGGACGGTGCTGGGGACGGTCTCGTATATGTCACCCGAGCAGGCCGAGGGCAAGGAGGTCGATCATCGCTCCGATGTCTTTTCACTCGGTATTCTCTTCTATGAAATGGCGACGGGCGACCGGCCGTTCAAGGGAGATACCAACCTGTCGATCATGTCATCGATCCTTCGCGATCAGCCGGTCAGTATCACGGAGATCAAGCATACATTGCCCAACCAGCTGGGACGCATCCTCGATCACTGCATAACCAAGGACCCCAGCCGGCGGTTTCAGAGCGCGACGGATATTCGCAACGAACTCGAGGCACTAAAGGCCGAAGTCAGCTCGGATACGGCGCGACACAAGGCCGTATCGTTACCCGACTCGAAGCCACGCGCCAAGCGGCTGGGTACGATGATCGCAGGCGCGGCCGTGATCGCCGCCGCCGTGATATTTGGCCCGAGCCTTTTTGAGGGCGGATCCGACGGTGGCGCACCGTCGGTCCAAACCGCAGAGGCTGCCTCGCTTGCGATCTTTCCATTCGAAAACCTCAAAGATCCCAGCGATCCGGATCGGATTGGCCAGATCATGCAGGAGCTTTTGATCACCGATCTGTCCGGTCTCGAAGCGGTCCGCGTGTACAGCAGCCAACGCCTACTCGACATCCAGAAACAGATCGCGGGCGAGGGACAGAGCGCCCGCGAGCTGGCCGGCACAGTGGCAACAAAAGCGGGCGCGAAATCGATGCTGACCGGGTCATTGAGTCAGCTGGGCGACAAGTGGATTCTTACCTGCCAGCTGGTCAATGTCGAAAACGGCACCATCGTTCAGTCCAAACGGATCGATGGCAGCGATCTCTATACGATGGTCGATCAGCTGACGAAGGAGTTTCACGCCGATCTCGCGGTTGGCGAGCCCGTGGAGCTTGCCGGGAAGATTCCGATCGCGCAGAAGACGAGTTCGTCGCTGGAGGCGCTCAAGCATTATCTTGCTGGCTCTGATCACCTCAATAACAGCAACTTCACAGAGGCAGCCAAGTCTCTTGACGCCGCTCTCGCAATCGATCCCGATTTTGGACAGGCATACTACAAACGCGCCATCACAAAGTGGTGGCGGGACAATAGGCCAGGGAGTGGCACGCCGGATCTCGAGTATCTCCTCGAGAATGAGCTTTATGCATCCGAGAAAGAAAAACAGATGGCCGAAACCATGATCCCCATCGTCGGCTACCAGTGGAGCGAAGC
>JAOTUR010000372.1 GCA_029863805.1 Candidatus Krumholzibacteriia bacterium | reverse complement strand
GCGCGAATTGCGGCGTGCCTAGGGGATCGCTGACCTCGATAACGTTGAGAACCTCGAGTCCTCCCGGCCCACCGAATGTCAAACCGGAATACGACACCAGGAATGTGCCCAGTGGAGAGCCGGTAGATCCAATGGGAAGCGGCCCAAACATGTGCGTGGGTTGAGTGGTCGTTCTGAGAAAGCGGCTACCGGTCGCTCCGTACGCGTCGTGCACCGTATAGGTGATTGCGTTATCGGGCCCACTGTAAGTCGGTCCCTTGTCGACGATCCACAGCCTGGGCTCGAAGGAGCCCGGAAAACCGGGGAAGCCGAACATATTGGCTGTGACGTATAATGCCTTGTCATCCACCGCCAGTCCGGGGTAGTCCGCCCAGACCGGGAAACCGCTGGGGGCGATAACCTTTGAGTCGATGGCGTGCAGCCACCAGCCATCGTTGGGGTCCGCGGTTTTGGAGACCGCCACCAAAATGCGCGACTCGTTCGATGCGTTGCCCGCCAACTGAAACCATCGCTCGAGAGTAATGATAACAAAGCGATCGGCGTATTGGTCGTAAATCACCTTCGGATCAAACGTAAAGGTACCAAGCCGTGATCCCGCAGCGGGCCAGGAAGGAAGACCCGAGAAAAACGTCCTGAGGTCGGATCGAAATTCCTCTGCATCGGGCGCATCCTTTCGCCTCCATTCCACCATCACATTTCCGATATCGATGGCGTGGTCCGGGCCCACGGCGATATGCGGGGCGGGTGGGATAAAGACGAACCCGGTAAATGCCCCGTTGTCATTGAAATTGAAGCCCTCGACGGGAGGGGCAAGAAGGGGCGTTGCTGATAGAAACGGTGTCGGGTTGGGGCTCTTTCTACTGTACTGAAACAGCTCGCTCTGGCTGTCGTCCTGCTGAAGTTGCGGGGGATTAGATGGTTCCGGCGTCGGCGGTGGAATGACATCCGCAGACGCAGGGACCCTTGCTATAGCCAGAAACACGATCATGAGGAGAAAAACAAACAACCGACGATGGCGCCTTGGCATTTCCTTGCTCCTGTGGAATGGGGTTTATGTTGGGACTGCTAGGACTTGATCAGACAGTTGAGCGGGGTGTCCGACACCTCCCTTTTCATCATGGCGACGCGACGGCTCGTCGCGGGGAAAGTGCGTTCCATTGTCTCAGGGGATAAGAGTAAAAGAACGGGTGCGCTTTGAACTAAGATTGGGCGCACGTGAGTGAGCACGCTACCACGGATTGGAGACAATGTCAAGAATCACCAGCTACGATTGAGGCTTTCCTATGGGGTGTTCGAAGTATCGTGTGCATGCACGTTACGTTTGACCACATACACGTGAAGACGGCTATTTGAGCAGTAGCATTTTCCTGGCGTGGGCGTCCCGGCCGGCTTGTAGCCGGTAAAAATACACGCCGGAACTGACCGCCACCCCGCCGGCGTCGGTGCCATCCCACGCCACCTGCCTGACACCTGCGGACAGATCAGAATCGACTAGCGTCGAGACCAGCCTGCCCACGGCATCAAAAACCTGCAGACTGACGTGCGCGCTCTCGAGGATCTCGAAACTGATTGTGGTACTGGGGTTGAAGGGATTGGGATAATTCTGTGACAGCGTCGAGCCGAGATGCGGTGTCAGGTCTGCAATAGCGGTGGCCGTACCACCCGGAGTCCAAAACACGCCGTGGGCCACGGAATTGGATGAGAACAGCACGACAACGTCATCGGTCAGGTTTTGTTTGGTGCTGCTGGGATTGTTGAAGCCGCCAATCTTCAGGGTGTCCGTTGCTGCAAACGAGATGTTGGATGTCGGGGACTGTCTGGCAACGACAGCCTCGTCGCTGGCGGCGCTGGTGCCATCCTTATAGACTACGGTAACCGTATGCGAAGTCTCGCTCAAAAAGACAATACCGCGCGTACCCGACTGGGATACTTCGTAGAGATCATCCCAGGTGCCACCCGGGCGCCGGACTAGAAGTGCGATGACCGGGAATCCCGGAGTGTCATACGACGTCTTGACCGTCGCGTAGAGTGTACCGTCCGAGGCGACCGCGACGTTTAAGTGATCGTCTGCCATGCCCCCACCCACCCCATCCATGGCGGATTGCGATGCCGGCACCTCGTCCTCGGACCACCGTTTCGGGTTTGCGCCATCCTCGTGCGTCTTGAACCCGAATCGCTTTGTCGATCCGTTCGACCACAAAACCCCCACCGTGCCGTCGGGCATGGCCGTCACCAAGCAGATGTCATCCGTACTGACCCCTGTCTCGATCTTATAGCCATTGCTCCAGGAGCTGTACGGTGAGTCGCTGTGACGGACGTTGATCGTGGTTAATCCGTCCGAGGCGAGCCACATGCGGCCTTGGGAGTCGATGTCGATAGTCGCCACTTCGACGCCTGAATCCAGGGTCAAGGAAGAAGCGGTGGGTCGCAGTGTCCACGGTACGTAGGTACCCGCAGCGGTGACGTATTCGGCGGAGACGAGCTGTGAAGCGGTGCCCTCGAAGAGGAGTATGTGAACCACATCACCATCGACCTTGACATCGGCCTTCGCGTTAGTCGATGTCGAGAGGCTCAGCACCTCTGTCCACTGCGTGCCTTGCAGCTTGAGCAACCAGGACCCCGACGCCTTGCAAAGGACAGACCACCATGCATCGGCATGAAACCACACCTTGGATTGGGGTTTCTCCCCGGTATTGACGGTAACCGCTACCGGATCCAGGGGTGTGGGATCGGCGGATGCCGCTCGGGCGGCGTGGAAGCCCAGGCTCACCAGTGATAACATCAATATCCACGCGCGCAGCGGCATCACCCCCTGGGTTTCGGACATCGGGTTCGGGCCCGCATCTCGTTCCTCTTGGTCGATTGCAAAATCGGTTCCATGTGTCTCGATATGTCGGTCAAAAAGCCCGGCGACCGACATCACGTAATAGGCATTTTATCAAGTGGTTGCGGG
>JAOTUR010000371.1 GCA_029863805.1 Candidatus Krumholzibacteriia bacterium | reverse complement strand
TCGTGATCGACCGGATTCTATCTAATGCATCGTTACAAAAACCGTTGAGTGAAACAGCTCGCGGGATGTTACCGCCGGGAGCGCCCCGCTCGGCGCGTAAGCAGCGCTGAGACCACCAGGGGTAAGGCGATTGTGGCGTCACAAAAGACCGTGACCTTTTCACCCGACGGGTCGATTTTTCCCCAGCTGACTGCCTCTTCGAACGTGCAACCACTCAGCCCTCCCCAGTGCGGCGCATCCGTGATAAACTGCACGGCGTGCTTGTGGCCGCTGGGCTGGCCGCCTAGGTGCTTAGCGGTGACTTCGGTCTGCTGAATGAAGTTCTTTGGGGTTCCGCCGCCGCAGTATAGAACCATTGTCTCTTTCCCAACCACCAGCTGTCCTGTCTCTTTGACATCCCCCGTCAGATCAAATATGAAATTGTCGGCGGCGCTGGCTAGGCCGATCCCGATGGAGGAATCGGCGACCGCGGGGCAATACACGGGCAATTTGTATTTTGCGGCGGTGGTGAGGATTCCCGTGTTCTTACCATCGCTGATCCGTTCCACTTCCAGCCCGAGCTCGTACAGAAATTCGCGAGTCGTGTACGGTCTCTTCTCGAGCTTGCTGTTGGCCCACTCGCCCAGCCACCGGTCGATCTTCTCGAACTCTCTCTCGTCGGCATACGTATCATAGACTCTGTCCAGCCCGTGGGCGAAAAGCTCCTCGTCGTCCACATCCGGCGACCCCATGTAATGCGGCGTGCCCAATGTCTCATAAACGTCATGGAAGAGATTTGCCCCCGTCGACACCAGGCAATCGATGAAACGCATTTCTATGAGAAGGCTGACCACTTTCCTCAGCCCCGCCGCGGTCATCGCTCCGGCCAGCCCCATCATGACATAGGCATTCTGATCCAGCGCTGCCTCCCACACACGCGCTGCCCGCGCTATCTGGCGACCTTGAAACGAGATCCTCTCCATGCGGCGAAGGAGCTCGTCCGTACTGAGTCCTGGCTCGAGCTGGATAGGTTCGGTGGGAATCTGCTTGTGACGATCGTTCATATAAACTCTCTGGCAGTAGTGTTTTTGGTTCTTACCACCAGCGGGTCAGGGTCACGGCCTATTGGGATGGAGAGACCTTCCCCACCAACTTGTGGTGAGCATGATAGGCCATGATTTTGTAGACTAGCCGCGCCGCCGTAAAACTGGATACGACATCCTCTTCGCCGGGGCATAACTCAACGACATCAAAGGCGCAGACTCGTTTTTCGGCGAAGACAAAATCGAGCAGTTCCAGGATCTCTTCCCAACTCAACCCACCCGGTTCGGGCGTCCCCACAGCCCTCATGAGCGTGGGCGAAATCCCATCGAGATCGATGCTCAAATAGACCACTCCAGGCAGACCTCGGATGGCGTCCTTTGCCTGCTCGGCCCAGTATCGAAAACTCTGCACGCGGTCGGATCTGCTCAAATATGCGATTTCCTCGTGCGCAAGACTGCGAATACCAATTTGCACGATGCGGCCAAATGAAACGCTGTTGCGCCCTGCACAGGCATGGTTGTCCTCACGGCCATGATACATACGCCTCAGGTCCGCGTGTGCGTCTACCCAAATGATCCCGACATCTTTCTTTCGCAGACCTTGGATAATGGCCGGTGTTATAGAATGTTCTCCGCCAAGAAAGCCCAACAACGTATTGTCGCCGCGTGCGGCCAACTCGGATGCGTGCGACTCAATCGACCGCAGATCGGTGATTTGGGGTCGTAGCGTCTCTATACCAAAACTGGAGGCATCGATGCGCAGGGTTTCATCCGGCAATTCGATATGCGCGGACGCCTCGATGATTGCCTCCGGACCATGGCACGTACCCTTTTTGTAGGTTGTGGTTTCCTCGTAAGGTATCAGCGATAGGACAAAGTGGTTGGTATCACGCAATGTGGATGGGGTGTCAAGTTTGTCCTCGAGAAATCCTCGACCGCTCATTGGCAACCAGACCTTGGAAAATGACAAGCCCAGCTAACCGCAAAAAACCGCGGCGGCGACCACCGAGGTCCACAGGTTCTTCTTTCCTGTGGCCGTTTGCGTGATATTGGTCGTTCGGACAATATGCCCGGCAATTCTCCACTGCTCCTTGCGCTCATCCCAGGCCTTGTCAAGATCGATCTCTATGCCCAGGGTGGAGGCGAGCATCGATGCAGCCAGGTCTTCGGCGTATTCACTGACCTGCTTGGAGTTCTCGCCATAGCTGTGATGCTCCGACAGATAACCGAATCGA
The DNA here is from genome assembly GCA_029863805.1 of Candidatus Krumholzibacteriia bacterium. Taxonomy (GTDB): domain Bacteria; phylum Krumholzibacteriota; class Krumholzibacteriia; order WVZY01; family WVZY01; genus JAOTUR01. The sequence continues at coordinate 707 of JAOTUR010000371.1, read as the reverse complement.
TTGGGATCTTTGGGGATGGCCACTCCTAGCGCGGCGGCGATAAGCCGGTTGTTCTCATTCGTATCGCTCCGTGCGAGCACACAGTAGACGATCTCACCGTGATGTAGCTTACCCAAACCTCGGGACTTGGGGAGCAGCTTGCAGTTCGGAGGAAAAATGCTCGACACCGACACGAGGTTGTAGGACGCAATGCCTGCGTTGCGCAGGGCAAGTTCGAAGCTAGTCAGACGTTCGCAGTGTCTGCCCATTCCCCGCGTCAGACACATCATGGTGGGCCGAAAATGCATGCCTTACCTCCACGAACCGGCGGTGGGAGCAATGGGGCGCGGCCTCGCCAGCGCGGGAAACAGCAACGATTCGCCCCGCCGACCGCTGCCGCTAACTTATATGTAAATTATATACAAATGTCAAGTTACAAACGTTCCGGTCGCTATGTCTGTTGACCCATAAAAGAAAAGGAAGAGGTGCTCCTGCCTCTTCCTTTTCTATTCACAACGTTAAGCTAAAGCCTAAAGCCTCTACAGAGTCAAAAACCGAGGCTTACTTTCTGGTGCGTGTCTTCGCCCTCTTGGCTTTGGTCTTACGCTTGGTCTTGCGCTTGGCCTTGGCTTTGGTCTTGCGCTTGGTCTTGCGCTTGGCCTTGGCTTTGGTCTTGCGCTTGGTCTTGCGCTTGGTCTTGCCCTTGGTCTTGCGCTTGGTTTTGGGCT
>JAOTUR010000370.1 GCA_029863805.1 Candidatus Krumholzibacteriia bacterium | reverse complement strand
GCCTCGGTAACACGCGTTCAAGATCGCGCGCAGCGCATCGAGTTCCATCAGCAACGTCCCGCGCGCGCCGTCGTGGTCGGCGTACGGCATGTTGAGCGCGGCGCTGTGGCCACCCAGCGACCCGTCCAGGAAGAGTTTTATACCGGCAAGCCTGAAGACACGTCGGTCCATGTGGCTGCACCTGGCGGCATGGTCCTTAAAACGATCGCAATCGGTGTGCAAGAGAACATCGATGCGCAGCGGCGCCTTTGATTGGTTCACACCCCGCAGGTAGTGATCCAACTTGGCCGCTTCGACAATGTCATGAATGCCCGTGATGCCCAGTCGATGGAGGGAAGCGATCGCGACCTCGATTTCCACGCCCAGTCTGTCGAGGTCGGGCTCGCACAGCCCGCCGGCTTCCCACAGACTGAGCTCGCGCACCACACCGCTGGCCCCGTCGATAAAGTCGGGTTGTGGTGTCAATCGTTTGAGCAGGGGGCTATTGGCCACACCCATATGCCCGCAGATACGGCGAGCCAAGAGCGGCCGCCGCGCATCGATGGCATCCAGCATCGCACGCGTCGGATATCGGGAGTCTTGCCAGCCGCTTTCGTCCCAACCGACACCCATGACGGTTGGGGTATCGTTCTCGCTTGCCCAGGTTGACAACACGTCGCAAAGCTCGCGGGCTGAACGCACACCAGAGAGGTCGCAGCGCAGCCTGGTTAGCGCCAGCGTTGTAAGATGGATGTGGGTATCGACAAAGCCCGGCAATACATGGGCGCCGCCGACATCGATAACCTCGACGTCGGCGTGCGACGCGGTGGTCGGCTCGTCTGCCGGTAAAATCGCCTCGATGCGGTCACCCAAGATTAGCACGGATCGGCGCTGAAAGACGGCAGCCGGCGAGTAGACCCAACCGTTCTTGATGAGGACCCTGGCCATGAACAAAAGGAAAAGGCTCTTCAAGAAGAGCCTCGTCCCATTCCTCGGTAATGCCGTTCGACAACGACCTGCATTCGAGCGCTCCTAGCGGGAGGCTCTCACAGATCGATCCCTCATATCAATCGATATGGTTTCCTTCGGGTGGAAAATAACGCGTCGCGATGAGATTGCCTTCGTCATCGAACACGTACTCGACACCCAGACTGTAGTACTTCCAACGTTCGGTATGCCTGCCGCCGACGTTGAACCCCAGCCGATGCGGGGTGTAGCCGTGTGCCTCATAAACAGCTAATTTATCGCCGGTTAGGTTCTCACGCAGCGCAAACCGCCGTGCATACTTTCTGCCCCGTTTGCCGCGGACAACAGAATGCTTCCCGTGGTAGGCGCGTCCGTAGCGCTCCACGCGATCACTCTTGTACTTTAGACGGCTGTCCCGGTCCAGACGACCGCTGATCGGGCCGCCATAAGTGTTGCCACAAAAGAGGATAAAGATTCCCAATCCGAACAGGATCGTTCTTCTCATGGCCCTTACTCCTTGATGCTTGCTCTTAGCTGCGGCCTGGTGATTGAGATAGCCAATTATACCACGGAAGGTGCCATGAGGGCAAGAAGTGGAGTATCAAAACTGCGGATTGCCAACTCGGATTTGTCGCCTGGGTATGGGGCAAACCAGGCCTACACGAATTAGATGGGTTTAATGTACACCGATTGCTGATCACTTTCGCGGAGCCGCGGCCCGTGCCGCGACGCTGTCGTCGTATGTCGTCAGGTTATCTCGACCCGCTTGGTGCGATCCCAGCTCACCTTGTGTCTACCCGTGAAGAACTGCACGTAACCGACCGCGAGGGCGGCGTTGAGCAGCACAAACATAAGGGGTAGTCCAACCACGCCCGGCGGTTTGCCACGAACCTGTCGATACCACCCCACACCGGCCGCGACATAGAGAAGTAACTGCAGCACCAGAGTCACCACGAAGAAGGGGCGATCCACCAGGGCAAGGTTGCTGGCAACGGCGACAATCAGAGCAAAGGGCACCAGCCAGCGTAGTATCTTGTGCGACCACAGGGCGAAGGCAAGCATGCCGTGCTTGGGAGACAAAAGCGGATAGATCATAGAGACGGATTGTGCGTCACCGGCGCCGATCCGTACGCGTCGGCGAAACTCAGCCGTGACATCGACCGGATTGCGCTCCACGGCCAGCGCCTCGGGCTCAAAGGGCGTCTTATAGCCGGCCCCGCGGATCTTTAGGGGTATTACAAAGTCCTCGATGATGGTGTCCCCGGCTATCTCCGGAAACAGCGATCGGCGGACGGCATAATTGCCGCCGTTGGCACCAAGCACGCAACCAAAACTGTTTTCCAGCGTCTTCAGAATCGTCTCGTATCGCCAGTACGCACCCTCACTTTGCAGCGTGCCGTCCGGTGCCTCCAGACGCAGCTCTCCACACACGGCACCCACCCGGGGATCGGCAAAGGGCCGGATCAACATGCGCAACGCCGGGCGTCGTAAAAACGTGTTGGTGTCGCTGAGAACCACAATGTCGCCTTGCGCCTCCGGCACCAGTTTTTGCAGGACTCCGATCTTGCCGCTACGCTCCTCGAAGTCGAACACACGCACTCTGGCGTCCCGGCAGCTCTTGGCGATCTCGACCGTGTTATCACTCGAGGCGTCCGAGCCGATCAGAAGCTCCATCTTGTCGTGGGGATAGTCGATGTCAAAAAAATTCTGAATCTTCTCGGAGAGTATTTCTTCTTCGTTGCGTGCGGCGACCAGAAACGACACCGTCGGCAGCTCCTCCACGGGGAAACCCGCCCGATCCGCAATACGACGGCCCCTGCGAGTGATGAGGTAGCGAATATTATCGGCGACGGTCTTGCCGGCATGCAGTGCCAGCAGCAGAATGGGGTAGATCAGGTAGGTGTAGACCACGATGGTGGCCGCCAACGCAAAAAGAATGACCCAAACGTGATCCATGAGCGCCATCAGTATACGACAGGTCTCGTCACCTGAAAAAGATCAAAGTGCCGGGCAAAAGAACA
>JAOTUR010000078.1 GCA_029863805.1 Candidatus Krumholzibacteriia bacterium | reverse complement strand
AGCTAGAGAACTTTCCCGCCTCGTCTTCCATCCGGATGTCCGTGCGTTCCGGGTCGACCCACTTGACAGCCACCGCACCAAGCAAGAGAATGACCTTCGGCTTCATTAGATCGATCTGTTTTTGCATAAACGGAAAACAGGCATCCACTTCTTCTTTGATCGGTGACCGGTCCACCTCCGGTTTGCAGCGTACGACATTGGTGATGAGAACGTCCCTATCGGTATCCAAATCGATGGCCGCGAGCATTTTGTCCAACAGTTCGCCGGCGCGACCGACGAACGGTTTACCCACACGATCTTCATTATCACCAGGCCGCTCGCTGATTATCATGATGTGCGAATCGGGATTACCACGGTCGACCACAATGTTCGATCGGCTGTGGCAAAGCGTGCATCTCTTACAGCTGTAGTTCTGCAGAAGCTGCTTGAACTCACCATACACTCGCGAACCCATGATTTGATTGAATTCAGCATCAAAAAGATCGATTTGCATGGCACGCACCTGGGCATGAAGTTCACTTGCATTTTAAACCTTTTGCGACTAAGATCAACCCATGATATTTCATCAAATAGATGCCGGCGGGGACCGCAACTTCGCCTACCTCATGGCCGACGAAGATGGTGGGCGCGCCGCCCTGTTCGACCCACCTGCCGATTCGGAACGCTATCTATCGCTCGTCGCCAAGCACGGTCTGACCGTTGATTACATCATCCTCACACACGGGCATGCAGACCACACGTTGGGAGTTGATCAGGCCAGGCGGCAGACACAGGCCCGGGTTGTCGCGCACCCCCGAAATCCCGTCGGTGCCGACGTCCGCGTCGTTGACGGTGACACGCTGGTGCTGGGCTCGTTGACATTGAAGTTCTTTTACACCCCGGGCCACTCGGATGATTCGATCTGTGTCCTGGGTGAGGACAAGTTGATAACCGGAGACACTCTTTTCGTGGGCAAGGTAGGGGGCACCGATTATGGAGAAAACGCCCGCAAGGAGTACGATAGTCTGCACCAGAAGCTCATGATACTCGAGGACGATATTGAGGTCTACCCAGGCCACAATTTTGGCGTAAAACCGTCATCGACTATCGGGCACGAGAGGAATACCAATCCTTTTCTCCTCGGGAAATCGTTCGAAGATTTTGTACACCTCAAGAAGAACTGGCTCCAGTACAAAAAAGAACACGGTATTGACTGATCTCACGCGAGGTGAGCTGCAACCCGAATCGACCGCTCGCGGGAACCACAACCATCGGTATCGGTTGGTCGGCCTGCTGTATGGTCTCGCCGCCATTACCGCGTGGGGGTGTTACTTTCCCTTTGCCAAGCTCATTCTCAAAAAACTCTCGCCCATCGTCTTCCTGATATTCAGGTTGGGTATCGGCGCGATGATATTGGTCACGCTTAGCGTGCGCCTGCGCAAATCGTTCCGGGTCAAGAAGAGCGACACGGCGGGTATCATACTCGCGGGTCTGGTTGGCGTCGTTCTCCATCAGCTCATCCAGTTAACCGGACTCAAACACACCACGGCCACCAATACGGGATGGATTCTGACATTGATTCCCCCATTGACCGGTCTTTTGGGCTGGATCTTCCTCAAGGAAGCGGTCTCGCTAAAGCAAATCGCCGGGCTTGTTATTGCCATGATTGGACTGTCGCTCTTCGTCTCGAGGGGGAAACCAACATCGTTGTCGCTCGTGCGCAACTACGGAGATGTGCTGGCGCTCACCAGCGTTGCCACATGGTCGGTATACACGGTTCTTACCAAGTCGCGTTTGACCAGGTACGACCCTCTGCCTGTCTCCGCCATTCACATGGGACTCGGGTTTGCCTTTTTCTTCTTGATCGGTGGCTGGCGCATTGCAACCGAGGTGGCCTTCTTGGGCACCGAGGATTGGGTGACCATCGTCCTTATCGGAATCGTTCCGTCGGGTCTTGCGTACTACTGGTGGAACGCGGCACTAAAAAGAATGACGTCTGTGAATACGAGCACGTTCCTGTTCCTCGAAGCGGTGGTCGCGTCGCTGGCCGGATTTCTTCTTTTGGGAGAGCGTTTTACGCTGCCGATGGTGGCTGCCGCCGGATTCATCATACTGGGAGTGTACATCACCCAGGCGACGCGCGATTGATCGCCTGCGATGCCGTTGACAAGCGGCGCTCCCACCCGCGAACCTCCACGACATCGGAAATGGGCAACGGTCCGTTCCCCCTATAGTCGCCGGGTCGTGCCCCTGCAAGCGGGGCTACACGCACAGACCCGAGGCGGCTTGCAATGCACTCACCCGGCATGCAAATTGCAAACTACCGTTCCGGCATATCGTAAGTCTATTCTTTTAAACATTTTTAACCCGTGCGGGGGCGTGATGAGCGAACACTATCTCACCGATATGACAAGAATTCGGGCATTGAAGGCATCGATGCTATCCTTCCTCGAGGGCACCCGCGACGAAGCCATTCCCGCAAGCCGTCTCCGGCAGGGAGCTGACCTTTTGTCCGAGGCGGCCCAGGATATTCTCAACCTGGGGTCCAAGCAGCTGGTCAACGAATCGGCCACGAACTTTGGCAGCGCCCTTCGCCTGATCGAGGCCGTCTACAACGATTGGCGCGTGCTGGACGGCGCCTTTGCCAAGACGATGGCTCTTGCTTACAACGGCTACATTCCGCGTGACAGCCTTCACATCGATGAGGTACACAGCGAACTCAAGCGACGTGTTGGAGAGCCCATAGCGGCCTTGCACGCGAAACTTCACGCCTCGTGGCAAAATCACCTGAAGACCAAACCCTGGGACGAGCACCTGGCGCCCGACGCTACGGACGTCGACGCCGATAACCTGGACGCAAACGTCAAGTTACTTATGCAAGGAGATCACCTGGACGTCGAGGATGCCGTCGAGGCTCTGAGCGGTCCGTTACGCTATTCGTTCGCCAATTACCTGGAACAAAAAGACGGTTCTCTTGACTTGCTTGAAGAGGGCTTGTGGCTACGTCCGGAAATCCTGGTCATGAACGACTACTGGCATCATCACACGGAAGTGCGGCTCCTGGATGTATTGCGCCGTAAGGCTGGATCGCGCCGCGCAGCGTCGTTCGCGCAGGTGCAGGACTTGATCGCCAACGACAACGTGCGGCGTGACGTCCCTGGGCACATCATCAAGATGGTTCAGCAGATGAGACTCGACGAAAAGCACACGTTTTTCCGGTGCTTGATGCTGCATCCCGACAACGAAGTCCGGCGTTACGCGGTGAGCAACGTCGATGTCGAAGGCTTTTGGAAGATCTCGACACCTCACGCGGTGCCCTGCGCCACAATCTTGAGCATGCTGGAGAAGGTGGCCTCATCTCAACATCAAAATGAGGACTTCCAGAAAATATTCTTTCAAACAGTTCACAAACGGCTGTGCAGCCTCACATCCAGGTCACAGGTGTTATACGCTCGCGGTATCGTTCGCCTGTTCGCACGCCTTCCCTTCTTCATGGAGGACGAATATTTTGAAAGACTGACGAGTCTGATCGATTACATTTCCGCCAAGGAGAGGTTTTACAACATCCAAGGCGGTGTGATCGCAGAATTCGCCGATCAACTCAATCGCGAAAAAGATAGAATCGGTACACTACAGTCACAATCGACGAACCTCACTTCCATACCGCCCGTGGTTTTGAGGAAGCTGGCTCGTGACGGTCACTTCTGGTACGAACTGTCGATGCACCCGATGTTCAAGATCGCGCGCGAAACGATTCCGCACATCAATTCGAGCGATCGTGCCCTTCGCGTCGCCAAGAATCACGTCGTCAACCAGGATGTACTCCGCGCCATAGGTAAAAAACGCTCGTTATTCGGCACATTTCCCGCCAAGATTGCTCTGCTCAGCAATCCCCGCACACCACCCATGGTGTCGATCGGTTACGTTATGGACCTGTCCAAGACCGATGTCGCCCATCTGCTGCGCAGAAGCACGGTGCATCCCGAGCTTCGCCTGCACCTGCGCCATCGCTTGTCTACGTAGTCAGCAAAGAATCTCCTTGCCGTGATGGGACGAGTTGGATTAACCTCCTACGTCCTAACACCTTAAGGCGGAGGAGCCTCCCTTGTTGAGCTTCAAGGCACCTGTACTGTGGAACACGGCATTCTGTTTCTTTCTCTTCGTCATTCTATTGACTGTCGACCACTCCCCCGCCTTTGCAGCAGGTGAAGCAAACGCGCAGAAGCTGGGCGCGAGGCTACCGATCTGGTCCGTTCTTCCGTTTGTCGGCATCTTGCTGTCAATCGCGCTGTTCCCACTTTTTGCGCCGCGGTGGTGGCACAGCCACTTTCCAAAAGTATCGGCTTTCTGGGCGTCCATTTTCGCGGTTCCTTTCCTCGTCGTTTTTCGAGGCGCGGCTATACACGAGATCCTCCACGTTTATATGTTGGAGTACGTCCCGTTTATTATTCTTCTGTGGACGCTTTTTACCATCGCTGGTGGCATTCATCTGGGTGGAACCCTTAGAGGAACCCCGGGAACGAACGTTGTACTGCTCCTGATTGGAACGGCCATCGCATCGTGGGTCGGCACGACGGGAGCATCGATGATCCTCATCCGCCCGCTTCTGCGTGCCAATGGGTGGCGTAGGAATAAAGTTCACTTGGTCGTGTTTTTTATTTTTCTTGTGAGCAATATCGGCGGCGCGCTCACGCCGCTCGGCGATCCTCCTCTTTTTCTCGGGTTTCTGCTTGGCGTGCCCTTTTTTTGGACCATGAGCCTCCTAAAGGAAACTGTCTTTATCGCGATCCCCATACTTACGTTGTTCTATCTCCTTGACCGGTATTTCTATGGAAAGGAAGAGCAGCCAGCAGAGGCGAGCGAGAAAGTGCCACTGCGAATCCAGGGTATCCACAATATTCTGCTTCTCGCCGGCGTCGTCGGCGCCGTATTTATGAGTGGGGTTTGGCATCTTGGCGAAACCACAATTCTTGGCATTCACATCGCTCGCGAGAGTCTGGGCCGTGACTTGATCCTTGTACTTCTTGGGCTGCTATCATTGGCGGTGACGAAGGCCGAGGTCCATAAGGCGAACGGTTTTTCGTGGTTTCCCATAAAGGAGGTGGCGTTTCTATTCGCAGGTATTTTCATGACCATCATCCCCGCTATCGCGATTCTCAAGGCAGGCAAGGAAGGTAGTCTGGGCTTTGTCACGACGGCCCTTGAAACCCCCGCCCATTACTTCTGGGTGACCGGATCTTTATCGAGCTTCTTGGATAACGCCCCGTCGTATCTTACTTTTTTTAACTCGCTTCTGGGCAAGTTCTTTGTCGGTGTCCCAACCAGAGAAGCAGTCGACATGCTCATTGAGCAGCAGGAGTTGTATTTGACCTCTATTTCGTTGGGATCGGTTTTCTGGGGCGCCTTGACATATATCGGCAACGCTCCCAATTTTATGGTGAGAAGCATTGCGGAGGAGGCCGGCGTCAAGATGCCCACATTTTTTGGGTATATGGGCAAGTATGCGATTCCAATATTGATACCTTTATTTATTCTCGTGACCTTGGTTTTTCTGTAGTCGCAGCTCTTGGAGGATTTATGTCGCAGAACTACTACGAAGTCGTCGTAAAAGGCGATGACAACTTGCTAAAAGGCTTTTTGAGCGGGTTCAAAGCGGCCAAGAGGATCAAGTCCGGTCTTATCTTCGCCGCCGATCACCCGATCGACACGCATCACTTGAAGGAGATTCTGACCTTTCAAAGGGATCACGTCCATTTGGCGGCGAGTGAGCGCTACCACGCGGCTCTGTTAGCCGCGATCAAGGCGGCCGCAGAAATCGACATCGAGATTGTCTCGGATAAGCGGATCTCAAAAGCTTATTTCGATTTTAAGTTCTCAACATTCAACCGCGACGTAGCCTCGAAGCTCAAGAGAAGACTGGCCCGGCTACCGGTTGGTCTTGAGCTGGCTGATTTCGAGCCCAAGGAAACCATCGAACCCAGCGGAAAAGGAGTAGAATTGTACTCGCCACTGCACGACTATGCATTCGAAGGCAAGGGAAGGGTTCAGGGCGATCTCGAAAAACTTCTTCTTTTCCACAGGAAATGCGAAGAACACGTGTTTATCGAGACCTCGGATATCGAGCTCGAGTCCTGAGGGTGAGCGTCTGTCGTAAGCACAACTCTATTCGGCCGCGTTGAGGATTTTGTCCAACTGACCGGCGTCGTTCTTCAAAAGATCCGCGTATGGAAGCCGACGAACCACCTCGATCCATTTCTTCTCTTTCGCAAAGACTTGTTTGAAGTTTTCTAACGCCTCTTCTTCCCTGCCGTTTGTAAACAGAGTCAATGCCGACCAAAACTGGATTTCTGTAATCTGCGGCGCCAACTGCATCGCTCTGCTATACGCCTTGAGCGCACCCGCGGCATCGTTTTCCGCGAGCCGCTCATCACCGTCGTTCATGAACTTGTACGCGCGGCTGATGGCGACGAGTCTGCGCAGTTCTTTCACGGGGTTGGGATGGTCTTCGATGCGAAGGTCAAAGATCTTGTCCTTATATGGGACGCCTGTCGGTTCACCGGAGACGATTATCATCGCGGCCGACTGCCTACCCCGAATATCACCACCCTCGGCCTGGGCTGCTTCCAACGCGGCGAGCATACGATCGGCCAGATCGCCCTTTGTGCTACGAAACGCGTCGGCCATGGCCTGCCACACCGTATTGCGCTCCATAAGATTCGCCATGCAGATGAAGTTCTCACCCGACACGTGGCCCGCTTCGCGGATGCACTTGCGGCCCGTATGAACACCGCGATTGCCCGCCGCATCGATCATTCCCACCTGTCGCCACTGCGGATTCTCATCGATCCTCAACAAACCACTCAGCGCTTGGGTAGCCGTTTTTCCTCCGCGCATAAGCTCCAGACCCAGTGGTCCATAGGAAATCTCGGTGAGCGACTGCGTTGCCACTGCACCCACGCCCGCTTGCACCCAAGGAACCACGGGCCCAACCGAAAACCAGTGCGATTGAACGGCCACACCGAGTTGGCCGTTGTCGGGGTCCCGTGCAACAATCGAGTACGTGGTCACCGGTTGAACCGGCCTGCCATCCAGGACCATGGCGTACGATAAACTCGCCGCGAACCCAAGTAACAACGCACTAAGAATGATTGATCGCATGGTTAATCCTTCCTGTCTGAGAAAGCACGTCGATTATGTGTCCCGCACGATAAACGTTTGGGATTGACGGGTGCTCGGTTTGTTTCTATGATGAACAGTCCCGCTACAAAGGACTTTCTGTACTTATCCCGGCGCTTTAGCCATCGCGAATAGTATAAAGGAGTTTCACATGAATCTCAAACCCTGCACAGAATCGGTTTTGGACCGCTTCAAGCGCTACGTGCAGATCGACACGCAATCCGAGGAAGATTCGAGGAGTTATCCCAGCACCGAAAAACAGTGGGTCCTGCTCAAGATGCTGGCCGGTGAATTACGGTCACTCGGTGTAGAAGATGCAGATGTCGACAAATACGGTTACGTGACCGGCGCCATTCCATCAAACATGCCCGACGATAGCGACATACCCACCATAGGTTTTATTGCCCATGTCGACACATCGCCAGCGATTACCGGTAAGAATGTTAAACCGGTTGTCCACCCAGACTATCAGGGCGGTGACATTGTGCTTCCTGGTGATCCTACACAGATCATATCTGCGGACGAATACCCTAATCTCGAGAAACAATATATCGGCATGGACATCGTAACCAGCGACGGGACAACTCTGCTCGGTGCCGACGACAAGGCTGGCGTCGCCGAGATCATGACCGCGGTGGAAACGTTTATGCGAAACCCGGATGTCAAGCATGGTGAGATAAAGATCGCCTTCACCCCCGACGAAGAGATTGGACAGGGCACGAAATATTTTGACGTGAAGAAATTCGCAGCTGATTTCGCCTACACCATGGATGGTGGTCCTCTGGGCGAGATCGAGTTCGAGACCTTCAACGCCTTTCTGGCTAGGATTTGCATTCAGGGTGTTGGTGTGCACCCCGGATACGCGAAGGGCAAGCTGGTAAACGCCATACGAATACTGGCTGACATTGTGACGCGCTTGCCAAAGGGCATGAGCCCCGAAACCACAGAGGAGCGCGAGGGATACCTGCACCCCTATGACTTCGATGGCCAGTCCGAGGAGGCAGCGGTCAAGGTTCTCATCCGCGATTTTGAAATGGACGGTATCGAACAGAAGAAAGCCATTCTCGGCAAAATCGTCGAGGAGGTACGTGCCCTCTATCCAAAGGCAGCTATCGATCTTGATATCGAAGAGCAGTATCTGAACATGTCTTATCCGATCGAGAGGGAGCCCAGGCTCTTGGAGTACGCTCGGGAGGCCATTCGCCGCGCCGGTGCCGAACCCCACACCAAGGTTATTCGTGGAGGCACCGACGGAGCTCGGCTTACCTACATGGGCCTACTGACACCGAATCTCTTCGCCGGCGGGGAAGCCTTTCATAGCAAAATCGAATGGGTGCCGGTGCAAGTCATGGAAAAAGCGGTGGAGACGATCGTGCATCTGGCGGCGGTGTGGGCGGAGAAGCGCTAGCGACGACGAATGGGCGCGTGAGAGTGGTGTCATCGTTGGGGACTGACCGCGACTTCCGAGCAACACCACCCCCGTCACCGATCCTCTTCGTGAGCCGACGCGAGAGGAGCGGTCAATCCCCAACGATGACGCTACCCCTCTGGCTTAATCTCCGCCAGAACATCGCCGAATCCGACTTGATCTCCCGGCTCGCAGTTCACCTGCTGCACCGTACCTTGCACGGGCGACGTGATCTCGTTTTGCATCTTCATTGCTTCCAGGACCACAACCGTATCTCCCCTGTTTACCTGGTCGCCTTGCTTGACATTAACCACAACGATGCTTCCCGGCATGGGTGCTTCGACCGCGCCGTCGCCGACGTAATGAAACCTTTCCCCGGTTTCCTCTTCTCCGTCGTGCCCTCTCAAAAAGTAATCGCGGCCATTCAAGGTGATCTGGGTACCGAGTATATTCTTGGAGACAAACGCGCGAAAGGTCTTCTTGCCGACAAAGAAATTTAGCACACCGTCTGAAATCGAGGCACCACTGGCGACGTATGATCGCCCCTCGACAGTAATAACGTAGGTGTCACCCTTCTTTTCGAGAGTGACTTTTCGTTCGACATTGTCGATGCTGAGCGATAGTTGCACCGTTAGCTGCCACCCCCGATCTCCCATTTTCCCACACGCTGCCAAGGTGTTAGAGAACTTGACGCCGCTTGTGAAGAATCTGTCTGGACACCTAGAAGCGTTTCGGTCAGCGCGGCTGCGACGAAGGCTTCATCAGGAAGGTCTGCGGAGTCGGTAAACCAACCATCCAGGTGCGCGTCCAGAAAATCCGTGTCCATTTCTCCCTTTATGAACGCCTGCGAGCGAAGAATCTTCTCGTGAACTTCGATGGTCGTATGAATGCCGTGGATCACATACTCGTCCAAGGCCTGGATCATCTTGCGCCGTGCCCGATCCCGGGTCTCGTCATACGTCACCAGCTTGGACAGGATCGGGTCGTAGAACTGACTGACCTCGCAACCCTGATAAATGCCGCTGTCATTACGGATACCGGGGCCCCATGGCTCTCGTAAATACTCTACGACACCACAAGACGGGAGAAAGTGATTCCTGGGATCCTCCGCATAAATGCGGCACTCGATGGCGTGACCGCGCTTGCACACGTCTCCCTGCCCGAATGACAGTCGTTCGCCTTGTGCGATGAGGATCTGCCATTTGACCAGATCCACACCCGTGGTCATCTCGGTAACCGGATGCTCAACCTGTATTCGAGTGTTCATCTCCAGAAAGTAGAAGTTCTTCTCTTCATCGAGCAAAAACTCGATCGTGCCGACATTGGTGTAGCCGGTAGTCTCGACGGCCTTGACCGCAGCGCGACCCATTTTGTTTCTGAGCTCTCCATCGAGCGCGGCCGAGGGCGTCTCTTCGAGCAACTTTTGATGGCGCCTCTGGATCGAGCATTCCCGCTCAAAGAGATGAACCGCGTTACCGTGGTTATCCGCAAGAACCTGAAACTCTATATGACGAGGTTTGTCGACACGTTGCTCGACATATACGGTGCCATCGCCAAACGACGCACGTGCCTCACCTATAGCCGCCTGAGCGCTGCGGCGAATCTGCGATCTGTCCGTAACCAGCCGCATGCCTTTGCCACCGCCTCCAGCGGAAGCCTTGAGAAACAGCGGCAGCTCTACTTTCTCCGTCTCCGCGACAATGTCGTCTATGTTGTCGCTGCCATCGATTGTCCCGGGCACGATAGGCAGACCTGCCTTACGCATCATTCGTCTCGATTCTATTTTGCTGCCCATGGCACGGATGATATCAGGTGCCGGCCCAATAAAGGCGATCCCCGCCGTGGCCAGGGCAGCCGCAAAATCGGCGTTTTCCGCCAGAAAACCATAGCCCGGGTGAACGGCATCGCAACGCGTGTCTTTGGCAGCTTTGACGATGGCATCGATGTTGAGATAGCTCTCGAGCGGAGAAGACGGCCCGATACAGACTGCTTCATCGGCAAGTTGCACATGCAGGCTGGTTCGATCCGCCTCGGAGTAGGCCGCGACAACCGTTATACCCAATTCGCGGCATGCGCGTATGACGCGGACAGCGATCTCACCGCGGTTTGGGATCAGGATTCTCTTGAAGGGCTTGTTCTTGGTTCTTGCTGACTTCATTGTTGGTTCGCGGGGCATCTAACTGTCGGGATCCCAATTCGGCTTGCGCTTTTCGAAGAAAGCGGCAAAACCTTCCCTGCCCTCGGGGGCCATGCGAAGATTCGCGATGGTCTCAGCAGTATAGTCCAGCACTTCACCAAGCGGCGCTCGTGCCACGTGGGCAATCAGTTCTTTACATACCTTAATGGCACCGGGCGCGGCCTTGGTAAACCTCTTCACCCATTTCTCCACTGATTCCTCGAATAACTCTTCGGAAACGACATCGTTTACGAGTCCGATCTCGCGCGCCGTCTGCGCATCGAACCGTCTGCCGGAAAGAAAATACTCGCGTGCCTTTCGTTCCTCGATCTTGCGAATCACGTAAGGTGAGATGACAGCCGGTGCAATTCCCAGACGAATTTCCGCCAACACAAAAAAGGCCTTTTCCGACGCAACCGCAACATCACACGCGGAAAGGAGACCAACTCCACCACCTATGCACGGGCCGTTAACGGCCGCGATGGTCGCCTGGGGCAACCGGTAAAGGCCTTCCAACATGGCCGCGAACCTCTTGGCATCGCATAGATTCTCTTCGTAAGTGTAGGCCGCAACTCGACGCATCCAGTTGAGATCCGCCCCAGCTGAGAAAACGTCACCTTTGCCCGACAGCGTTACAACCCGAGTCTCTTTGTCTTGCGAAAGATGCGTGCAGGCTTCGGTGAGTTCGGCAATTAGTTCCTCATTGAACGCGTTCTTGACCTGTGGGCGGTCGAGCCAGATTGCGGCCACAGCACCCGCTCTATCGATGGCTATCGTACGATAATTTTTGTCAGACACTTTCGAACCTCTCACATCCGGAAAATCCCAAAGTGATGATCGGGAATGTCAGTATTCAGCGACATGCCGATACCCAGCGCGAGCGCCTCACGCGTATCCGTGGGTTCAACAATACCATCGTCCCACAACCTCGCCGATGCGTAGTACGCGCTACCCTCGTGTTCGTACGTCTCCAGGATGTGCTTTCTGAACACCGTTTCCTCTTTGGACGTTAGCTCTTTGCCCTTGTCCTCGAGCGCGCCCCTTTTCACCGTCGTCAGCACTTCCGCAGCCTGCTCCCCGCCCATAACGGAGATCTTCGCGGTAGGCCACATCCACATCAGTCGCGGAGAATATGCACGGCCGCACATCGCGTAGTTGCCCGCGCCGTGTGACCCGCCCACGATCACAGTGAACTTGGGTACCTGAGCGGTGGCGACTGCATGGACCATCTTGGCACCATCCTTGGCGATACCGCGATGCTCGAACTCCTTGCCCACCATGAAACCTGTGATGTTTTGCAGAAAGACGATCGGGATCCTGCGAACCGCGCACATCGACACGAAGTGGGCACCTTTTCGTGAGCTTTCCGAAAACAATATGCCGTTATTCGCGACGATACCGACTGGATAACCCATGATGCGCGCGAAACCGGTGACCAGCGTTGTGCCATAGCGTTCTTTAAACTCGTGAAAGCGGCTGCCGTCGACTACGCGAGCTATGATCTCGCGCACGTCAAACTGGCGCGACAGGCTGCTGGGAAGAACACCCAAGATCTCAGCGGGATCGTAATGCGGCTGCTCGACATCGACGGTATCGAGGGGGTACTTATCCGAGCTGGGTACATTTTCGATTATATTTCTCAGGATCTGAATCGCGTGCTCATCATCGTTGGCAAAATGATCGGACACGCCGGAAATGCGGGTGTGTACATCGGCGCCCCCGAGCTCATCGGAGGTCACCTCGACACCGGTTGCTGCCTTGACCAGCGGTGGTCCACCAAGAAAAATCGTCCCCTGGTCACGTACGATCACCGTTTCATCGCTCATGGCGGGTACGTAGGCGCCACCCGCCGTACACGATCCCATCACGGCCGACATTTGAGCAATTCCAAGCGAGCTCATGCGAGCTTGATTGTAGAATATACGACCAAAGTGATCCTTGTCGGGAAACACACCTTGCTGCAGCGGCAGAAAAACACCCCCAGAATCCACCAGATACACACAAGGGAGCCGATTCTCCATCGCCACCTCCTGCGCGCGCACATGCTTGAGAACGGTCATGGGGAAATAGGTTCCCCCCTTGACCGTCGCATCGTTCGCGACCACGACCACTTCCCTGCCCTTAACCACGCCGATACCCGCGACGATACCCGCGCACGGCGCCTGATCGTCGTACATCCCGTATGCGGCAAAGGCGCTGAACTCAAGAAACGGTGTGTGGCGATCGAACAGTCGCTCGAGACGCTCGCGAGCCGTAAGCTTGCCACGGGACTTGTGTTTTTCGACTGCCTTCGGGGGTCCGCCGAGCTTGATCCTGGCCAGGCGCTCTCGGAACTCCTGCACTTTGGCCCGATTGTGGGCGTAGTTCTCCCTGTATTCAGGGCTCGTCGTTTTGACTTTGGACTCGAGGCGATACATTAAATTTCGTTCCGGAG
>JAOTUR010000369.1 GCA_029863805.1 Candidatus Krumholzibacteriia bacterium | reverse complement strand
GGCTGCGGCAACCATGACTATGGTGGATTGGGTCGCCGGGCGACGTTCTTGAGTAATCTGCGCAAGACATCCGAAGATGTGCTTCTGTTTGACGGCGGCGACTTCTTTGGCATCGATGTCAACTATAGCAGGGAGAAAGCCGATCTGACCTTGCAGGCGTTCTCGTACATGGATTACGACGGTATCGTTTTGGGGGAGAAGGACTTCGTCGAAGGGCTGGATTACCTGTTGCAGAAGGTCACGAAGCTGAAGCTCCCGGTGGTGGTCGCCAACCTAGAGGATACCCGAACCGGCGACCTGGTGTTTGCCCCGTCACGCAAAGTCGAGCTTCTCAATGGTCTTCGGGTCGGCGTGATCGGTGTGATGGCGCCCGGGCTGACGATCACCAATCAGCAGGCAGCGGAGCGCCTGCGAGTACTTGAGCCCAAGGCCTCCGTCGAGCGCGAGCTGGCCGTGTTGCGTGAGCAGGTCGATCTAGTCGTGGTTTTGGCCCACATGCCGATTGCTCAGACCAAACGCCTCGCCGACAACATTGAGGGCGTCGACATCGTGGTCACCGGGCACGAAGCCCGACCCATGCGAAAGACCCGGAAGTTCGGCAACGCATATGTGCTGACCGCGGCAGATCGCGGCCGGTTCATGGGGCTGGCGTCGGGGACGTTCGACGTACGAAAGGGGATGGTCGAGTTCAAGTCCGAGGTTCAGCCGCTCACCCCCGACTACCACGATCATGAAGCGATCGTGAAGTTGTTTCAGTCTTATGACATGGAGATCGCCCGCCGCGAGCAGGCACGTGTGTCGACCGGTGTTTTACGGGGCGAGTACGCGAAGAATCCCTTCGTCGGCGCGGACGGGTGCGAGCCGTGTCACACGGACATCTACGAGCAATGGTCGGGCACCCGACATGCCCACGCCTTCGAGATTCTGGTCGAACAAGAACGCGAGTACGACCGGGATTGTACGCCGTGCCACACCACGGGGTTCTACGAGCTAGGCGGTTTTCTTTCCTTGGTCGAAACCCCGAATCTCACCGGCGTGCAGTGCGAAGTATGCCACGGAAACGGTTCGACACACTCCGGAGCCCCCTCGGTCAAGACGCCGGGACACGCTAGAAGCGTGTGCAAAGAATGCCACACCGCCGAGCAGACTCCGGGCTTTGCCTTCGACAAGGACTGGCCGCAGATCGCGCACTAGCCATACCTGCGGAATACGGCCAACACCCGCCGTGTCACATTTTTGCGTTGACACAACAGAACTTCCGGTGCTAGGTTTTGGGCACAATAGCCAAATCAGCCACACCCCACACATCTCCCGAAGAGGGAGACGGTTACTTACTTAAACTGCAATCAGTCGCAAGGAGTGTATGTTCGATGATGAGACGGTCGCTTTTGCATGTGGTGCTGGCCCTATTTGCGGTATCTCTTCTCGCCTCCTGCTCGGAATCGGAAGATGTAGATCCCTACAGAACGGTGTCGCTCAAAGAGGCTTGCTACGGGACGCCGGTAAGCAAGAATTTCAAATACAAACTGGTGAACCCTGAAATCGTCGCGCTTCATCGCAATCTCGGTCTGATCCGCGAGGGTAATCAGCTCGAGTTCATCGCAGCGCGAAGCTTAGAGGACAAATTCGAGGGCGTCGCCGGCGGTCAATTTGAGCTGGCTGTGGTCAAGAAGTTCTCGCCCTTCGTGCATTTCAAAGTGGAGCGGATAACGACCGAGACTGACACGATTTTTCCCGCTCAGGCGGGCGGCATGGCGTATCCGAGTATCACGTCTGCTGCCGAATACGGCATCGACTCCTTTGAGGAACAGGACATTGACGCGATTCCATACAACCGAACCGCTTTTCTAAAACAACTGAAGAATAAGAAGATCAGGGTGACCGGGAAGCTTCTGGCGGAAAAGTCGGAGGGAAAGACGAATTTCTTCCTGGAAGGCAAAAACGCCAAGCTGCGAATCAGTGATACCAGTGACGGCACCGCACTGATTCTCAAGGTCCTCGCGGACAAGAACTATCTTTTTGAAGGCGGGATCATGATGATCGAGGAAGAGTCCTACTCCAACCGCATGAAGAATCGTATAGCGGGCACATTTGAAATACAGTATGTGATGTATGGAGATCGCCTGATCAGCGGTTGATAGGTTAGTAGCTCTCGTATACGAAAGGGCGCGCGTTACCGTGCGCCCTTTTTTTGTTGTTGCGAGTGCGTCGCAAGCCGTCACAAAGGCTTGACCACGATTCGATACGCCATTGAGAAGGGAACGGATCCCTTTTTTCTCATGACCAGGACCTTGTTTTCATGTTTCTTACCAAACTCGGGAGAATAGTAGCCGCTTTCAACTCGGGTCTCGCCACCGATCGTTTCGATGGTCACCGCGCGATCCGCGACTAAACAATGGACAGTGGTTGGGCCGGCCTCTACGATCCGCGCCTGGGGGTGAAGGTGAACAAAGCTCTCCGCTTCATGGATTCCGCTTCCCTCTATGTTATCCTCGATGGTCCATGTGTTGGCTTCGCAACTTATCCGCCTGCGATGCAGCGGTCGGCCTTTTAACCTTTGGTAGCCCGTATGAGCGGCCGAGAAAAGAAGCACTCCATGGGAGTCGCGGGCCTGCACGTCCACGGGGTAGCCGCGACGCGCGACGCGAAAGTTGGCCCAAATCTCGTGCTGCTCTTCACCATCGATACGTACCGTGTTGTGGGCCGCGGTCGCGCGAAACAAGTTGCGTTCTGTTCCTTGATACGTATACACCCCGGAGTTCACGATGAAGCGCCGCCCCAAAACGGTCATTTCGAAACTCAATGTATCGCATTGCGCGTGGCCCGGGAGATAATCGGGGCCGATGGGGCCGGCATTAATGATCATTCTGACGTCGCTCTCCGCAATTATCCATAGGCCGGAATCACGCTTGGCGGCGATCGACACGGATTTTGCATTGCGCGGCCTGATGTCCAATCTGCCGGCATAACTCTTGAGGTCCGTAGGAGAGGCTGCGATATTGAGTGCCG
>JAOTUR010000077.1 GCA_029863805.1 Candidatus Krumholzibacteriia bacterium | reverse complement strand
TTGACTCCCTTTCGATCCAGCGGAAGAATCTCGAGGGCGCTCTTCTGATCGTGATCCTCGGCGGCACAGGTGTCGGAAAATCGACAGTTATCAATGCGATCGCCGGCGAGGAGGTGGCGAGAGTTTCTCCCATCCGCCCCGGCACGACGGCGATGACTTTTTACTCGCACTGCGAGAACGATCCATCTCTTATCGACGCGGTTTTGAAAGAAGGAGATCACTGGAAGCCCAACGATTCACCGGGGCTTCGCCGGAAGATCCTCGTGGATCCCCCGGACTTCGACAGCATGATGCTCTCCAACCGGCGGAAGCTCCTCCAAGTACTGAGAATTGCTGACCTTATTCTCTGCGTGGTGGATCCGGAAAAATATCGTAACCACTCGCTCTACCGCCTCCTCTCCCGTTTCAGGGAGGGCCGGTCGTTTCTATTCCTGATCAACAAGTCTGATTATGGCATCGAGAAGGCCGTTGTGGATGATTTCCGCGAGGCCCTTGTAACAGCGGGGATCAATCAGCCGAGGATCTTTCTCGCCTCGGCCCTCAAAGCGTTCGGTGCACGAACTGGTTTAGAAACCGGTGCGGACAGCGGTGACTTCCCCGCTCTTGAAGCGGTGATACGAAACGAGATCGACAAGGCCGAGATCGACCGGATCAAACGCTCCAACTTTGCCACACTCCTTCGGGACACATACGACTTGATCGAGCAAGCTCTTACGCCGGATCTGATCCCGGACCTCAAGAACATCCCCGAATGGACTGGAAACCTCGCCCGTTCCACCGCCTCGCGCGTCGCTTCGGAAGTCTCCCGAGCCCTTATCGTTGAAAACGACGAGATGAGGCGTTTCCTGCAATCGGCCGGTTCGCTATCCATAGGAGGAATCTTCGGCCTCTACCTGGCCTTGACGGAGAAGCTCTCTTCACTTATTGCGCCCCGCCTCGCCGGAAGCCGTGCCCTGAAGCCGATAGAGCTGAGGGCGGAGGTCCAGAAGACCCTCGACCAGGCGGACACGTCGCGCATCGAGATTCTGATCGACCGGTTTTCTACGGAGTGCGCCACAAAAATCGGCGCGATGGGCGTACGGCCCGATAGCCCTGAAGTGAAGGAGCTAGCGCTCAACAAGTCGGAAACAAGCCGGGAGATTTTCAAGCAGACGGACGGAGTTGCCCGTGGGACAATCGAGGATTTTGTCGAGCGCTCTAGCAAGGGTTTGGGGAAAAACATAGCCTACAACGTTCTCCCTTTGGCTTGTCTTGCTTATTTCATCTGGTTAGCGGTCCTTCGTATCAGCAGGGGCGAGATGCTCGACATCTCTTTCTTGCTGACCTTTCTCGTCTTTCTCGGCGCGATCTGCGTCTTGCAGCATGTGCTTGCCGAGCGGGGCTTCCAGCGGAGAGGCGGCCGATTCATGAGACAACTGGAGAATGCCGTGGAAGAAGTCGTACAAAATACAATGCAAGAAAAAACGCTCCCGAAGATCCGGGCGTTCTCGACATCGCTCTCGAACAAAGTCCAGAACTTTTTGAGCGTAAAGAAACTAATCCGGTAGTCTTTGTCCTATGCCAGCAGCAACAACAACCAGACGCACTCAGTACACCAAGTCATATCGAGAATCCCCGAAAGGGGACAAAGTGACAACTCCGCTGCTCATCTTGGACGATGTCCAAGCGGAGCGAATCCAAGAACTTGCGCGGCTTGTGGCGTAGAGAAGGACAGAAACCTCGCGAGCTGTCCCAGAAAGCCCCCAAAAAACCTGTCACACTCCCGTGATGCCTACGTAAACGTAGGCGACACCGGATCGAAACAGCGCTGTTGACGGCTCGCCGCCGAACAGCCAAAACCCGACCGGAAGGCCAGGGTCGATCCGTTGATTGATGGACGCGTTTGTTGTAAGGTCCAAGCTGTAAGGCAAGAACAGCGTTCGTTCTTCCCATTCCTTAGACGCGACCCCGTTCTGTTCTTTGTCTGGCATCAACTGAGGAGGTTGAAAATGTTCTCCAGGATGAGCCGGGCAACGGTTATTGGCTTCATGGCCGTTGCACTCGCAGTGCTGGCGATGAGTTGTTCGACTGACAAACCGGTCGCGCCGACTCCACCGAACACCGACGTGACTACTCAAACAGCCGCTGCTAGCCCCCCGTCCGACCCCGGTCCGCCCGCCGAGGGTATTGTAGTCGAAGGGGTCACCGTGCCGGGTATTGCTCTGGGATTCACCCGGGCCCAGGTGGAGGAGGCCTATGGTGATGAGACACTATGGTGCCAGAGCAACGGTGCCCCTGGCAATAGGGCTTTTTGTGCTTGGGCGGTGAGTGGTGGTGGACAGGTAGACGTGCATTTTCGGGGTCCAGATGGCGGCGTGGCCGGCAACTCGCCCGATGACGTCGTCTTTAAAATAACCTGGTACGAGGCGGTCAGCGGTTGGACGACGACCGCGGGCGTCAACACGACGCTGGCGAGGGAGAACCCCGAGGCTGTGATAGCGGCATACCCCAATGCCCGGGTCACCTACAACCAATTCGGAAGCATCTATAGTGTCGTAGACTATCCGCAAGGGATTGAGGTCATATGGGTGCTTAACTTCTACACGGGGACAACCCACATTCACATGTCGATTTTTTACCCGAGGGAGGCGCCTCCGCTGCCGGAACAAATCACCTATGTCTACACCATTGACTTGCTGGCGAATAAGGTCAAAGGCAAGCGTCAAATCCGCGCCTGGGTGGGAGTTCGGAATCAAGCGCACCTTGCGGCGTCGGGAGCGACGGTGTTCGCTCGCTGGACCTTTCCCGATGGGACCACTCAGGCTGCCGAGAGTGTTACTTTCGGCAGTGGCAATGCTTACTTTGAGATCAACGACGTACCCCGCGGCACCTATATCCTCACCGTCGAGGACGTCGTGCTGGAAGACCACAGGTTCGATAGCGAAAACAGCGTGTTGAGCGAGAGCGTCAAGGCGAAATAGCTGGGAGGAAGCGATTAGGCGGTCCGTCAAGAAAGGGCCCCTGCGAAATGCGGGGGCCCTTTTGACATTGGTGGTAAGTCCGTAGAACGCGCGATCGCTTTTTCAATGTGGTGTGTTGCGTATCTTACGATGCAGAAATGGGCTAAATTCATGGCGTCCCCAACGGGAACTTATTCGAACCGCTTCTGATGTCGTTGATGCACTTATGGCAGCGTAGCCGAAAAAATCCGATGGGCCTTTGGTCAGGCTGTCGATCGAAGGCGCGTTCGACCTCCGGATGGCCCGCCAGTTCTTCAAACTCCAGAACGACGCGTCCCTCAACCTCTTTTGGGGGCTATCGGAATGTTTGACCGTTGTGCTTCAGCCAGCCTGTCGGGTGTTGCCCGTCTGGATCGTGATGGGTCCAGTGAATGACACCGCCCCTCGGGTTCCATTCGTAAACGCCGTTGAACGTGACGTAATCCCCGCGCTGCAGGGCCGGAACTCTTGGAGCAACATCAATATTGTGAGCGACGAGGAGGGTCTGGCCAGATGCAAGGGTCAGAATGAATCGCTGATGCCGGCTCCCGTCATTGTCATCGGAGAGTATTCTGGTGACGGTGCCCTCTCCCGTTACTTGAACGCCGCTCCTGTGATCCCTGATTGCATTAGTAAGAACTGCGCTGCCGGGTGCTGGTGGTTTCGGGGAATCGGAATTGCCGTTGAGTTGCGTCCAGGCAACATAGAGAACAGCGATGATGGCAATGACAGAAAGGAACTTTTTCACTCCGACATCTCCTTTACGACCTTTTGACGTGGCTACCCCAGACTGGACGAATGTGCCCAGTCCTCGTATCGCCTAGGGAGCTCAGTGAAGAGGCCACTGTTGGGAACATCTCAACGTATCACGGATTGATGTATCAAACCGAGCGGAGATTGAAGTGGCGTCCCCAAATACACGTTAGATTACGCGTGTGCAAATAAAATGGCGTCCCCAACGTGACCTTAATCGAACCGCACAGGAGTTTGCTGAGACATTGATGGCAGCATAAGACCGTCTGGGTCCGTCCTCCGCGGGGTCGGGGGCCCGTCGGCTGCAGCGGCGTTAGGAGGCGTTTCGACGCTTCTTAAGAAGGACAACATACGCAATCACGCCTCCAACAATGACTCCAACTCGTATCCCAATGATGGTGTCCCCCAACATACCTCCCACCAACGCGCCGAGTGCGCCACCTATTGGTCCGCTCCGCTTTCTTAGACCACCTGCAGGGTTAGTTTTTTTCTATTTGAGGTCCCTTGTGGTTTGAGATCTTGAGCATACTCCTTGGGCGTTAGATTACCCAGGGAACTATGCGGACGATCTTCGTTGTGCTCTCTTCTCCACTGTTCGATTCTACTCTTGGCCTCCTCGAGCGTCTGGAACCAGTGGGCATTCAAACACTCTTTCCGGAGGCTGGCGTTGGAGCTTTCGATAAATGCGTTCTCGACGGGCTTTCCGGGACGAATAAAATCCAGCCTGATACCGTTCTCATAGGCCCATTGATCGAGCGCCTTCGAGGTAAACTCGGGTCCGTTGTCTACCCGGATCACCTCGGGCAGACCATGGGTCAAGGACAACCGGGTGAGCACGTCGGCTACCAGCCGGCCGCTCATCCCGACCCCGACCTCCAGCGCAGGACTCTCACGGGTAAAGTGATCCACTAACGTCAACACTCGAAACCGTCGACCCCAACCCAGCTCATCGGACACAAAATCCATACTCCAGACCTGATTGCGCCGAGTCGGCCTGGGTAGAGCCGATCGGGCAACAACGCTTCTACGTCGTTTCGGCTTCTTCGTGCGCAATACCAAGCCCTCCTGCACGTACAGCCGATAGACCCGTTTGTGGTTCACATGCCAGCCCTCACGCTCGAGCAGGATATGCAAACGCCGATAGCCGTACCCAACGCGTGTCTTCGCCAGATCCCGCAGGCGAACGCGAAGCGCTGTTTGCGGATCTGCCAGGCTCTGGTAGTAGTGCGACGAACGCGTTTGCCCAATAACTTCGCAGGCTCGTCGGGCGCTCACCGTATAGCCGGCTTGGAGATATTCGACCATGTCTCGCTTCCTCGCCGACTTCAGGGCTTTTTTTTGAGCACATCCTGGAGCATGTGCTTGTCCAGCGTCAGATCCGCAACGATCTGTTTGAGTTTGCGGTTTTCTTGCTCCAGCTGCTTCAAGCGTCGGAGCTCCGCCACACCCATCCCGCCATACTTCTTCTTCCAGCGGTAAAACGACTGCTCGGTCACTCCTAGCTTGCGGCAGACTTCAGCCACCGGCGTGCCGCTCTCTACTTGCCGCAGGGCATAGGCAATCTGCTCTTCAGTGAATCGTTTTCGCTTCATCCAGGTCCTCCTGTGAGGACCTCATTCTACGAAAATACTAACTCAACATGTTGTCCAGTTTTTGGGAGGCAGACCACAGATAGCGTCGAGGACGCCGGAGGTTCAGCAGACGATTGATAGGATACATCGAGCCTACGGAGCTTGATGGGTAATCGCTCCATTATCTTATTGTAATACAATCAGTTAAAAAGACGTGGCGTCCCCAGATACACGTTAGTCGAACCGCCCGAGAGTTTGCCGAGGTGCTACTCGCAGCATAATCACAATTTCCGGTCTAATACACGATTTCTAATACATCCTCAAAGCAAGCGAATCGATTCCTTCCGGTATCCCACCGTTTATGAGTCAGATCTGGTGGGACGCCCAGCGTGACCCGCGCACTCTTTTCAGAAGAACGGGAACAATCGGGCAATATAGTTGTATGATACATCTATCAACCAAGGAGCCAATGATGACGCCTATCACAACAACAACGGACCAGCAACTCGAACAGGATTCGCGAGCTCTTTTTGCCGCAGTCCGTAAACTATTGCGAACATATCAGTTTCGTGACCGGCAACGAACCTGTTACTACGATATTTCGGTGACCCAGTGTTACGCGCTCGAGGCTCTCGCACAGCGCGGAGCCATGGGCGTAAACGATCTCTCGAGCGAGCTGAGGCTGGAGAAAAGCTCGGCTAGCCGTATGCTCGACTCGCTCGAAGACAAGGGGTACGTCCGACGCAAGGCAGACCCACGGGACGGTAGAGCGAGACTTGTCGAGATGACCGAGAAGGGGTGGCGGGTTCATGACCAGATTGTGGAAGAGCTCGTCAACGAGAAACGCGAGATTCTGACCGGCGTCAGCAAATCGGCCAGAGCCGCTGCCATACGCATCGTGGCCGAACTGGCCCGGGTTGCAGACGATCGCTTCGGGGAAACAAATGGTGATTGTGGTGTGGAGCAGCCGACACCACAGCAATCTTGACTAGGAGGACTGATGAACACTCTTCAACGCAGCACACAAATCACACTCTTCGTCTGTTTGGTGTTGGTCGTTCCGTTGCTTGCGTCAACACAAAAGTCTGACGGATCAGCGAGCTGTGAGACACCAGTTACTGGGGCGGCATGTAGGACGAGCTGCAGCGCGACGGAGAACGCCTCAAAGGCGGCGTGTGGGACGAGCTGTATCAACCCTGCCGAAGCACCGGTTTGCGGCGTTTCGGGAAAATCGTGTGGAACACTTGTGGCCGTCGATTTTGATCCCGCACTCAACGCAGATACGGGTGGCTCCAGAGTTTCGCCGAAGGACCTCGAATTTCAAACCCTCGATGAACTTCTCGAGCCTTTGCGCGCAAAGTACCGAGTCCCGGCGTTGGCCGTGGCCGCCGCGCGGAGTAACGGCGTCTTCGCGGTCGGCGCCGTTGGTGTTCGCGTTGCAGGTGCCAATGCGCGGGTTACTCCCACAGATCGGTTTCACCTCGGATCGTGCGGCAAATCCATTACAGCGTCTGTCGCTGCAAGAATGGTGGAACGTGGGCAGATCGAATGGGACACGACAATCCGGGACGCATTCCCTAACCTCCCTGAAGCGGCTGCATCCGTTTACGCGAGCGTCACGCTCCGGCAACTGCTGGCTCATCGCTCCGGATTTCCGCCCAGAGATGACGCGGTGATGAAGCACATCTGGGCTCTCGAGGGGGACAGCCACACCCAACGCGGAGGGTTCGTGCGCATGGCGCTTCAACTGTCACCGGTTGCCGAACCGGGTTCCACGTTTCTCTATTCAGACATCGGTTACACGGTTGCCGGGGTAATGCTGGAACAAGCCGCAAAGAAATCCTGGGAGGAACTTGTCGAGGAACACGTAGCCATACCGTTGACACTGACAAGCCTCGGTTTCGGCGAGCCCGCGAGCCCGGGAGCCATGGATCAGCCCTGGGGACACGTCGCAGACGGCACTCGCACAGTTCCCTTTTCACCAGGGCCGTATGCGGAAATAGACAACCCCGCAGTTATTGGACCCGCGGGACTGGTGCACCTCTCGATAGTGGACTGGGGCACTTACGCCGGCGAGCACCTCAAAGGAGCTCGCGGCCAGCAGGGGGTGATGTTGTCACCGGACACGTATCGCGTACTGCACAGGAATGTTGAAGATCAGAACTACGCTTTAGGCTGGGGTGTGTCGCAGGAGGAACTCGGCAGCACGCTCACCCATACGGGGTCCTGCGGTGAATGGTTTTCGGTTATCAAGATCTTGCCCGACGTCGACCTGGCGATTGTCGTCGCAACGAATGTATCCGGTGGTAATGGTGTGGCCGCATGTAACGACGCATTGCAGGCCGCTGTGGCCCAGTTCAACGGCAAACAGGTTGGGTCTGCCGCCGGCCCGGGACGCTAGATTGCTGGCGGCGAACCTGCAACAAAAACTGACTGTCGCATTCGCCGATCAAGATTTTCTCCAACGGGATTCGGACTCGTTTCAGATGCTATCGCGACGAGTTGCTGGTTACGAATCAAACAGGCCATAACCGTTTTTCAAAGTAAGTGGAATGGGTCGCTTGGACTACACGTGTGCAAATAAAGTGGCGTCCCGAACGGGACAAAGTGACAACTCTTTTGTTGTACATCGACGAGTATCAAGTTGAGCGAATACGCCGGTTCGAGCGGGCGGTGGCCTGGTAGTTTCGTTCCAACCTCCATAGCTCGAACGACTCTTCCTGAACGTCGCGGCGGTTCCCGGGCATCCTTTCCAGTACGTCTCGAGCCCTCTTCGTGTCACCCAACCAGGAGATATAATTATTGGCCTTTTCCAGGTACGCGACCTGCTGGTCTGGGGCCAGGGAGATGGAGAGGTCGTAGTAGCGATTCGCCTCCTCATATTTTCTTAAGAACCGATACGTGATGCCAACATTCAACGCAACCCTGGCATCCTGTGGACTCAACTCGAGCGCCCGTTCCCAGGGATCGACCGCGGCTTCGAACTTTCCCTGACGCCGCCAGATGGCGCCAGTGAGCGAGAGAATTCGACTGTCGCTCGGGAACCCTCTCTCAGCGATGGCCAACTCCTCGAGCGCCCGCTCGTAATCGCGATAGCCCCAGTAGTAATAGTAAGCAAACGCCAGGTGCGCGTCAGGAAGCTCGGGTTGAATCTCGAGTGCCTTGTCCACAGCGGCCCTGGCCCGCGACAAACGCTCTTCCGTTGGGTCATACCCCCATTAGTGCATGAACGAGTGCGCCCTCGATAACTCGGCATAGCTCAAGGCGAATTCGGGATCGAGTTCCACCGCACGCTCGAACATCTGTATTCCCAGTTGAGCCGTTTCCTTCGAAAAATCAGTACCCCATGCATAGTCCAGGCCGCGCAGAACACCCAATGACCAGATGTCGGACCGGTGGTCTAGGCCCTCACCACGCGCTTGCTCGGGCGACATGTAGGCCACAGTGCCGACCGTAATCCCGGTCCTTGTTACCCGTGTACTACCAGCGATCTTGGCTAAACCAAAGTCGGTGATCTTCGCATGACCTTTTTTCGTCACCATGATGTTGGCGCTCTTGATGTCGCGGTGAACGATGTTTTTCTCGTGTGCTTCTTGCAGACCGCGGGCCAGTGTCAATCCCGAGACTCAACGCATCCTCGAGCTTGAGCGGTCCCGACTCGGTTTTCTCCCGCAGACTCTGCCCGTCGACGTATGCCATCGCGATGAAAGTGTGCCCGTCGGCCTCATCGATCTCGTGGACTGTGCAGATGTTGGGGTGGTCCAGGGCAGCCCCCGCCTGAGCCTCGTGGACAAAGCGCGTTCTTTCGTCGGGGGTGCCGAGAGATTGGGAGGAGAGGAATTTGAGGGCAACGACACGTTTGAGCTTGGCGTTTGAACGAGTAAGTCGAATAATCAAAGAAGCTTACGAGGGAGAGATAAAATGGCGTCCCCAAATACACGTTAATCGAACCGCCCGGGAGTTTGCCGAGGCTCTTCTTGCAGCATAACCACAATTTGCGGTCAGACAGGGGGCCCCAAAGAGAATCAGGTAGTTTCGCATCCAGGAGAAAGTTTGTGGCCAGAATGCGACTCCACTACTCGGGAGACGGGATTGAAGCGGCGCGCTTTAGGCGTCGGGTCCGGAACGGATGAAACCAGCTCATTTCCCCTCGGTTTCGCGCAGCGGGCGGTAGAATTCACGTCGCACCTCGTCCGCGAACCGCTCGATCTGCTGGTCCGGCACTTGCAGGTGCAGCAGGGCCTGGCGTGTCACCTCGAGCCCGGCTTCCATCTGTGGCAACACCACCTCGTGCACGCCCAGCTCATGCAGTTCCTCCATCAGCTCCTCCGACTCGGCGCGAGCGACGATGTGCAGTTCCGGCCGCAGTTGCCGGGCGTGCCGAGCTATCGCGAGCGTGACCACCGGCGAAGGCGTGGTGATCAGCAGCACGCAGGCCCGGTCCAGCCCAGCCGCCTTCAGGACCAGCGGATGGCTGGCATCACCATAGATGACGCCCAGGCCAGCAGCGCGGCAGGTCTCCAGGCGGTGCTGATCCAGTTCGATCACCACGCCCGGCAGGCCCAGCCGCCGCAGCGCGCCGGCCACCGCCCGGCCCGTGTATCCGGCGCCCGCCATCACCACATGATCGTGCAGCTCGCTTTGGTCAATGTTGATGGTCAGCACGGGCTCTTCACGGTGGCGGCGCCTGAAAAAGCCGTAGAGGGGTGCCGTAGCCCGCGACACGAACGGCGTGAGAAACATGGTTACCAGGGTGACGGACAGGATCGTCGCGTACAGATCCGTTCCGATGCTGCCGGTGCCCACTCCCACCCGGCCGATGACAAACGCGAATTCACCCGCCTGGAACATGGTCAGCCCGAGTGCCAGCGGCACCACGTTGCGATAACGGAATACCCACCCGACTCCCGCACAGACCAAGCCCTTGGTCAGGGAGACCATCCCCACCAGACCCAGCACCAGCAGCAAGTTCTCCTGCACAAATCGCGGCTCCAGCAACATGCCCACCGACGCAAAGAACAGGAGGCCGAAGATGTCCCGCAGGGGGATGATGTCGCTCAGGGCCTGGTGGGCATGGTCCGACTCGCTGAGTACCATACCCGCCACGAAGGCGCCGAAGGCAAAGCTCAGGCCCACCCTGTAGGTAGCGTAGCCGATGCCCAGCCCCAGTCCCACCACGGTCAGCACGAAGAGTTCTCGCGAGTTCCAGCGGCTGACCCGGCGCATCAGCCAGGGGATCACCCGATTGCCTACCACGATCATCAGCGCCAGGAAGACTGCCGAGCGCACCAGGGACCAGCCCAGGTCTGGCAGCCCGGATTGCAGATCCGTAAGCTTTGGCAGCAGGATCAGCAGGGGCACCACGGCAAGGTCCTGCACCAGCAGCATGCCGATCATCACCCGGCTGGAGAGTGTGCCCAGGCGACCCTGGCTCTGCAGGGTCTTTAGGATGACCATGGTGCTGGAGAGGGACACGCAGCCACCGAACCATACCCCGTCGGTCCAGGGCCAGCCCAGCGCGAGGCCCATTGCGGTGGCCACGCCCATGGTCAGCAGGATCTGGATGGACGTTCCCAAGACGGCGACGGTCCGCACCGGGCGCAGTTCTTTGAGGGAGAACTCGATGCCCAGGGCGAACAGCAGCAAGGCGACACCGATCTCCGCCAGAAGTTCGATGTCGTGGGGGTCGGAGATGAGGGCGCCGCCAGTCACTGGTCCGAGCACAATGCCGGCGGCAATGTAACCCAGGATCAGTGGCTGCTTCAGGCGCTGGGCGAGCAAACCGCCCAGGAATCCTGCGGTGACGATGACCGCGATGTCTGCAGCGATTCCCACTAGGCACTCAGTTCTATGTCTTTTCGCCGGGCGCGCTTTGCCGGCCGTTGAAGAAAACACGGAGCACGGTTTGGAAGCTCTTCGCTAACAAGGCGCGCAATCCGATCTTTAGCGACGCGTGTGTTCCTGGTCGACAATTCTGAAGAAACCCGAGATTTGCTCCAAGGTCTCCTGACAACGGAATTCCAGGAAACTACTCAGGGGCTTCGAATCCAGGAGACTACACGCCTCAAGCGAATCCAGGTAGTGGTCTTTGTAATAGGTCATAATGACGTCTGGCCCGCCAGCTCTTCAAACTCCGGAACGACGCGTCCCTCAACCTCTTTTTGGGGGCTATCGGAATGTTTGACCGTTGTGCTTCAGCCAGCCTGTCGGGTGTTGCCCGTCTGGATCGTGATGGGTCCAGTGAATGACACCGCCCGGCGACAGTCCCATCCGCAGAGCTAGAAGCGACGCACCTCGAACCAGGCCTTCGGCTCCCAGCGTGACCACAGCAAGCGAGAGTATGAGATGAAGCCACTCCATGCCGTCTTTTTTACCACGTTTACCCCATCACAACAATCGAGATCGCCTCGACGACCCGGATCTCGCGGTCATTGAGGTTTCCTTTGACTGCCCAAAGGTACGAAGACCTTGCATCCACGGAACGGCCCTTGATATTCTTAAACGAAGAGTAAAGGAGACAAGATGCCGCACAAGAAAGTAAAGAAGGCTATCGACGAACTGAACGTTGAGCTGAAGAAGACCCCGAAAGAAACCGGCACCCTCGAAGAGATTCTTGATCAGGCAAGAGACGGGATCGAGCGTTATACGCCGGAGGCCGTCCAGGACCTGCTCGAAACCCTTCAACGCGAATCGGATGAGTTCGAGGTCGAACATCCCCGGGTCACCGCGTTGATCAATCAACTAACAAATGCGCTCTCCGGTATGGGTATCTAGGGGCTGTACGTTATGCTGCCGGACAGTAACTGGAAGGAAAAGTGCGGGTTACGCGCCTGCAAAATGAATGGCGTCCCCAACGGGACAAAGTGACAACTCCGCTGCTCGTCTTGGACGATGTCCAAGCGGAGCGAATCCAAGAACTTGAGCGGCTGGTCGCGTAGAGAACGACAGAAACCTCGCGAGCCCGTGGCCCGAGAGTGAATCAGGCCCGACACAAAATGCGTTACAATCCCTAGGTTCGGTCAGCCTTGCCACGCAGAACGACAGGGCCGTGAACTACCCGGAGTATGCGAAAGGAGACCAATGAACGCCATCAGCGGGTTTCTGGCGCTCGCCATCTTCCTCGCGCTGCTTGCCGATTGCACCCCCGAGGCTAAGCTCGACGCATCCCGAGCGCCAGCGCAGCTAGATGAGCTTGACCTCCCCGGTGAATGTGCCGTGTGAGCTACGTTCTGCTTTGGCCGGCTCACCTGCGCTGGACGCCCACCCACCGGCGAACAAGAACATCAGCAACATAGTCAACGTGCGCATGAATATTCCTCCTGTCCAGTAGTATCCGAAAACTGTGACGGCCCAGAGTATCTATGGGACAATGAAATCACCAAACAATAACGGCCCCAAATACACGTTAATCGAACCGCTCGAGAAAACGCCGCAACTGTAATGGCGGTAGGTTCACAATTTCCGGTCAATCGCCCATTGAATGGCGCCCCGGGCTGGCGACATACGTTACACATCTGGCACTCATCACCCGCGCGCAGACCGCAAGACTCAAAGCGTTGCGTGGTAAAACTGTGGCTTGCGCTTTTTCTTTAGTTAGATTACAATCTAACTCATGACCCCAAAACTCCCAGCTCGAAGTTCCAAACCACAGGCTCGGTTTGGCGTAAGCCTGCAGCCTGAGATCTTCTACGCGCTACAAGTACTCAGCGCCCCGGATGCGAGAGTCCACGCCGAGTGGAAAGCGCGGTCACTGGAACATTTCCCCCGCAAGCGCTGGCCCATCGCCTTGCCGGGCGCGCTTTGGACAGCGGTTCCCGACGCAGTCGACGTGGAGCCAACGCCCCATGTCGCCTCTGTCGTTACAGCTCTGGAAACCATTCCGATAAGACAGTTCCAGGAGCGCATTCTAACGGGAATGCTCCATCAGCGACGTGCCGTTTTGGCGCTGCTGGACGATGGGACGCCGCTCCATCAGGTGGTTGCGTCTCTGCCTCGGATTAAACGCG
>JAOTUR010000368.1 GCA_029863805.1 Candidatus Krumholzibacteriia bacterium | reverse complement strand
CATAGTTACCCTCATCGAAGTAAAGACACTCCTGCTCGAGCAGGGTTCGAAGGTACGATCTCCACGGGTCATGTCGGGCATGCTTGGTGGCCATGTGAGCGCCTACTTTGTGGGTAGCTTGATCGACCAGGCCGATCGATTTCAGCCGGACACACTCCACCGATATCTGCAAAACTTACGCTGGGCGGACTTCAAACTCAAAACCTCTTCTATTTCACCTCGTAGTATCCTGGAGACGGCTCTTATCGCGTCATCTGCAAGAAAAGAACTTGCCCTGTACGCCAATTGAGTATATAACTCACGTCTAGGAGCCGTATGACACCCCAGGCAAACGTTTGCCGGTTGCACTTAGTGTAGCGTGTGATATGTTGCTCTGAAACCTATGTCATCTAAAGAGTTAGAAGAAGTATCCGACAAGGATTTTTCGCGTAAGGTGGCCCGTTCGACGCGCCCCGTGGTGGTAGACTTTTGGGCGCCGTGGTGCGAGCCTTGTCACGTGATCGATCCCATTCTGCGAAAGATGGTGGGGAAGTACGGTGACCAGGTGGATTTTTTAAAGATGAATGTCGATGAGGAGAAGGATACCCCCGCTCAGTACGCTGTGAGGAGCATTCCCACCATACTTTTTTTTAAGGAAGGCGCGATCAAAAACCAAATCATTGGACCGGACAGCGAGGCAGCCATCGAACGCGCCGTTCAGGATTTACTCTAGCGCGGCAAAATGCCACGACGTACTGGGTCTCCCGATGACGGGGGATTTGCAGCGGGGAACCGGCGGATGTCAATGAGACAGGACCGTGAGATAAAGATCAATGCGCGGGGACTCTCCAACCCTGGACCCCGTTTGATGGTCAAGAGCGCACTGGCCGAACAGAAATGCAAACGTGTTCGGGTTGTCGTAAGTAACGTTGAGGCCGTCGAGGACCTGAGAGAATACTTCAGTTCGCTTGGTGCATCGGTCGAGACCGACCATATCGGTGCCGATTACCATATCTTCGTCGAGTTGTCGTCGTCGGACGTCGGCTGATCCCAACCATAAAATAACCGCTATGTCGAGATATCCGCATCGAGAGATCGAGCAGAAGTGGCAGGCGCGATGGGCGGCGCAAGAGCTCATGCGCGTCGATCTTTCTGCGGCCAAGAACAAGTATTACTGCCTCATGATGTACCCGTACCCGTCGGGGGATCTGCACGTGGGTCACGGGCGCAACTACATTATCGGAGATGCCCTGGCCAGGCTAAAGATGATGGAAGGTTACGACGTTCTTGCTCCCATGGGGTGGGACGCCTTCGGGTTGCCTGCGGAAAATGCCGCCATTCAAGAAAATATACATCCCGCCGTGTGGACCAAGCAGAACATCGAGCGCATGAAAGAACAGTTTTACCGATGGGGCGTCGTCTACGATTGGTCACGTGAGGTTACTTCGTGCGAACCGGGGTACTACCGCTGGACGCAGTGGTTGTTCACACAGCTGTACAAGCAGGGGCTTGCATATCGCAAAGCCGCGTCGGTCAACTGGTGTCCTTCCTGTCAGACTGTTTTGGCCAACGAACAGGTGGTTGGGGGCGAGTGCGAGCGCTGCGGTACGCCCATCGAGGAACGGTTTCTCGAACAGTGGTTTTTTAAGATCACCGAGTTTGCCGATCCATTGCTCGATGATCTGGCAATATTGGACTCGTGGCCGGATCGCGTCATCGCAATGCAGCAGAACTGGATTGACAGAAGCGAGGGGCTGGAGATCGATTTTCCCATGAAGGGAAGCGATGTCAAGATTCGTTGCTTTACCACGCGTCCGGACACCATTTTTGGCGCGACCTTTCTGGTCCTGTCGCTGGAGCACCCCCTGGTAGAAGACTTGATCACGGATACGGGCAAAGAATCACAAATCAGAAAATTCATCCACGATGAGACCGCCTACAAGCTCAGTGGCAAAGGCCGCGTCGAGCCGCACAAGACTGGTATGTTTAGCGGTGCGTACGCGATGAATCCGGTCAATGGCAAGGACATTCCCATCTACCTGGCCCCGTATGTGTTGATGGAGTACGGCACGGGAGCCATTATGGCCGTCCCGGGGCACGATCAAAGGGACTTTGATTTTGCCACGGCGTACGAATTGCCCATCGTCGAGGTAATCGTGCCGTCGCAGAGTGATACGCCGCTTCCGGGATCCGCGTACGAAGGCCGGGGTACGCTGATCAACAGCGGCGAATACGATGGACTCTCCAGCAAAGACGCATTCGAGCGCATCTCGGACTGGTTTGAGGCACAGTCGCTGGGACGCCGCCAGACCAACTATCGGCTGCGAGATTGGCTGTTATCACGCCAACGCTACTGGGGCGCTCCGATTCCAATGATCCATTGTGTGACGTGCGGTGTGGTACCCGTGCCGGATGAGGATCTGCCCGTGTTGCTTCCGGACGATGCTGATTTTCGGCCTCGGGGAGACGGCAAGAGTCCGTTGGCGACTAGTGACAGCTTCGTCAACGTGACGTGCCCGCAGTGCGGCGCACCGGCAAAACGCGACACCGACACCATGGATACATTTGTTGATTCCAGCTGGTACTTCTTGCGTTATCTGTCGCCGAAGGATACGACTCAGGCGTTCGATACAAAGCTTGCCAATCACTGGCTACCCGTGGACCAGTACATCGGGGGTGTCGAACACGCGATCCTGCATCTGTTGTATGCTCGCTTCATCATCAAATTCCTGCATCAAAGCGGCGCCGTCGCGTTTAACGAGCCGTTTGCGCGCCTGTTTACGCAAGGCATGATTTGTAAGGACGGTGTCAAGATGTCGAAGAGCAAGGGCAACGTGGTCAATCCCGACCCGATAATCGACAGTTTTGGCGCGGATACCATGCGACTCTATATCCTGTTTGCCGGTCCGCCCGAGCGAGATGCCGAATGGCGGGATGATAGCATCGAGGGTTGTAATCGTTTTATCAACCGTCTCTATCGGCTATACGAGGCAAATCGCGACGTCGTGTGCACCAACGTTCGCAAAGACATCTTGC
>JAOTUR010000076.1 GCA_029863805.1 Candidatus Krumholzibacteriia bacterium | reverse complement strand
GGAATCTTGGTGGGCTACCCAGAGATCCGGTCCCGGTTGATGCGATCCCGGATATCGGAGAGAACCAGCAGATCGTTTTCACCGAGTGGAAGGGACGGTCGCCCCAGGACATCGAAGATCAGATCACGTACCCGATGACGACCGCCCTACTCGGCGTCCCAGGTGTGAAGACCATCCGTAGCTACTCGTTTTTCGGGTTCTCAACCATCTATGTCATTTTCGAAGATGGCGTTGAGTTCTACTGGTCTCGCAGCCGCGTGCTCGAAAAACTGAATTCGCTGCCACCCGGCACGGTACCAAGCGGCGTCCAGCCGGCCCTCGGCCCCGATGCCACGGCTCTTGGCCAGATCTTCTGGTATACACTCGAGGGCAGAGACGAAGACGGTAACCCGACCGGAGGGTGGGACCTGCACCAGCTTCGCTCCATCCAGGACTGGACTGTTCGTTATGCCTTGCTGTCTGCCCATGGAGTATCCGAAGTGGCTTCGGTAGGTGGGTTTGTTCAGGAGTACCAGATCGATGTCAACCCCGACGCGATGCGGGCTCATAATGTTACGCTCACCGAGGTTTTCAACTCAGTCAAGATGTCCAATGTCGACGTCGGAGCGCGGACCATAGAGATCAACAAGGCGGAATACGTCATCCGTGGTCTGGGATTTATCCAGAATCTCTCAGACATCGAGGCCTCCGTCGTCAAACAGACCGGCAACATCCCCATACGAATTGCGGACGTCGCGACCGTCTCTCTGGGGCCGGCGATCCGCCGAGGCGCTCTGGATAAGGGGGGTGCCGAGGTAGTCGGCGGTGTAGTGGTTGTGCGTTACGGCGAGAACCCACTCGCAGCCATCAAAAACGTCAAAAAGAAGATCCAGGAAATCTCCGCAGGTCTTCCCAAAAGAACGTTAGCGGACGGTCGTGTATCCCAGGTGACGATTGTACCGTTCTACGATCGAACCGGCTTGATCTACGAGACGCTTGGGACCCTGAACACGGCGCTGATCGATGAGATTCTGGTAACGATTATCGTTGTCGTTGTCATGGTCATGCATCTGCGCAGCTCACTTCTGATCTCCGGTCTCTTACCCATGACGGTGCTGATGGTGTTTGTCGCGATGAAGCTATTCAAGGTGGATGCCAATATCGTGGCCCTGTCAGGGATCGCCATTGCGATTGGCACAATCGTCGATATGGGGATCGTGATCTCGGAAAACATACTGAGGCATCTTGATCGTGCACCGCCGAGCGCCAGTCGGAGGAACGTCATTTTTACAGCGACCTCCGAGGTTGGAAGCGCGGTTTTGACCGCCGTGTCAACAACGGTCGTATCGTTTCTGCCGGTTTTCACGTTGGAGGCGGCAGAAGGGAAGCTTTTCAAACCGCTTGCCTATACGAAGACTTTCGCCCTCATCGCATCGGTTATTGTTGCGCTGACGCTCGTTCCTCCGTTTGCACATCTACTATTTACGGCTGGAAAGCGATCGATACGATCCAGGCGCTTGTGGCCAGTGGGTCTACTGCTTGCGGCGGGCGCGGTGTTGTACTGGTCTTTCTGGTTTACGGGGTTTGCTCTCATAGTTGCCGCCGCCTACGTGCAGTTCAGAAGTCGGATCCCCACCGTGGTGCAAGGGAAAATGCCGATCATTTTCAATTACGTGATCGTCGTGATCGTGGCGTGGTTTCTCGCCGGCCACTGGATGCCGCTGGGCGTTCAGGCGAGTGTATTTCTAAACTTCATTTTTGTGGTTCTGTTG
Organism: Candidatus Krumholzibacteriia bacterium; assembly: GCA_029863805.1. Classification (GTDB taxonomy): domain Bacteria; phylum Krumholzibacteriota; class Krumholzibacteriia; order WVZY01; family WVZY01; genus JAOTUR01. The sequence continues at coordinate 11,601 of JAOTUR010000076.1, read as the reverse complement.
CTGGGTGGCTTGTTGTTCCTGGTGCAGCTGTTCATCAGAGCATATGAACCCGTTCTTCGATGGTGTCTGCGGAACAAGCGACTTTTTATTTTGTTGCCCATCACGCTGGTGGTTCTCGGCATGGCTGTTTGGCGCGGGTTCGACGGACTCTTTGGATTTATGCCGAGTTTCGTCCGTTCGACATCGCTGTACGCTTCGCTGAACCACGCGCTGCCCGGTCTGGGCAAGGAGTTCATGCCGGATCTTGATGAGGGTTCCTATCTGTACATGCCCACAACGATGCCCCATGCATCGATCGGTGAGGCATTGGATGTTCTGCAGACACAGGATAGAGCGTTCTCGGCGATTCCGGAGATCGAGTCGGTCGTCGGCAAGCTGGGGAGGGTGGACTCGCCCCTCGACCCGGCACCGATTTCAATGATTGAGACAGTCATCAATTACAAACCCGAGTACGTGGTTGACCAAAGCGGTCACCGTTTGAAGTTCCGCTATGATGAGGAAACGCAAGAGTTCGTCGTTGACGAATATGGACAGCTCATACCGGACGACCGCGGGCGCCCCTATCGCAACTGGAGGGACCACATCCGGCGACCGAAGGATATCTGGGACGAGATCGTCAAGGCGGGCAAGTTGACCGGAACGACTTCGGCACCCATGCTTCAGCCCATTGCGGCTCGCCTCGTTATGCTTCAGTCCGGGATGCGAGCGCCGATGGGTATCAAAGTCAAGGGACCCGATCTGGAGACGATCGAGAGAGTCGGGCTGCAGATCGAGCAGTTTCTCAAAGAGGTACCGTCGGTTGAAGCCTCAGCCGTTGTGGCGGACCGCATCGTTGGAAAACCCTACCTTGAAATTGACATCGATAGAGAGGCAATAGCCCGTTACGGGCTAAGCATCAAGAGGGTACAGGACGTGATCGAGGTCGCGATCGGCGGCAAACGGTTGACCACGACGGTCGAGGGCCGCGAACGGTATCCGGTACGGGTTCGTTATCAGCGGGAGCTGCGCAATACGATTGAGGGGCTGGGCGACATCCTGGTGCCCGCGCCCGACGGGACCCAGATACCCTTGTTCGAGCTTTCCGAAGTCAGGTTCGTTAGAGGTCCGATGGTCATCAAGTCAGAAGATACGTTCCTGGTTGGTTACGTGATCTTCGACAAGAAACCCGGCAAAGCCGAGGTGGATGTCGTCATAGAGGCCCAGAAGTACCTGCAGACGAAGATAGACAGCGGCCAGTTCGACGTCCCCGCGGGCGTCAGCTACGCATTCGCTGGCAGCTATGAGAACCAGGTCCGGTCCGAGAAGAAGCTGATGGTCGTGCTGCCGCTGGCGCTTGTCATCATCATGTTGATCATCTACTTCCAATTCAAGCATGTGCCAACCACGCTGCTGGTTTTCTCCGGGATTTTTGTCGCCTGGTCCGGGGGGTTCCTCATGATTTGGCTCTACGGGCAGGACTGGTTCTTGAACTTTTCGCTTTTCGGTACAGACATACGCGAGCTTTTTCAGATTCGAAACTACAACCTGTCCGTTGCCGTGTGGGTGGGTTTCCTTGCCCTTTTTGGAATAGCCACCGATGATGGCGTCATTATCTCGACATACCTCAAGCAGGTGTTTCGGCGCAGAAACCCGTCCACGATTGCGGCGGTACGGGATGCTACTGTGGAGGCGGGTAAGCGACGTATCCGGCCGGCGCTGATGACGGCGGCTACGACTCTTCTCGCTCTTATTCCGGTGTTGACCTCGACCGGTCGCGGTGCCGACATCATGGTGCCCATGGCGATTCCGTCATTCGGTGGTATGGCGGTCGTACTCGTCCGCGTGTTGACCGTCCCTGTTCTGTACTGCTGGCTGGCCGAAAGACGTTTGAAATCAACGTCCCCGGTCGCAAGTAGTCAGTAAGAACGCCGCGGGCGTGGCAAAAAAAGTTCTGATTCCAGCGGCGAGATTGTTGTATCCACAGCCGCGTGATTTCTGGCACAGTTGTGCTGGAGCGTCACCGCCCATAGGGTTTGGTGCCCGAAACGGTGAAGACGACAAGACTACAGTGAAAGGAGAATGACAAATGAAAACTCAGCATGTCACCGGCCTGCTCGCGGCCGGCCTCATGGCCATGGCATTTACCGTGGGGTGCAGTTCGAAGGAGAGCACGGATGCCGAAACCACTTCCGAGACGCAGACAACATACGGAAAAACCGTCGAAAAAGCGCAGGAAACGGTAGCGGCGCTGGCCAACCCCAAGGTGGGCATCGATCCGGTTTGCGCGATGGCCATCGACGACGAGGCCGTGATTGTCACGTTGAATGATCAGAAGTATGGGGTTTGCTCGAACAGCTGTGCGGAGAAACTCAAGGCGGATCCGGACAAGTATTTGGTGGCGAGCCACACCGACCACGATCACGACCATTAGGACGCGCGTTCACGCGGAGGGTTCGCGAGCTGGCTGGATTCAGTACAAGCGGGTTAGTGGAAGGTGACTTCAGCGGATTTGACTTGCGTGGGCGCGAGGGAGAGCGTTAATTTCCTGATTCTGAACAAGATACAGAAAGACGCACCCCTTGTGAAAAAAAGCACATAACCACCCAAAAAAAGCCCAGTCATCAAGAGGGGTGCGCCTTCTGTGCACATTACCCACGGTGAGGCAAAGCGTCCCTGTTTTTGCCTCTCACAGGTAGGATAGCTGACTTCGGGCGAGAATGAAATGATGCAAATGCATCATTTTTCATTTACTGCCGGCGAGCATCGCGCGGCGGTCAGTTTTCGATCAGCTGCCTGAGTTCGTCGAGGTTGGCCTGACGTTCCGGAGACACGGCTCGGGCCGGGGTTACCCGGTAACCCGAACGTGTGTATTCATCGAGAAACGCATACGCTTTCTTGGCCACCTCAGAACCGGGTGCCCGGCGTATGGCCTTTTCCAGAAGAAACTCCGTCTCCGAGAGCCAGTAGGATCGCGAGATATAGGACTCGGCGACACCGAGCAAGTAGTAAGCCTCCGCTACATCGAGGTCGTCGTCCGGACTGGTACTCAGGTAGCGATGCAACAGGGTCGTCGCCGCGACAAAATCGACCAGCTGCGAGCGGTCCGCCCCGGACCGCGTATCGACCACAGCGTGCTCGACCATTCCGCGGGCCGCGTCGAGTTCGCCGACTTCGACATTATGGAGATCCAACGCGTTTAGGGTCTCGATCCAATGCTCGAGGCTCGACATCAGATTTTTGGGCATATCGGTTCGCTCGGCGAATTCCTCGAACGCACGGACCGGGTGTTGGGTGTCGTCGAGTGCCCCGAGAGCGATTTTGAGATAACTCTCGAAGACGCCGAATAGTGCGAGATCGTCGGCCGTGGTGTCGGGGGACCGAAGTATCTCCTCATACGTTTCGAGCGCGGCATCGAACTGACGTGTGGCGATCTCGATGTTGACACGCGCCGTCGGTTGCAGCTTCTTTATGTCCGCCGTTTCCACAAAGGCCGCACCCAGATCGAACTGACGCTTGGTGGGGAGTTTGGTGTGACACGTCACACAATTTTCCGTGATCTTGCTAAGCACGAATCTCGAGCCGATGTAGTTGCCCTGCTCAAAGCGCCGCGCAGCGTCATGCGCGTCCCGCGACAGCGAGCGCCGGAGGTAATCGAAGCTTGCGTCCAGTCCTCCTCCGTGGTCTTCGAGCCCGCTGGTGTTGGTGGCCAGAGCATGCAGCACCTCCGCGATACGCTGACGATTGGCCGGATCCGCGAACGCGTCGGGATCGAGACTGTACGTGTAGGCGGTGGACAGCGCCACGAAGATACCCCGCATCGTTGCTTGTGTGGTGGTCTGCTCGGGTTCCTCTGGCGCCGCGAGCGCCGTGTTTGCCAGAACCGCCGTGCTGATGGCCGATAGAGCCAGTCGCCGCAAGCCCGCCCAACGCCTTTCTATTCTCATTCTTACCACCTCGTGGGTAACCGCACGATCAATAAGCCACAAAACTCGCCGAATCCACGGCCAAACGACTGCCTTCTCTAAGTATACACGTTGCCCGTTCATCGGTCAGCCCCTTTGCGGCGGGCAGAATTGACTTTTGTCAATGAAATGACCAAACGAACCCCGCGCCAGAGGAGGTTTGACCAGCGGCCCATGCGTCCAGTTCCGTGTTTGCATGGTGGCACCTCGTGTGGCAATAAAAAAACCGATAAAAAAATAAGGGCCCCCGGTGGGGGCCTCGCTGATTGGGGCCTGCGGAGCGCAGCTATCCGTTGGTGGGGTATCAAGAGCGGCGCGCCCCTCGAAACAGGCACAACATCACCGACAAACAGCTTAGTGAATGAGAAGGGCGCGCCACCCTACTTACGCCGATCACGTGGTGAGTGATCACCTCGTGAGACTCTTCCCGTCCTCAGTAGCTTAGTCAAAATTCGGTCGTGAGAAAATAATCCAATTGCATCATTTTTGGGGGTGGCAGAAAGGAGCCGACAGGATTACCGTGCCCGGTCGAGCCGCAGCGACGCCGTGCGGACACGGGAGGGGCTACCGACATCGGTCCAGGCGACGACGATTTCCCGGTCGTTCGACGCCAACACCGGAAAACCGCTAGCCCGCTCCTTGCTCAATTGGGCCAGCGTGTGAGGCTCTTCGGTGCGACCGTCCGGCCATACGCGGCGTAAACGAATATCGGCCTGGTCGGCGGTGAACCCCATCCAGCTGGCCACCGCGCTGCCGTCTGCGAGTATCACGACACCGACGCGCCCCATGGGGTCTCCATCATCGACTCTGATCGGCTGACCAAACGTCTCTCCCGCGTCATCAGAGAACGCGATCTTCACCCGTGGATTCTCGTGGGCATGGGTGAACCAAACGACGGCCACGCGACGGCCGGAGGCGGCGATTGCCGGGCCGTTTACGGGGCAGCCAAAGATCTCCCAACCATCCTCCGCCACCGGCCGGGGTTTTGTCCATTGGCCGTTGTGGTGCCGGACGAACCAGATGTCGCGGACTTCGCTTACCGAGCGATCCCGATAGGCAACGATTGCCCCGTCCGTCGTCAGTGCCGCCGCCGTCTGGCAGCAGTCACAGACGCGATCATCGAGCGACATCTCATCTTCCAGCCCACCGTCCGGGCCCATCACGGCCGTGCGAAGGGTCATTTCGGCCTTGGCGGATCCCCCTTCCCCGTGGTCTGTCTTCTCGTCAGCAAAGTTTCGCCCGTCGAGCCACACGATCATGATGCGCCCGTTGTCCCAGGGCAGCATCGAGACAAATCCATGTTCCGTCTTCGTCCCGTCGCGATGCGGTACCAAGGCGGCGCTCCACGTCTCACCGCCGTCAAAGGAGCGGCTTACCTTTACATCATAGGCGTAGGTATCTTCACCGCTCTTCTGCAACCAGTGGGCGCTAAGCGCGCCGTCCGGCGAGGCCACGACGGAAGGGAAGTCGGCCCAATTAACGAACCAGCCGCTGCCCCGTGCGACGGTGACCGGAGCCGACCAGGCACCCGTCTTTCGCACCGAGTAGCGCAGCGAATGGTCATCGCCAACCGGTTCCACCCAGCTCAAGAAAACGCGCCCGTCGGCTGCGGCGAAGAGATTGGGTTCCAAACTTCCCGCGGCGGCTGGCGAGTCGATCATCTGCGCCGGGAAAACGACCGACAAACGACTTTCGCGACTCACACACCCACCACACAGACAGGCCATCAGTAGTGCGAGACCGACGATCGGCTTACCAAAAAGCGGTGCTACCAACTGCTCACCTCCACGGGGCTGCTCTCGTACTCATGGCGAAATCCGTTGCAGAATACCACGGATACCGCACGCCGCGTGCGGAAAAGTTGATTATGATCAAGTACAATTGTCCATGGTACGATTCTTGATTTCAATCGTGTTGACAAGTCATACACTTTCTCTGTTAATTAACATGGGTTAGCTGACATGCTGTACATAACGCGTGTCGTGTCCGACCCAGACGCCGATGACCAAGGTGAGATTCCCCAGACTTGCTTACAACAAGATCAGTATGGCTGGTCTTGCGCTGGCGCTTATGACCGCGCTTACTATCGCATTTTTCCTATCGGTTCAAAGCCGCGAGGGCCGGGCGAATCCCTACCTGGGGATTTTCGTCTATATGGTGCTACCCCCTTTCCTCCTGATTGGTTTGCTGTTGGTGCCCGTCGGGATGGTGCGGCAGTGGAAGCGTATTAGAAAGTATGGAAAGTCCGCCATACCGTCTTGGCCGCTCATCGACTTCAACAATACCACACATCGCAATGCCTTTATCGTCTTCCTTGCCGGTGGGTTGATTTACGGGGTGCTGAGTACGGTGGGCGCCTATCAGGCCTATCACCACACCGAGTCGGTCTCCTTTTGCGGTCAAACCTGTCACTCGGTCATGAAACCAGAGCACGTGGCGTATCAAAACTCGTCGCACGCGCGTGTGCCTTGCACCGCGTGTCACGTTGGTGAGGGCGCCGGCTGGTATGCAAAATCCAAACTCTCGGGTGCGTATCAGGTATACGCGACGACGCTCAAAAAGTACCCCCGGCCCATCCCCACCCCGATCAAGAACCTCCGTCCCGCCCAGGAAACCTGCGAGCAGTGCCACTGGCCGCAGAAGTTTTTTGGGGGCCAGCAGCGCCAGTTCAACCACCATATGTACGACGAGGCAAACACACCGTGGCCGATCAACATGCTGATCAAGACTGGTGGTGGCGATCCAAAGACCGGGCAAACCGCGGGGATCCACTGGCACATGAACATCGGCGTGAAGGTGGAGTATATCGACCGGGACGAACGGCGACAGGATATCCCGTGGATACGGGTGACCGATCGTTTGACTGGCCGTGTGACGCTTTACCAGGACGAAGACAATCCGTTAAGCGAAGAAGAGATCCAGGCGGCCACGCCGCGGGTCATGGACTGTATGGATTGTCACAACCGACCGAGCCACAAGTTTCGGTCGCCCGAGTTCGCCGTCGATCGAGCCATACTGACGGGACAGATCGACCGCAGCCTGCCGTCGATCAAGCGGGTAGCGGTGGAGGCCATGGCGGAAGAATACCAAACAGAGGACGAGGCAAAACGAAGCATCGCCACCAAGATACCTGATTTCTATCGCAGCGAACATCCTCAGCTGTTTTTGGACAAGCGTGTCGCCGTTGAACAAGCGGTGGTGGCGGCGCAGCAACAGTTTTCTGAGACCATTTTTCCGGAGATGAAGGTTAGGTGGGGCGACTACCCGGACAACATTGGCCACTTTATCTATCCGGGCTGCATGCGATGCCATGACGGCCATAAAGTGAGCGAGGAGGGCTGGGTGATCTCCCGGGAATGCAAGACCTGTCACACCATACTCTCCCAAGGCAGCGGCGAGCGTGCGGAGATGGCGTCGTCGCAGGACGGTCTCGAATTTGTCCACCCGGAGGACATCGATGAGGAGTGGCGAGAAACGGGCTGTTATGAGTGTCACACCGGGACGCAACCGTAGGATTGGAGTTCCACACCCCTCTTGCTGGCGTAGAACGGTAATCGGCTGCCTGCTGATTATTGCCCTTCACCCTTTACCGTTATTGGGTTCGGATAACGAAACCTGCCTCGACTGTCACTCGGATCGTGATCTCGAGACCAGACGACGGGGCAGAACTGTGTCGCTGTTTGTCGATGAATCTGTTTTTCTCAAATCGATGCACAAGGAGCTCGAGTGCATCGATTGCCACGAGGACGCTGACGTAGAGGATTTTCCACACCCGGAGCAGCTGGCCCGGGTCTACTGTGGCGATTGTCACGACGATGCCCAACTCGACTTCGATGCCAGTATTCACGGTCAGGCGTTGAATCGTAACGCACCCTACGCACCGCGCTGCAAAGACTGCCACGGAGTCCACGATATCACGTCGCCCAAGCATCCGAGGTCGCCAGCGTACCGGATGAATGTGCCTGTTCTTTGCGGTGGCTGCCATCGCGAGGGTGCGCCGGTTGCCAACACGTACGAGATATCCGAGCATAACATTCTCGAGAACTACAGCCAGAGTATCCACGGCGAAGGGCTTTTTCAGAAAGGTCTTGTCGTCACCGCGACCTGCATCGATTGTCACAACGCGCACCTGATCCTGCCCCACTCAGAACCCAGGGCCTCGATATCACCGCGCAGAATCGCAAGGACCTGTATGAGGTGCCATTCCAAGATCGAGGCGGTGCACACAAAAGTCATTCGGGGAGAGCTTTGGGAAGCTGCTCCCGGGGCTATCCCGGCGTGCACCGACTGTCACCTGCCGCACAAGGTGCGCAAGGAAACGCTCGCGCTCACCATCTCGGATAAGCAGTGCCTCAAGTGTCACGAGAGACCCGATGTTCACAAGGTCGCCGATGGCGACACGGTGTCTGTGAGCGTGGACAAAGCGGAGATCACCAGATCGGTGCACCGCAACATGCCGTGTGTCAAGTGCCACACGGATGTTGATGTTCGACTGCGCAGGCCGTGCGAGACGTCGAGCCGCGTCGATTGCTCGAGCTGTCACGCCAAGATCTCGGAAGACTACTTTGCCAGCGGCCACGGTCGAGCGCACGTCAAAGGCATCCAAGAGGCTCCGTATTGCACGAGCTGTCACGGTGACCACGACACCAAGGCTCACAGTGACGATACCGCGCTCACCTTCCGCGCCTCCGTGCCGTCGTTGTGTGGCGATTGCCACCGGGCCGAGGGGCAGGCGTCGAAGGTCACCGAGCTTTCCCAGGTAGATGCCATAACCGACTACGCGACCAGCGTACATGGGCGGGGGCTGACGGAGAAGGGGCTACTGCCCAGTGCGATCTGCATCGACTGTCACAGCTCGCATCTGGTTCTCAAACACACCGACGAGCGCTCGTCGGTGTCGAGACGAAACTTGCCGGCGACGTGCGCGACATGCCACCGAGGCATCTACAAGCAATACATAAAGAGTGTCCATTTTACCGCCGATGAGAGCGATATCGAACGCTTGCCCATCTGTGCGGACTGTCACTCGTCTCATACCATAGGGGAAGTCGAGAAAGACAAGTTTGTCCATGAAGTGACGGAACAATGCGGGTCTTGTCATTCCCATCTGGGGGAGACTTATCTGGAGACGATGCACGGCAAGGCCTATCAGCTGGGTTATCTGAAAGCGGCCAAATGCTCCGACTGCCACGGGGCCCACATGATCCTGGGCGGGAACGATCCGAATTCGACGGTCGGCTTTAGGAACATCGTCAAGACGTGTCAGCAGTGCCACGAAGACGCGAATATGCGTTTCACGGGGTATCTCACACACGCGACGCACCATGACCCGGTAAAATACCCCATACTCTTTTACACCTACTGGGCGATGACTTTGCTGCTCGTCGGTGTGTTCAGCTTCTTTGGGGTCCACATGCTGTTGTGGATGCCGCGCTCCTTCAAACAGCTGCGCGAGAGAAGAAGGGCCAAAAGTACCAGTGAACCACGGTACTACATCCGCCGCTTTACGCGCACCCAGCGAATAACTCACCTATTTGTCATCGTGAGCTTTTTATCGCTCGCGCTCACGGGGATGATGCTCAAGTTTTCACACATGTCGTGGGCGACTTATGTCGCCAATGTGCTGGGTGGTGTGATGGTCGCGGGGGTTATTCATCGAACGGCCGCGGTGATCACCTTCGGCTATTTCGCGTTTCATCTTATGTCTCTGATTCGATACAAGCGCAAGCGGAGACTGGGGTGGCGAGAGCTGGTTTTTGGCCAGAACTCGCTCATGTTCAACAGAAGGGATCTGCGGGATTTTATCGGGACGTTGAAGTGGTTTTTCGGCGCAGGCCCTCGGCCAGCGTACGGCCGTTGGACCTATTGGGAGAAGTTCGATTACCTCGCCGTTTTCTGGGGTGTGGCTATTATCGGTGTTTCCGGGCTCATGTTGTGGTTCCCCGAGCTTTTTACAAAAATAATACCTGGCTCGTTGATCAACGTGGCGACCATCGTCCATAGCGATGAAGCGCTGCTGGCCGTGGGATTTATTTTTACCATTCACTTCTTCAACACGCATTTGAGGCCCGAAGTGTTTCCCATGGACACCGTCGTTTTCACCGGTATCGTGCCCCTCGATGAGTACAAGAAGGATCGCCCCGCCGAGTATGAAGAGCTGAGGAAGAACGGAGAACTGCGCAAGCGCGTCGTCAAGAAGCAGATTTCGAAGCGTTGGCGGCTTGCCATCCGCGTCTTTGGCTTTACTTTCCTGAGCATTGGCATCACGTTGATCGGGCTCATCATTTATTCGGTGATGTTTGGCTACAAATAAAGCGAGGCGGGATAAACCGCCTCGCGATTATCCCGCCCCGTGTTCACCACACTCGTTAAACGACGACTACTTTGCAGCAGTCTTGTACTTTGCCTTACGCTCCTCCGGGATCGTGTGTTTGATTTTCGCATACATTTTTTCGAAGTCAAAAGCCTTGTAACTCGGACTTTCCTCGTTGTGGCATCCAACACACGTTTTTTCATCGGGCATGACCAGCCCAACCGAAGCGGCTTCGATGTCACCCGAGATCACACCCTCCATCGTCGCCTTCTTGTAGTAGTCCCCACCGGCTCCATGACATGACTCAAAGCCCACACCGTCGGTCGCCGCGTATTTTGTGCCAAGGAATTTCGCGTCGACCCCGTGTCCCGTGACATGGCATTTCAGGCACTCGCCGGCCTTCTGCGGATCTTCGATCCCCTTCTCTTTGGCCACTGCCTTGGCCTCATCGCTGCCCAGAGTCTCGAATGCTTTTGCATGAGCGCTCTTGAGCCAAATGGGGTGCTGCTGGCCTTGCGCCTCAGTCTTGTGACACGTTTTGCACTTCGCCGTGCCCACGAACATACGCTGAGTTTCTTCCCCCGCCGACACCGGTGTCTGCAAGCCAACGACCCACGCTGTTACCAGCACAATTGCCACAAAAACGATTACGGGTTTACCCATTTGGTATCTCTCCTTTCCATGGATGATATCTGCCTCACACCAATATACACATCTGCTGAGCTTCCAACATCAAATTTGTGAAAAAATAAATTTGACTTTAATCAATTGTCGGGCGGTTGTCCACAGCGCGTAAGGGCAGGCCACAACGAGGCATCACCGTGGTGTCTTGTCGTCGCTGCCCTCGACCGCGGGACGTGGTTGCGAGTCAGATCGTTCGACCACGGGTGCGGATGTCGAAGGTTTTTCTTGCGCTTCCGACGGAGGTGGGTGAGGACTCGCGTGCGGCGCACCCGAGCCATCGGATGTTTCTCGCGGCATGGCGGTTGTCTTTTTGCCGTTCTGCGATGGAAACCGGATCGCGCCTTCGCCCTCATCGAAGTACTCTCCGGCGTGCGTTTCCTTCCATTCGCCTGCCGGCATGCGGCCGTTCAGCCACGTCGTGCTCATCGGGTACTCGCCGGGCATAAAGATCACATAGAAAAAATGCCAGATGAAAATCGCGGATACGGCGAGCACCGCCTCGTAGAAATGAATCACTTCCGACACCCTGACCGTCCACGCGGGCAGATAGCTTGTGGCAACCGTCGGATACCACAACACCAGCCCGGTCAGGGCCATGATCCACGTACCCCAAACCACGGCCCAGTATTCTGCCTTTTGCGTGTAATCGAAGGCTCGAAAGGA
>JAOTUR010000075.1 GCA_029863805.1 Candidatus Krumholzibacteriia bacterium | reverse complement strand
TTGCTCTTGGTCTTGCGCTTGGTCTTGGCTTTGGTCTTGCGCTTGGTCTTGCGCTTGGTCTTGGCCTTGGTCTTGCGCTTGGTCTTGCGCTTGGCCTTGGCCTTGGTCTTGCGCTTGGTCTTGCGCTTGGTCTTGGCTTTCGCCCGTCTCTTTTTAGCTGCCATGCCTGATCCGTCCTTTGGGTAAGGGTGAATGGAGGTCAACGACCAAATTCGTTTACCTCCTCATGGCTACTACTGAACAACATTTTCTGACGCGAGCACACTTGATGCATTGTCCAGTGTTCGTGATGATTTAATATATAGTCAATTAGTGTCAAGAAAAAATATCACTCTACGCCGATATTTTATTTTGGAGTTCTGCTCGAACGTCTCCTCCTATCCTACGAAATGAGATCTGCCTTCAACGTGCTACTGCACGAGGCAACACGAATGAATTCGAGTCGCACGTTTTCTATTCAAGAATGCAACTCGAACTCATCGCCCTGCAAATTTTGCAATTTCTGTACCATCTTGCCCACTTGGACTTTTGAGGGACGGTTCGACGTGGCGTTGTTCGCATAAGCAAGCCTACTTTCGACGTTGTGCACAAAACGCACTCTTGTCCGCTCACTCGTCCGCAGCTGCGCGACAAATTGCAATTATGACGGATTTATCGCCATTATGATCCCCGATCTCTCCTACGTACCGCCTCTACCGAACCACGGTGCGCGCAGGTGTGATGCGAGGAGTGGTGAACTCCCAACGCTGCACGGGCACATATGGGAAGGCGTCCCCGGCAATTTTGTCCGTGTCGCCTGTTTCATGACTTGCGAACCAAACCGCATTCTGATAATCTCGCCTTCGAAGCTGCGGTGATCGAACACGCGGTCAATCCTCTCACGAATCCCGCGAGGTCTTGAGATTAGGTCGTCGACCGACAAAACACCCGGCTTGCCGCTACCACGCGCGGGACATGCCCGCCAAGGCTTTTGCCTCGAGCGTCAAGACGATATTCTCCTGCAAAATATGGCAGTTACGCTGATCAGGCGCCAACCGGACGACGTCGTACATCGCCCCGAAATGTATCGCTATAATGGAGAAACAGATGCACTCTAGGCGCAGCCTCGTCCTTGGCGTCGCTGCGGTTATTCTTGCCTTCGCGTCGCCGGGTCGGAGCGAAGACAACCAGCGCTCACCCCTGACCCCCCAGAGAGTCATCGTGGCGGGAATCGCCACCAAATTCGAAGTGGACGCCGTCTCGGAGTCGGGCAGCACCTTTGATATGCACATCTCACGGGATGGGCGTAACGTGGCCTCATACTCTGGCGACCTACCGGCTTCCCTGAGCGAGGTCATTCTTGCAAACAGTGGCCGTTACGAGGTGTCAATCCACATTGGGGAGAGAACTTGGGTAACTACGGTCCGCGTGCTTCCCAGCATATTCACCATTCTACCGCCGCTGCTTGCCATACTGATGGCGCTGGTTTTCAGACAAGTCGTCATCGCGCTCTTCGCAGGCGTATGGCTAGGCGCCTTTTTTGTAAACGACTACGCTGTGATTCGTAGCTTTTTCTACGTGGTCGATCACTACGTGGTCGACTCGCTGGGGGGGGAAGGGGGATCAGATCACGTGTCGATAGCGATATTCACGCTGCTCTTGGGAGGCATGGTCGGTGTGTTCTCACGGATCGGGGGGACGCGGGGCGTCGTCGATGTGATATCCAGACTGGCAACGACCCCTCGCAGGGGGCAGCTCGCCACCTGGCTCATGGGCATTGCCGTTTTTTTTGATGACTACACGAACACGCTGATCGTCGGAAACACCATGCGCCCTATCACGGACAAGTTGCGAATCTCGCGCGAGAAGCTCTCTTATATCGTCGACTCGACCGCTGCGCCGGTAGCCTGCATCGCAGTGATCACGAGCTGGATCGGGTTCGAAATCAGCCTGGTCAAAGATGCTTTTGACACGCTGGGGCTCGATCGCAACCCTTTCACCACGTTCGTAGCCTCGATTCAGTACAGTTTTTATCCACTCATGACACTTCTTTTCGGGGCGTTGATCGCAATCTCCACGCGAGACTTTGGACCCATGTTGACCGCGGAAAGAAGAGCACGCCTGAAGGGCGACCTGCTGGCCGAAAACGCCGTCCCCCTCTCCAGCATCGATACTGAGATTTCCTTCGAGTTTTCGGGGCCGGCTCGGTGGTACAACGCAGCAATTCCCATCGTCGTGGTCGTCATAGGCACTTTTGTCGGCCTAGTTCTCACCGGAAGAAGCTCACTAGTGGAATCGGGGTCAGACCCATACTCGCTAATGGATACCATACGCGAAAGCAACTCATTTGTGGCACTTTTGTGGAGTTCCCTGGCCGGGTGCGTCGTCGCCATCGTTCTAGGGCTTACGCAGCGATTAGCAACGCTCACCGAAATCATGAACGCTTGGGTGGCAGGGGTCAAGTCGATGGTAGCCGCCATCATCATTCTGGTCCTCGCGTGGTGCATTGGGTCCGTGTGCTCCGATCTGCACACCGCGGATTATCTGGTGGCGAAGGTATCAGGATTTTTAACACCCGGTATGCTCCCTACGATTGTCTTTCTGGTCGCTGCCGCCATCAGCTTTTCAACCGGCACGTCCTGGGGCACAATGACGATACTGACACCCATTAGCATTCCCCTGGTGATCAGGATATCCGAGCTCAATGCTTTGGCCCCAGGGGCGCAGGAGGTTATCCTTCTCTCCAGCATCTCCGCGGTTCTAGCGGGCAGCGTATTCGGGGATCACTGCTCGCCGATCTCCGACACCACGATCATGTCCTCCATGGCCAGCGGTGCCGATCACATTGATCACGTGAGAACGCAACTGCCTTACGCCGTATCGGTGGCGGTGATCGCCGTGATTCTGGGCTACATTCCCACCGGCTACAACATTCCCTCCGTCATAGCGTTGCTTTTGTGCTCCGTTGCTGTTTTTGTCGTTATTCGTATAGCGGGTAAGCCTGAGACATCGTATCGGGATTCGGGGAGGGAATGAGTCCCGCCGGGATTCGACACCGGCCCGGCCAAGCACCAGCATAGCGGCTGTGGTTCATGGGCTTGGCACTGAGTGGGGGCTACTCATCTTTGGATTTCATCGACAAGGTTTGGAGTTTGCTCCGCGCCCGTTCGACAGCCTGCAGGTCCCACTTGGTACCACCCCAGAATTCCAGAAAATCCTGATAATAGTGTTGGGCCTTTTGGCCCTCACCCCGCGCCAACGCGGCTTCGGCGAGATAGAATATGGCTTGTACGGCCAGCACGGGATCATCGTGGTAGGGAAACGCCAGGCCGAATGACTTGATACGGGTCTTGTCGAAAAAACCGACCGCACTTTCCGCCTCGCCCTTTTGGAAAAGGGCGTAGCCGGTCAAGTAGTCGCGCCGTGAGGTGACACCGTTCTTCTCAGCCGTCTGCAGCACGGATAACGCCCCGGCGAAGTCTTTTTCTCCAATCAGTATCTGGGCTTCAATGTCAACATAATCCAGCCCGAGCGATTGCATCCAAGGTTGCAACTGTTTATCACTCCGCAGTTTCTCAAGCGCGTGGCGGGCGATATCGAGACTTCCCCGCGAGATGAGGATCCGTAGTTCACCGAGTTCACTCGGGGCCTGAGTCTGCCGGCTTACCCATCGATCGAGCACGGCCTTGGCCGCATCGACTCGCCCGAGCTCGCAGAGGTAATCTACCAAGCGAAACGCGTAGAACACACCCCTGCGCATCGAATGGGCACTCATGGCCAAGCGAATCGCCTCGTCCATGTTGTCTTTGGCCTCGTCGAACCTACCGTACAGAAAGTCGACATGCGCTTTACCTTCGGTACCAACGCTGGCGAGAACCGGATCGTCGAACATCACCAGTTTTTCAAAACTCACCCTCGCAGCCTGGGCATCACCTTGTGCCGTATAGAGGTGGGCGCGTGCAATGATCGCTGGAATGTATCTCTTGTCGCGGTGTAAAGCACTATCGCAAAACTCCACAGCCTCTTTGAGGTTGCCGCGCATGAGCAGAACCCGCGAGAGGAGAACATAAGGATAAGGTTCCTCAGGGTAAAGAGCGGCAAGATCTCGGGCCAGGTTCTCGGCCCTCTGGTACTCACCCTTGGAGATTTCGCAGTGGATTAGCAATTCTCGCGCACGGCCAAGGCTTTGATCACCTGCCAGCAGCTCCCGCACGTGTCGTTCCGCCTCGTCGGGATTGGCGTTCATATGGTGGGCAACGGCGAGCAGAAAACGGGCATCAAGGTTCTGAGCGTTGCGGTTGACAACCGCGGTCAGCTCGCGTATCGCCGAAGACGGCAAGAATTCAATGAATAGACTACGAAACGCGGATACCCACAACGTGTCCTGCCCGGTTTGTATCGCCAGCTTTCTTGCTTTTTTCCAGCATTCCGCCGCCCGCTTTTCTGAGGCGATGAGGGGATGCGAATAACATTCCACGAGGCGCAGATTGGCCTGTTGGTGATTCTGGTTCCTCTCGACAAGCGCCTCAAAAACACCGATCGCCTCTCGTACATGCCATAGATCGAGCAACTCACAACCCGTCTCGTACAGCGCCGTCTCGTTCACCTGCTCCAGCTCACTCACGTCGATGCCTGAAAGAGGCGGTGGTTCACTTTGCACGGCAACCGGCATTCGCGTTTCGTCCTTCTTATCACCGCCCACAACAGGTCCTTGCTTAATCCCTCTCAGGTACATGACGCTCACGACCAGAATAGCGCTAAGAAGGATCGTGTAGATTAAAGCTCTCAAATCGTCTCCTCCGAGCTCTTACAGGCTTCACAACCTCGAGTTCTCTTGACCACGACTCCCGACCCCATCTTCAATCTCACGGGTTTCACGCGCCCAGACAAAAGAAAGCGCACATCGTCATACGACAACGGTACGGCTTTTTAGTATCCGTTATCGCTTACCAGAAAACAAGGCGAATCAAGTCGCCTCATAAACCCACAACAAAACGTGAGTCTTCAAAACTCACAAGTGAGCGCCGCTCTACTTGGCCCAAACATCTTGACTTACAAAAGTTGTGAAAGATATAATTCCATATTTGATGACGGTCTTTGCCGTTTTTCGGATTTGGGGGGACGTTTGCCGCACAAATACATTGTACGCGGTCAATGGAAATCGCGTGTCGGCTTCATCCTCGCCGCCTCCGGCTCAGCCATCGGTCTCGGCAACGTCGTTTTCTTCTCGGCGAACGCGTACAAACTTGGTGGCGGAGCCTTCTATTTGCCTTATCTGATTGCACTATTCGTCATCGGGATTCCCGTAATGATATTGGAATTCGGCTTGGGGAATTTCTCGGGTCGCGCCTTCCCGGAGTCGCTGTACCGTATCGCAGGCAAACGGGGAGAGTACCTCGGCTGGTGTGCTAACCTGAACGCAGCTTTCCTGACCGCGTATTATATCGCCATCCTCGCATGGGTTGCCGGCATGTTGGTCGGCTCATTTGCAGCGCTGTGGAAGACATCGATGCCTGTACCCGCTTTTGGTCTGGCCACAGGAGATCTCGCCAATCCGGATGCGTATTTTTTTGATATGCTGTCTACGTGGAAGCCGATCCTCTACGTCGCTCTGGTTTGGCTTCTCAATGTTCTGATCGTACGTAAAGGGGTGGAGAGCATAGAGCCGGTGACCAAAGTTTTTGTCCCTTTGATGTGGGTGTTCATGGTCATTCTCATCATCCGGGGTTTGACACTGGAAAACGGCGTGCAAGGTGTTTATTTGCTTTTTACCCCCGACTTCGCGGCGATGAAAGATCCCGCCGTGTGGCAGGGTGCTTTTGGCCAGATATTCTTCACACTATCTCTCGGTCTCGGGATCATGACTGCATACGCATCCTATTTGCCCAAGAAAAGCGATCTCACACAAAACTCGATCATAACATCACTCCTCAACTGCAGTTTTGAGTACATCGCCGGCGTGGCGATTTTTTCACTACTGTTTGCCTTCGCGGTCGTCCCGCAGGCACACACGCTGAGCATGACTTTCTTTGTTATTCCTCGCGGCATCGGGGAGCTTCCGGAGGGATCTGTCGCCGTAGTCGGAGTTATCTTCTTCGCACTTCTGCTTCTTGCCGGCCTATCCTCTTCGGTGTCCCTGGTCGAGGCTCTGGTAGCCTCGATGCGCGACAAATTCGGGTGGTCGCGCAAGAAGACTATTACCATCACGGCTGTCACCGGAATCGTGGGCAGCACGTGTTTCGTTTTACCGCAAGTGGTGAACAGCGGTTTGGAGAATAATGGGACATTGGGTCTCACGCTTCTCGATCTTGTGGATCACTGGGTTTTCTCCTATGGGCTGCTGCTGGTCGGGTTATTCGAATGCCTGTTTGTGGGGTGGGTGATGGGACCGGACAAGATCAGGGAGCATTTGAACGTTAATTCTCCGATAAAGCTGGGCCTGTGGTTCGATACCCTTGTCAAGTTTGTGATTCCGATCCTACTCGCATACGTTATTGGCTTCTCGCTTTGGAGTGAGTTCCACGACGGTCTTTACGGCATGGGGTATGCGCGATACTATGATGAGGATTTCGCTTTCTTGAAGTTTCTGCCCGTCGTTCTACTTGGAATTTGGCTCGCAGTATGCACTGGAGGCGCCGCGATTCTGACTCACAAAGGGAAGTATCAAAGTGCGGTATGAGAAGCACGCGGTGACCATCTTTGCCGCGACTGTATTTGCTGTTTGCTCGCACGACGCAGCTGCGCGCGGGAGACTCATCTTGCACGAACGGTTTCCGACAAGGGGCCAGGAAATGCGAATCCGCGTCGAAGATGAGGCACAAAACCCGGTCGGAGGTGCGATCGTCGATGTAACATACCGCCCTGGCAGTAAGGTTGAGAGGGTCGATCACGTCGGTACCTCCTCGTCCGACGGCATGATAACCTGGACTCCTACCCAAGCGGGTATCGCAACGATTACCGCCACCTGGTCCGAGCACGATCAAATGCTAAGGAGCAGCCAGGCGTCTGTGTCGGTGAAATTCCCATCCCCACCCGCTGACGGCATTTTGATAATGATCGTCGCGGGGGTTCTGCTTGTTGGGGGATCGTCGATAAGACTTTTTTACATGTTACGGACGCAGCAGGCTCCTTAGAACCCCTAACCCGTTGGATTCACAAACGGCGGAGAACAACATGGCGGAGACACTCTCCAATTTTCTGGAACGGTTTCACGGATTCGTGGAGTCTCTCAACGGTATCGTCTGGGGCGCTCCTTTCTTGGTGTTGCTCATCGGCACAGGCGTGTTCCTCACTTTTTATCTTCGCTTCGTGCAGATTCGTAAGCTGAGGCACAGTGTCGCTGTGATCTCGGGCAAGTACGATGACCCACGTGAAGAGGGAGATCTCAGCCATTTCCAGGCGCTCTCGTCGGCGCTCTCCGCGACCATCGGCATTGGCAATATCGCCGGTGTGGCGACTGCGATTCACTACGGCGGCCCCGGTGCCCTGTTTTGGATGTGGGTCACCGCGTTTGTCGGGATGGCAACGAAGGGGGTCGAGTGCTACCTCGGACATCGCCATCGGATCATAAATGCGGATGGCAGCGCCTCGGGCGGACCGATGTATTATATCGCAAATGGCATGGGAGAGAACTGGAAGTGGTTGGGGGTTACCTTTGCTTTTCTTGCGGCGTTTGCAAGCCTAGGTTCGGCGGATATGGTGCAATCGAACACGGTGAGCCAGATCCTCAAGAAAGACCTCTCGATACCCACCTACGTGAGCGGCTTGGTCATGGCTGTCCTGGTTGGCTTGGTAATCATCGGTGGCATCCGACGCATAGGGCACGTGGCGGCAAAGCTTGTTCCAACTATGGGAGCCATTTACATGATCGGGGGACTAGTTGTTATCGTTCTCAACATCAACCAGTTACCCGACGCGCTTGCGTTGATCTTCACCAAAGCGTTTACCACGCAGGGTGAGGTAGGCGGGTTCGCCGGATCCGCGTTTCTGCTGACCCTTACGTGGGGCGCCAAGCGTGGTCTGTTCTCGAACGAAGCGGGGCAAGGATCGGCCCCCATCGCTCACGCCGCCGCAAAGACAAGCGAATCGGTACGCGAGGGGATAGTCGCGCAGATCGGTCCCTTAATAGACACCATCGTGGTTTGCTCGGTCACCGGCATTGTCATTGTTTCAACCGGCGCTTGGCACAATGGGCTCGATGCTGATGGCGATCTACTCAACGGTGCGGCGCTGACGGCGTGGGCGTTTAAAGAAGGACTGTCACCGATTTTCGACAAGGGTCACTACCTGGTGACGCTCGCCGTACCACTCTTTGCCTACTCAACCATGATCTCGTGGTCTTACTATGGCGACCGCTGCGTCAGTTTCCTGTGGGGTAGGACGGCTATCGGGCCTTACCGAATCGTTTTCGTCATATTCACCTTTATCGGTGCGACGCTGTCATTGCCGCTGGTGTGGGCGATGGCCGATGTCTCCAACGGCCTGATGGCCGCGCCGAACCTAATCGCGATACTATTTCTATCGAGAATGGCAAAAAAAGAGTACAAGGAGTATTTTCACAGAATGGACAAGGCTCCGAGCGCAAGGCCTTAGTACCTGGGCATCCGTATCTGGTCACGAACTCAACCGACCTCAAGTGAAACGCACTGCCGTTTGCTATGAGGCAACGATGAACGCGTTCCATCCCGGACAGTTCTCCGCCCTCTTCACGAGACGAAAGATGCCGTTTCCTTCCTCGGTATCGGGATCAACTCCCTCCCAATAAACCTGCACAGATCGAAAGCCCACCGAAAGCAGCGCGTCACGAACCTCTGGGATACTCCACAACCGCCAGTCGTACACAAAGGCCCTTTTGATTCCGCCTCCACCGTGAAACTTGAAATGGATGTGAAAGAGTCCGTGGTTGGTTACCGGATCAACTCCCTTCTGATCCCACACATAGGTAAATCCCTTGTGGCGGGTCTTATCGGTCACGTCCATCTGAGCTTCCCAACCGCCAAAGATGTCGAGGACAAAAATGCCGCCCGCAGCGAGAGAATCGCGAGCGTTGGCAAAATACTTACGAAGTTCCTCGACCGTCTTGAATGTGAAGTATGAAAAATTGAAGGCAACGACAACATCCACCTTGGTCTTGCGCATCGAACGCACGTCGCCGCGTATCAGCGTGACACGAGAGGCATCTTTGCCCAGCGGCTTCAGATTGTGTTGCCTCGCCCAGCGGAGGGTATCTCCGTCGAGATCAACACCGATGGCCATTCTGTCTTGCCTCTTCTTAACCCACTCCGCCGACAAGAAGGCGGTGCCGCAAAAGTCCTCCTTGAGAATGCGCGGAGGTTTGCCATTCTTCTTCTTATAGATCCGGTCACAGAAATGGATGTTGGCTTCCGGGCTTTGCACCGCGATCTCATAGAGCCGGTGTCGATCGCGAGACTCCGGGCCAACGCGTCTTTTCTTCTTCTTGCCGGCTGGTGTCATTCTGAGCGTCGGAGTCATTCTCCTCTCCTTCCATGGTATCTAAGGGCTCGGCGAATGAGTACTCGACGCCGAAGTCATCGCCTAATATATCCACATCGTCATGGTCGTAGTCAACGCATCTCCGGTTATCGAACCTCGAGTCGAAAGCCAGCCTTCGTGGCAGGCGAGTTGCGCGACCCGGGCGATCAACCACAAACGCAATGCGAACCAGGCAGTGTATTCGTTGCGGAGCACATGGTATGCAAAACAACGTGCGTGCCCACGTCGTTACAGAAAGCCCTTCGGCACGCTGCCGAAGGGCTGTGGTCGGTGGTAGCCCCTAGGGGAGTCGAACCCCTGTTTCATGGCTGAGAACCATACGTCCTAACCACTAGACGAAGGGGCCAAAATTCTGGTTGGCGAGGGAGGATTCGAACCTCCGTCGGCTGATCCAGAGTCAGCTGTCCTGCCACTAGACGACTCGCCAAAATGAACCCTAAAGTTAGCAAGTCCACGCGCTTATCGCAAATGGTTTCTGCCAGCGGCGCTGCTACTTCTTGGGCAAGCCCACGATATGATCGACCGCCGCCCCGAGTCTTTGCACGGTCTTCTCTTTGCCCAGGAGATGGATGACCGAAAAGATATCGGGGGAAACGCTCTTGCCGGTCAACGCCACACGGCATGGGTGAATAATCGCCGCTGCTGAAATGCCTCGCTTCTCGGCCAACCCACGAGCCACTTTCTCGATCGTGCTTCGGTCAAAAGTCTCAAGCTCCCAAAGCTCACCGGCCAGGGCTTTGAGATGCTCCGCGGTATTGGCATTGCTCAAGTGCTCTTCATAAGCCCTATGGTCAACCGGGTACTCATCCTTGAAGTAGTAGGCGAGCATGTTTGGCGCATCCTTCAAGTTCTTGAGCCGATTCCCCATCACTTTGATGATTATTGCAAGCCGAGGAAGCTCATCCCGGTAGTGCGAATTATTCGTTTCTTTCCTCTCGATGACCGATGCTCTCTCGCGATCGTTGAGCTCCGCGATCGACCACTCGCTGACGTTGAAATCCGATGGAAAAACGTCGTGCTCCTGTAACCTGTCGAAAACTAGAACCACCTTCTCCATGAGCGACAGTTTCTTGAAATGCTCACCATCGATGTGATTCAGTTTGTCGGGGTCAAAAGCAGCCGGGTTCTTACCAACTCGCTTCAGCGAGAACTTCTTGATCAGGTTTTCACGTGTAAAGAACTCGGTCTTATCGTCAAACGCCCACCCAAGCAGTGCCAAATAGTTGACCAGGCCGTCCCTCAAATATCCGATCCTCCGGAACTCCTGGACGGAGGCGGCACCGTGTCGCTTGGAAAGACGTGTTTTGTCACTTCCTAATATCATTGGCAGATGCGCGAATTTTGGCAGGGGGTAGTCGAGTGCTTTGTAAATCATGACCTGCTTCGGCGTATTCGACAAATGGTCGTCGCCACGGATGACGTGAGTTATCTTCATTTTGGCGTCGTCGACCACTGCGGCAAAATTATAGGTCGGCTTTCCGTCAGACTTGATCAGCACAAAGTCATCGAGCTCCACATTATCGAATGGGATTGCTCCTCTGATGAGATCGTAGACTCTTGTCTTCCCGGCGGGCATTCGGAAACGAATGACGTTTGCCGCTTTTTGCATTACCCGTCTCTCCACTTCGTCACCGGGCAGGTTACGGCATCGTCCATCGTAACGCGGTGGGAGGCCTCGCTCCGTGGCGTCGCTCCTCATCTCTTGCAGTTCCCCAGGCGTGCAAAAACAGCGATACGCTTTGCCGCGCTCGATCAGCTTTTGCACCTCGTTATGATAGAGAACCTGCCTGGCCGACTGAACGTACGGGCCATAAGGACCGCCTATTAGGGGTCCCTCATCCCAGTCGAGTCCCAGCCACTGCAGTGCATCCAGTATCGCCTCATAAGATGTCTCGGTTGAGCGAACTGCGTCTGTATCCTCGATGCGCAGGATGAAGGCTCCGCCCATCCTTCGCGCATAAAGCCAGTTGAAAAGCGCCGTGCGTGCACTGCCGATGTGTAAATATCCGGTGGGGCTGGGGGCGAACCGAACTCTAATTTGCTGGGGCGCCGTCATAACCACTGCGCTCAAATGTGCTCCGTCCGGTCCGCGATTGACTCAAGCGTCTGCTCATAACTCAACCCAAAGGCTTGCTCAAAAGCCTCGTCCCGTGTATGCCCCTGCCCGAGGAGCAAAACCGCTTGCTTGAGCTTCTCGTCCCCAAAACTGTCGACAAGCGTTTTGACCATGCGGTACGACTGATAGTATGCGATGCGAGACTCCTGGCGTGATTCCTCCCGAATCAGCACGTCTTCCACCTGTTTCGGTGACATCGCATGGGTTTCATCGGGAAACTCGTCGATCTGTTGTGTCAGAACGTTCCCTTCACCCGACAAATGCGACGCAAAGCCTTCTTCTAACCAGCGCGGTGCGCCATTGTTTGTAATCTTGGACATTGCCCACTGATAGTATTCGTGCGGTATCGCCAGCATTAGACTGCGTTTAGATAAAATGTACAGCGGTTGAATAGTCATCGTATCCGCTTTGATCTCGGAGTAATACCACCACTCGCGCCCTGTCCATGAACTGTAGTGTTCCATTTCGAGGGGCAGCAGTATAACCAGCGTCTCCATCGGTGCCCGTCCAAAGTATGTCTCGAACTCGCCGCGGGCTTTCATAATGTCATCGAGCATTCGCATGCCATGCGTGATCGTTGCCGGGCCGTCGGTATACCAGATTTCAAAATAATCGTTGCCGACCACACCACCCGCGCCACTCCAGTACTCGTTGCGATTGATTTTGTGTTGCTCGGTCAGCCTTTTTAGCTCTTCCACGACCAACGCCGACGTTTTCAGAACAGGGGGTACTCCCTCTACAAGACTTGTGTCCGTATCACTCTGTAGCGGTATAGGGCGTGCCGCCTGCGCGGACTCTGCGGGTTTGGTTTGCTCTTCTGTGGACTTGCCACAACCTAGACTAACCAACAGTAATAACGACACGCCGATTAACACCTTGGTATTGATCACCACTCTTCCTCCTTCAAATAGGGCATAAGATCTCGCACCTGGGCACCGGCCCGTTCGATGGGGTGCGCGGCCTCATCGTGGATCAGTTTCGAGAGGTGTGTCTGACCCTCGGCCGCCTCCCTTTGCCATCCGGTGGCAAACTCTCCCGATTCGATCTCGTCGAGAATCGAGCTCATCTCAGCCCTTAGATCTTTGGACACGATCCTACCTTCCGACAAGTAACTACCCCAAGCTGCCGTCCGACTTATCCTCTCGCGCATAGCCGCGACGCCACCCGAGTGCATGAGATCCGTGATAATCTTGAGTTCGTGCAGGCACTCCAGGTAGGCAATCTCGGGGCGGTAGCCACGTTCTACCAGAGTTTCAAAGGCGGCCTTGACGAGCTTGGGAACGCCCCCGCAAAGGACGGTCTGTTCTCCGAACAGGTCGGTGATGGCCTCCTCCCGGAACGTGGTCTCGATGGCACCTACCCGCAGGCATCCCAGCGCGTGCGCATAAGAAATCCCCTTGTCAAGAGCGGCACCCGAGGCGTCGTTTTCGATCGCAATCAGACACGGCAGTCCCTTGTTTTCCCCATAAAGCTTCCTAAGATAGTGCCCCTGCCCTTTTGGCGCGACTAGCAATACGTCGTGTCCAGCCGGCGGTGCGACGGCGCCAAACGCAACCGCAAAACCGTGAGCAAACACCAACGCAGCTTGCTTCTTAAGATGAGGCTGAATCTCCTCGCGGAACACTTTGCCCTGAACCTCGTCGGGCAAAAGCACAACGACGTACTCGGCGCGTTCGACCGCCTCCCCGATCGGCAGGGTTTGGAAACCGTCGTCCAGCGCCCGCGACCAGCCACCACCGCGCTCCCTTGCCCCGACAACCACATCAACGCCGCTGTCCCTCAGATTCATGGCGTGGGCATGTCCTTGGTTGCCGTAACCCAGGACTGCTGTTTTCGCGTCTCTCAACATGTCGTTTA
>JAOTUR010000367.1 GCA_029863805.1 Candidatus Krumholzibacteriia bacterium | reverse complement strand
GCTTGGGCGCGCGCGACAAGATCGATCGCATCGAGACGCGCTGGATCGGGGGCGGTGTCGATGTGGTCGAGAACGTCACCGTAGACCGGCTAATCACGATCACCGAAGGCAAGGGCACTGCCGGCGCCCAGGATCAGCCGGCGGGGCAGTAGCCCTCGCGGTGATGCCCCTGGCCCTGCTTTTTTATACCTAACCCATTTATAGCAAAGGCTTTACTCGAGTGTAACCCGGCACGCGCGCCACCCCGTGGCACGCTTTTCGCTCGGTTTTAACGCCCCGGGCGCGTCCCACCGTGGCCAGCCGCCCGGTGAGAGGTCGCAGCCTCGGGGCGGATTCGGGCCCCGATCGGGCTATTGAACCGGGGGAACCGACAAGCGGAGCGGCAGCGGGCCGGCACATTGGGGTCGATGCCCAAGGGGTATTCATGGATCACACGGTTCGTATCAAAGCACAAAAGCGCAGCCAAGCGCTGAGGCGAATCTATGCCGTACTGATAGTGATCCAAGGTCGGGAGATAGGACGTGACTACCGGTTGCGCAAACCCGAGTACGTCATCGGCCGTGACCGCGATTGTGATATTTGCATACCGGAAAAAACTGTTTCACGCACACACGCCAAAATCCAGGTGACATATTGCAGACAAAGAGACATCTGCGAATACCGTCTCGTCGATATGGGGAGCACCAACAAGACATTTGTCGATAATTCCGAAGTGCAAAGCGTTCCTCTCAAGAACGGGCAAAAGATTCGGATTGGCAATACCATCCTCAAGTTCGAGCTCATTGATGCCGAAGACATAAAATACCACAGGGAGATTCAGAGGAAGATCAAGTACGACGACCTCACCGGACTACTGACCAAGGAGTCGTTGTATCTTGCATTACAGCATGAGTTGATGCGTTGCAAGCAGTTCAATCTTCCGTTGTCGGTCTTGATGATGGATCTGGACTATTTCAAGAGGGTCAATGACACCTATGGTCACCCTGCCGGCAGCCACACGCTCAAAGAGATCGGTTCTATTATCTCGAAGAATCTGCGTGAGACCGATGTTTCCGCCCGCTACGGGGGAGAAGAATTTGTATCGTATCTGAGCGAACGCGCCAAGGATACGGCAGGGGTTGCGGCCGATCACCTGAGAACGGCGATAGCAAACACTCCTATTATCTTTGGTGATGCCACCATTTCTATTACCATCAGTATCGGAATCGCCCAGTTTCCAGAAGACGGGCGCACCATCGATGAACTAGTGGCCAAAGCGGACGAAGCTCTGTATGTCGCGAAAAACCAAGGTCGCAATCAAGTGCGTCTGGCGTGAAGCTCCGGCATGATCTGATGACCGCATAATCGGCGCCTTACAACACTGCAAGCGCCCATACACATCCCTTTATCCCTCCCTTGGCTACGCCGCCCCACCTACGGCGAAAGACGCGTTATAGCGTCTCAACCGGCCAGCACTTTCGCAGCCCGCTCCATGTGTGCCACAACATTCACACCGAACGGGCAGGCTGCATTGGCGGGTCGGAAGTCGACGCCACGAAGTCGCTGCGCTCCGGTAGGGAGCCGACGGAAGAGTTCTCGTGCTTTGTCCTTCTCCCCATACATATCGTGGTACATGAGGTAGCGAAGCGTGGCAGCGATCTTTACCGGCGCATCCACGGTGGGTCCGCAGATGTGGTCGCAGCCATCACACGCTTCATGGCGTGTCGCCGTTGCATACCGTTCCAGTGCCTGCACATCGGCTCGACCGAGTTCGTACTGATCGACCGCCGCCGCAATGTTCTGCTTTAGCTTCTCGAACGTATCCATATGGGACACGGCGGCGCTGATCCGCTCGTCCGCCCACACAGCTTTGAGAACGGCCTGGTGCTTGCTCCACTTTCCTTTTTGCTGAAACTTTTTCCAGCTATCCTGAAAAGACACCTCGGATCGCTGCGTCTTCATGGCAATGAGGCCGACGTTGGTCTTGACGCACGCATCGATAGCATCGTTCAATGCTTTGTTACCGTATTGAGCAAAGTTGTAACGAAACATGACCGAGTCGATCCACGGTGTTTTCGCGGCAATCTGCAGGAGTTCGTCTACGTTGCCGTCGTGGCAGGAGAAACCAAAGAACCGGAATTTGCCTTCTTTCTTGAGCCGCTCGACGGTCGCCTTGAGATCATCATTGATGACCGAAGGATCTTCCACGGCGTGGAGGTAGTACATGTCGAAGTAGTCGGTCGCAAAGCGATCCAACCCAGTGTGAAGTGTTCGCTCGAGCCCTTTGGGATCGTGCTGGTCGCTCTTGCTGGTAATCCACACGTTCTTACGGAGATCGGCCTTGGCGACGAAGCTCCCGACCTTTGCTTCGCACTGGCCGTTGTTGTAGCAATCCGCCACGTCGATATAATTCACGCCGAACCGGTAGGCTTCGGCCAGCTTGGGATCGAACTTGGAGTCGAAGTTCATGGAGCCACCCATGAGGAGAACGGGTACGGTTTCCCCGGTCTTTCCCAGCACACGTCGCGGAACTTGCGGTAACGTGGTATCGCTCATTTTGCTCGGTTTCTCTTCCTCGGCTCGGGCAAGGTTCGTGGCCCCCGGCACTCCGGACAGCGTCATCGCGGCTCCGGCACTGAAGCCCAACTTGAAAAGATCGCGGCGGGTGATTCGCTTCTTCTCCGACATGTCATCTCCTTTGTGATTCATGCTGCAGGTCAGACACCCTCGTAACTCTCCAACAATAATGTGCGGTCTTTCGACCGGGTCTCACCGATGGCGGTCACATAGACGGCCGCATCGTCGACAACGGGGCATTCGCGCTCACAAATGCCACAGCCGATACACAGCTCAGGTCTCATGTACGGCTTATTGAGTGTCACCTTGGTGCCATCCCAGCGAGTGATCTCCTCGTCGTAGGTGCCAATTGCTTTCGGGCTAACGGGGCACACCTCTTCACACACCACGCACGGAGTCTCCATGGCCCACGGCAGACAGCGGCCGCGATCGAAGAAGGCGGTACCCAACCGGATAGGTCCCTTTTTCTCGTAGTCACCGAGACCCAGTTTCTGTTCTACCGAGATCT
>JAOTUR010000366.1 GCA_029863805.1 Candidatus Krumholzibacteriia bacterium | reverse complement strand
AACTCGTTACAACTGTCTGCAATGTCATGTCCCGCAAGCTGACGTGACCCCGCTCAAAGGCGGGCGCAAGTGACGGACGTCAAAGACGACACACTCTGGCAGCGCAGTCGGCGTTCTCGAGGGGAGAGCCTCGTTTCCAGGGGGAAAATGGCTTCGAGGATCGATTACCAACAAAAGTTCGAGTCCTTTAGGGATCGTACTTGGTACGAGTCCTTGCCTCGCGAGGAACGGGATTTCATCGGCTCGATCGCCTTTGCGCACCGTATGACATTCCAAGAATTTCGTCAGGTGGTGGAGGCCAGCCGTGACCTCGATATGTGGGGTGAAGGCACGGTGAAGGGGTGGTGGCAATCACAGAATGGTCGGGCGCACGGAAGCGGTAAGGTGAAGGGGCTTTTGCAAGAACTCGTAGCCCATCTCGCCACCCTCAAGCGACTGCCAAAGAGCTATCCGCCGACGGGCCTCGACAAGCCTGCCAGAAGAGACCGCAAGCCAATCGTCACCCTGAGAAGCGACAAGAAGATATGGGGCAGATGTCCCGTCGCATCCGAGAAGACTGTTTGTTGCAATCTGTGGACGATAGACGCCGTGGAGAACTGCGTTTTTGGCTGCAGTTATTGCACGGTTCAGACGTTTTATCAAGACGAGATACTGTTTGACGAGACATTCGCCGACAAGATACGAGACATCCCGCTGGATCCCGATCGTTTTTATCACATCGGTACAGGGCAGGCGTCGGACTCCCTGGCTTGGGGGAATCGTAACGGCATTCTCGACGCGTTGTGTGAGTTCGCTGTGAAGCATCCCAACGTGCTGCTGGAATTGAAAACGAAGTCCGACAGGGTCAGGTACCTTCTCACCAACGAGGTGCCAGAAAACGTCGTGTGTAGCTGGTCGCTGAACACACCGACCATCATCGCCAACGAGGAGCATTTTACGGCCAATTTCGACAAGCGCATCGAGGCGGCACGGTCGGTCGCAGACCGGGGTATAAAAGTGGCCTTCCACTTTCATCCCATGGTTTGCTACGACGCTTGGGATGTCGACTACCCTCGGGCGGCCCGTGATGTCATGAGCCTTTTCGAATCACGGGAGGTGAGCTTTATTTCTTTCGGGTCGGTGACGTTGATCAAACCAGTCATCAGCAAGATTCGTGAGCTTGCGAATCAAACCAAGATTCTGCAGATGGAGCTGGTCAAGGATCCGCACGGCAAGCTGACCTACCCTGACCCCATAAAGGTGGCGATGTTCAAGACCATGTATCGGTCTTTCGAGCCTTGGCATGATCAGGTGTTCATGTATCTCTGTATGGAAAAGCCAGCGGTATGGGAGAAGTCTCTTGGCTACGTCTATCGGAGCAACGAAGAATTCGAGCGGGATTTTGCTCGTAAGACCCTGGGAGGAGGCACACAGGGGCGGCCGCCGTCGTAGCTCGGGTAAGGAAGGATGGACTTTATGAAAGTGATTGCGGATCTTACGGTGGTGCCGCTCGGGGTAGGGGTCTCCGTATCCAAATACGTCGCGGCGTGTCAACAGGTGCTGTCGGATGCGGGTTTGCAGACGCACTTGCACGCCTACGGCACGAACATCGAAGGGGAATGGGATGTGGTGTTTTCGGCCATCAAGCGCTGCCACGAGGTGGTCCATGACATGGGCGCGCCGCGTGTATCGACCATGATCAAAGTCGGGACACGGACCGATCGCGAGCAGACGATGGGTGACAAGGTCACAAGCGTAGAAACCAAGCTGGGCAAGCCGGTCTGAGGCGCGACCACCGTCAACCCCGGCTTGTGATCGGACACGATTTGTGTCACGGTCAGCGGATGGAGGTCCACTCGCGCCAGACCGCTGCGAACAGCCGTGTAAGGCTAAAGACCATAGCCCTCCCGGTCGAGCACGGTGGCTGGGGATTTCTATTCGAGCCCATCGTTTTGGCGCTGCTGGTGGTGCCGACGCCCGGCGGCATCTATCTTTCTGTAACTGCCATCTTTGCCTTTCTTTTACGGCATCCTCTCAAGCTATTTCTTAAGCATCGTGAGCAGTGGACTAGGTCGACGCGCGGCCGGGTGGCGTTGCGTGTGGTGCTGCTCTATGGGGGGGCGGCCTTTTTGGGGCTGGTCTCCACAATCCGGGTGTCGGGCATAGGGCCCGTGCTACCCGTGCTGGTAGCGAGTCCGTTCATCGTGGTCTATCTGTTTTACGACAGCAAGAATCAGACGAGGGCCCTGTTGTCCGAGCTGGCTGGACCGTTGGGACTGGCGGCCGTCGCGCCCGCCATCGCCCTGGTTGGGGATTGGTCGTGGCCTCGGGCGTCGGTCCTGTGGATCATCCTGGTGGCGCGCACGATCCCATCGATATCTTACGTAAGAGCGCGGCTACGTCTGGAGCGTGGGCGACCGTTTGCGCGGACGCCTGTATTATTGCTTCACCTGGCATTCATAATCGCGCTCTCGACGCTGGCCTGGTTCGATCGTATACCGTTTTTGGCGGTCGTCGCACTGTTGATCCTAATCGGCCGAGCCATCTTGGGTCTCTCGCGTTATCGACGGTTCAAAAGAGCCAGACAGATTGGCTTTATGGAGATCGGTTACGGTCTGATCTATGTTCTGGTCACCGCCGTCGGCTATTGGTTGGATGGGTGATGGGGTGTGAGATGGCAGGGGCCGAAAGATCCGCCACGGAATTGCGATTTGAGGACGGACTGATCAGTCACGGAACGGGCGTTTTGTGCTAGAGTACAGGTGGCCCGGTCAAGCGAACCATCGAGTAAGGGAGGTAGGTCATGTTCAAACAGTGTGTCGCCGTGGGTGTGTCACTCGTTGCCCTGGGTGCGAGCAACGTGTGTGCGCAAGATACGACGTCAACGTCGGCTGAGCCTCGAGGGGAACCCGTGGCGACGGCGGTGGCTGCCGGCGCGGGCGCCATCAAGAGGGCGGTTTTTACGAGCGCGGTGGTGGACCGCGAGCCAGTTGACCAGCTGGATTCACTAAACGCGGACACAGAGAAGGTCTTCTTCTTTTCGGAGATCGTCGGCATGGCCGGCAGCACAGTCACGCACCGGTGGATCTTTGGCGGT
>JAOTUR010000365.1 GCA_029863805.1 Candidatus Krumholzibacteriia bacterium | reverse complement strand
CAAACGCGGATGTCCAAACGTCACATTTTTCCACCGTCAACCAAGACTTTTCTGGCCGCAGACAAACAGGCCATCCCCCTAAATACGACATGCGTGAAGACCGCTCGGCCGACAGTCGGTGCAGCAGTCTGCACCGCAAGGAGTCCTGACCGACAAGCGGTCACGTCGGGCACGCCATCTCCGTGCCACGCCCCCCAAAAAACCCGCACCCCGCAAGAGCTCTCGCGCCTTGCAACTGCTGGGGCAAGCAAATTGTTTGTAAGGAATTACACGGATAACCGACCCACCCCCGTCACGGAGAGGATTTGACATCCCGCGGCTCCGCGCGTATTTTTGGGGGCGAGGTTCAGTCGCCGTATTGTTCGTCACTGGCACCAGCCGTAAATGGATAACTCGTTGTGGTGTTGATCGTTGGGGTGCTGTGCTGGCTTGCGCGCGGCCGGGTGGTTCGTCGTATCGGACCGTGACCCGAGTGGTGACGCCGTTTTATCGCAGAGATTCCGGAGGGACGATGCTCGATACCGCCAAAGAGATGGATCAGGTCAGGGAGTACTACGGCAAGATCTTCAAGAGTAATCGCGATCTCAAATCGAGCGCCTGTTGTGCCAACGGATCGCTGCCGCCCTATCAGAGAGAGATCATCAATCTTATAGACGATGAGATTCTGCAGAAGTTCTACGGCTGTGGTTCGCCCATTCCGATGGCCATCGAAGGAGCCGTCGTCCTCGATCTGGGCTGCGGCACCGGCAGGGATGCCTTTATGTCGTCCCGCCTGGTGGGACCCGCAGGCCGGGTCATCGGTATCGATATGACCGATGAACAGCTCGACGTGGCGAGGCGCCACATCGATCGTCAGATGATCCGCTTTGGGTTTTTGCAGCCCAACGTCGATTTTAGAAAAGGCTACATCGAGGACCTGGCGGGAGCGGGCATAGACGACGAGTCGGTGGACGTGGTCATTTCGAACTGCGTGATCAACCTGTCGCCAGATAAGCGATCGGTCTTTTCCGAGATCTTCCGCGTGCTCAAGCCCGGTGGCGAGCTTTTCTTCTCCGATGTCTTCGCCGGAAGACGCGTACCCGAAGACGTGCGAGGCGATGCCCAGCTCTACGCCGAATGCCTGGGTGGAGCGATGTACAAAGAGGATTTTCGTCGCATGCTGGCCGAGGGTGGCATTGCTGACTATCGCGTCGTCTCCGCATCGCGCATCACCCTCGAGGATCCCGCGCTATCCGCCAGGGCGGGAATGGTCGACTTCTATTCGATGACCATCCGCGCTTTCAAGCTGCGCAACCTCGAAGACATCTGTGAGGACTACGGCCACATCGCGGTATATAAAGGAACCATTTCCGAATCGCCCCACGACTTTGTCCTGGACGACCATCACAGGTTCATCGCCGGCAAACCGATGCTCGTCTGCGGCAACACGGCCGCCATGTTGGAGGACACCCGTTACGCACGGCACTTCCAGGTGACAGGCGACCGCACGACGCACTATGGACCGTTTGACTGCTCGCCCGCCAGCGATCGTATCTCTGACGACCGAGGCGCGGGTGGTGCCTGCTGCTGAGGCGGGCGACACCAGGTTGGACAACTATGATGAATCAGTTCGACGAACGTGTGAGAGAGGCAACCGGTGACGATCTCTGTTGCTCGGACATCGCCACCATCCAGGTCAACATCGGTCTGAAGTGCAATCTACAATGCGTCCACTGTCACGTCGCATCCTCTCCCCACCGCAAGGAGATGATGAGCTGGCCGACCATGCAGCAGGTGATCGATGCGGCGAAGCGCACCCGTTGTAAGCTGGTGGATATCACCGGTGGCGCACCGGAGCTACACCCCGACCTGCGCCGTTTCATACGTTTGCTCCACGCGGCCGCTATCCCGGTTATGATCCGAACCAATCTCACCGTCCTGCTGGAACCGGGCATGCAAACGATGCCGCGCTTCTTGCGCGATCATCGGGTGCAACTCGTGGCCTCGCTCCCCTGCTATCTCGAGTCCAATGTCGATGGTCAACGGGGATCGGGGGTTTTCAAAGGAAGCATCGACGCCATCCGCATCCTCAACGACCACGGGTACGGCTCGGATCCCGAGCTACCGCTTAGCCTGGTGTACAACCCGGTCGGCCCGCATCTGCCGCCCGAGCAGTCCCATCTGGAGGCGGATTATCGGCGTGAGCTCAACGAACGCTTTGCTATCCATTTTACCAATCTCATCACCATCGCCAACATGCCGATCGGACGCTACGTGGGCGTCCTGAAGAAGCAGAACAAGTTGGCGGAGTATACGCAACTCCTGAGGGACTCGTTCAACGCGGCCACCCTCGACCGCCTGATGTGCCGGCATCAAATCAACGTGGACTGGGAGGGCAACATCTACGATTGCGACTTCAACCTGGCTTTGAAGCTTTCGGTCGACCACGGCGCACCCAACCACATCCGTGACTTCGATCCGGTGGTTCATGCCAAGAGACGTATCGTCACCGGCAGCCATTGTTTTGGCTGTACCGCCGGCGCCGGCTCATCCTGCAGTGGAGCGTTGGTGTAACCAATCGACTGCAAAACCGCCCTAGCCATCCACCCCATCTCCCCCGCGAAGAAAATTGTGACCCGATACGGTTATTTCTTGTCTATAGTAGAGATGTCCCGGATGTCCCGGAACGTCAAGAAGGAGGTTACAGTCATGCTGAAACAACTACTTGCAGCTGTGGTGCTGGTCGCGATGATGTCGCCCACGCTGCTTTTTGGTCAGAAGACCACGCAAACCAAGAAGGAAAAAGAGAGCAGACCCAATATTATCACACCAAAGGATGACAAAGATGCCGTTAAAGCCCGCGATCACAAGCACATCGCTGAGTTCGAGCGGCTTGTCGCCGAACTGCACTCGCTCGACATGCCTCGAGATCGATCGAAATACAAGAAGTTGAATGGAAAACTCCGAGCCGCGATGCAGCGGGCCAGCGCCCAGGCCAGGGCGCGATCCATACGGGCGGGCCGCACGCAGGCGACCCGTACGGGGACACGTTCACAAGAGGTTATGCCCGGGGAACGTCCGACAGATGTCGTTAGCAAG
>JAOTUR010000364.1 GCA_029863805.1 Candidatus Krumholzibacteriia bacterium | reverse complement strand
AATTCATTGCAGGACAATCAGTTATAGTCTATGGCGGGGCCGACGAGACTCGAACTCGCGACCTCCGGCGTGACAGGCCGGCGTTCTAACCAACTGAACTACGACCCCACCAATTGTCGAATCATGAAGGATAGCCGGCAAGGACCGGTGAGAAAGTACCACCGAAATCGCCCATTGTCAAACGGCATCTGGACACGCGGTTTCCGCCTCAGAACAGAACTCACGTGAGGCCTTCGAGTGACCCTGTGGCCTGCACATCTCCAACCAGGATCCGGGCCACCACTGCCGCCACCGGTGCCGATGCACCCAAGGTGACGAGACAGCCCACGGATTCGGGGATCCAGTCCACAACCGGCCAACCGGTCACCAAGACCAGTGGCGACTGCCGTTGCTCGACGAATTCGGAGAGCTGATAGAGAAATGTCTCCGGTGGCATCCCGCGTGCTGAGAGCACCGGAAGAATCGCCGCATCATCGGGTAAACGCGCCGATTCGGCCCTGCTCCCGCGCCCACCCGAAGGCCCGGCCAGCGCCGCGAAGCGTGGCTGGAGTTTGCCGGTCGCATCCACCTCGAAACCGGTTACCGAACCGGTCGTTGCCCAACTAGAAAAAATGCGACAGAGCCCTTTCAAAAACGTTCCCATATCCTGCCGGCGGAGAGACTCACTCGGATGATACTCGACGGGAACCAGCCACCATTCCTGCTTAATGTCGACGGGAATAAACGATTCTGGATCACGCAACAGAACGACACTTTTCTCCGCCACCGTTTTGTAGATGGCGGGCGTCGATGCATAGTCTTCAAGATGGATCACATTGCCGTCCTTCTTGGGTGTCGGCGGAGAACGCAAGTCCGCTGCACGCTCCCTCAACCGCGTTATTCGTCGTTCCGAATCCGTCAAAATACCCAAGAAATTGCGCACGCCTTCGTGCTGCTTTGCCGCCTCCTCGAGCTTGGCATCTATACGGCTGCGATCGACGACTCGGCTTAGCGTCTCGATGATCGTTTGCATCACCTCAACCGCGATCATCGGCTCGGAGTCATCCTGGACCTTCATTCTCTCGGGTATGGCCGATGAGTAAAGCATGAGATCAGAGCCGGCCAGCACGCTGCGTTCAAAGCCACCTGCCAAACCGCCGTATCGGCGACGCGCGTGTTGTCTGGCACCCTCCATTTCCAGAGCATCGGTTATCACCACACCATCGAAACCGAGCTCCTCACGCAACGCAGCGCGGATTAGTCGCGTATCAAAACTGGCCGGGATTCCATGGTCCGTCTTATCGTCCAACGCAAATGCGATGTGCGCGGTCATCACCATATCAACACCTGCCCGCACCGCAGC
Organism: Candidatus Krumholzibacteriia bacterium; assembly: GCA_029863805.1. Classification (GTDB taxonomy): domain Bacteria; phylum Krumholzibacteriota; class Krumholzibacteriia; order WVZY01; family WVZY01; genus JAOTUR01. Next base: position 1,747 of record JAOTUR010000364.1, on the reverse strand, counting down.
CCCGAAGGGCACCAAATCAGCGGATCTCATCTGATCGAGAGTCTTGTTCACTTCGGGAAGACTCTCGTGCGAATCCAGGCTGGTCGTGCCATGACCCGGAAAGTGTTTTACGCAGGTCAGCATCCTCGCATCCCGAAAACCGCGAATCGTCTCGGCTACATACTCCGCGACCAATTCAGGGTCGCTTCCAAAGGAGCGCAGACCGGTGATGGGGCTGGCCGGATCCAGGTAGCAATCGGCCACCGGCGCGAGGACCGCGTTCACTCCCAGCTTGGCCATGGCCAAACCCGTCTCGTGCGCTACCGCGTGTGCCAACGAAGGATCACCCGCAGCCGCTATCGCCAAAGCCGACGGAGGCACACCGATCAGCTTGCGAAGTTCGCTGACAAAGTCGCCCTCATGATCCGCCATCACCAGCGGCACAAGACCGTTGCTCGCGAGTCGCTCTTCCACCGCACCGATCAGCTCGGCGATTTGCGGCAAGCTGTCGATGTTGCGTTCAAAGAGGATGACACCGGCGAGACGGTGGAACTCGAGATACTTGGCCTCGTGGGGTTCGAGCTCCATCCCGGCAAGGCCGATCACCTTGTGGCGCTCGAGCTTGCGCACCAACTGAAACTTGATCTCCGGCGATAAAATGCTTTTGTCTTTGTCGTCTGTCATCATTCGTGGATAGCAAATAAACCGTCGAGCGAGCGCAGCCCCATCACGGGCGACCGGCTGAGCACGCACGCGAAGCGGGCGCAGGGCCGAGAACAAAGCCACAGCGCAGCTTCATCACCGGCGACCGGCTGAGCAAGCGCGCGCAGGGCCGCGGGTGAATCAGTACGCCCTTTCTACCGTACACCCCGGATAGTAGTGCGAAAGGATCATCTTGTACGTGTACCCCTTCTTCGACATCGAGATCGCTCCATTCTGACACATCCCCACCCCGTGACCGTTGCCACCACCCGAGATGCTCACAAAGGCGATGCGGTCGCGTTCCATCACCTTGTCCAAACGAAACATCACGCTGGGCAGGATCCGTCCCTGCGAGGTGTCGGTCACCAAGAACCAGCGGATCGGATCGCCCGTGATGATGAAAGTATCCGTTGTCGTCTCGATGGCCAGCTTGACCACTCTTCCGGAATGGCTTCTTTCCTCGATGCGAATATCTTTTAACGCCCCTACCTCCTCCTCATCGACCAAGAGTTGTCTGGGTATCGTCACGCGTAGGATTTTGCCCAGCTCCTTACCTGTAAACGAGTAACGCCATCGGAAGTAGCGGTTCTCGCGGCAGAACGCACGGTTTTCACGCCGGTCCCTATCCGGCACCCCGTGCAGATAGGCAGCGGGCTCGCGCGTGGGCCACACCTGGCGGATATCGGACGTATGGCCGCCGCAGCAGGCGCTGTAATACGCCCTGATCGGCTCTCCATCGTAGCCTACGATGCGGCCACGCGTATCGCGTACCGCCGCCGACGCCACCTTGTTGTTGCCTTCGAGGCCGCGGTACACCTGATCCTGAACCGATGCATACACATCGAACGGTTGATCTTTGCGTGATTGCACCTTGCCCAACGCGTACGTTCTCGCGGCCACGGCCTGCGTCTTGAGCGCATCGTACCCGTCGGCCCCCGGATCTCCCATTTCGTGCGGCAAAACGCCCTCGAGATAACGCTCCATGGACAACAGGTTTACGACCATCAACGCGTCGTCGCCCGATGGACGGACGATGAACGACCCGGCGTATCGTACTCGCTTGAAA
>JAOTUR010000363.1 GCA_029863805.1 Candidatus Krumholzibacteriia bacterium | reverse complement strand
TGCTGTGGGCGCATACACACGGCGACCGCTGCAGTATGCATACGTGACTGTCAAGAGGAAAATAGTAAACGAACGGCTGGTCAACAAAGTCAACCCTACTTTATTCGATTCCTGCCATTTTGTCGGCTGATTTCCCAGGGTGGTTATCGTCCAAGTGTCCACGCCGAGAGATCAAGAAGAACAATACACCTGTCGCCAACATGTACTGGCCGATGAAAAATCTTTCCGACATATCCGGAAAGAATGCAAAGTGGAATATCACGTAAACAAATGAGGATACGAGCAGGAATAACATGTATCTCGACGTTACACCGCCGGCAACTCTTGGCCCGAGGCGCCGCACAACCACAAAGCCCGACATAACCATTAACCCGATGTAGACAAGAAAAGGCTTGCTCTTGATTGCCCCCTCCACGCCCGAGGTCAGCGCCTGTAGGTAGTCGGCCAAGCCGAAGTCCACGGCCACGTCAGCGGGATGTGTCAGAGTCTGAACAAAGGTAAAGTAATACACGGTAACCCAATCGTAGTACCCGTAGTATTTTTTTAATCCGACGTATATTAACATCGTCGCCAAAAGACTAAAGGCTGCCGTAAGCCTGGATCGTCCGAGCCGCCATAAGTGGATCCACACCAACACCACGAATATGATCAGATCCAGCCTCGCCAGAACGCACAGCGGCAAGATCCCAAAAACTCCCCGGTGACCTCTCATGAGCAGGTAGGTCGTGAGACAAACCATCAAAAACGAAAGCCCATCGGGTGTGCTATAGCGCGCAACAAACGGCAGACCGAGCACGACACCCGCCACAGGGAGCACATACAGATACAGGGTGTCGACGTGGGGCCTAAACGTAAACAACATCAGCCACGTACCCAGAGCTACCGATAATGCAGATACGAGATGCGTCGCCGCGAAAATATTGACTCCCACCTTCGCGAGCAAGAAGATCGCTGTGATGTATAATAATCTTACCTGATAGAATGGAAGTTGCTGGCTAAAAGCATGGGCATCCTGGCTTACCACCTGCCGGTAGCGCCCGCGCGTAAGCGTATCGTATGTCTCGGCAGGGACCGATTGTCTCAGTTCTTCGTAGACAAAGCTGTGTAGTGCTGCGCCATCATTGACTTCGAATCTCTTTGCCGAGGCCGCATAAGCAATCATGTCCCAGTTATGAATGGGTCTTTTCAGGGACGCTCCCATTAACACAAGACTAAAGAGAAAATAGTATCCCGCGAGCAAATATTTCGACTCAACTTTACTCATGGCCTCATCGATGACGGGTTAAACTAACGACAGCCGCTGCGGGAGGGATCGACTAATGACGGGAAAGGATTGTACATCGTACACAGCTGGGACAGACCGGAGGCGGGCACAAAACAATGGAGCGGGAAACGGGATTTGAACCCGCGACATCTACCTTGGCAAGGTAGCGCTCTACCACTGAGCTATTCCCGCCCCGTATGGGAGCAAATTATAAGTCCTAACAAGCTTCTGTCAACCGCCTTCCAATAAAACAGTAGCGCCGCACGGCATCACTGTACTGGGGGCCGTCGCCAGACCACATAGCTGGACACGATCCACGCGTCGGTGTAACCCGCGCCACGGCAGCGCTGGAGAAGATTCTCCGCATCAGGGCGCGAACGGCAGTCGCCGACGCGAACTTTGAAAATACCGTCCACAAGCTCGACATACGCACGAACGTCTAGCCTGCCTTCGATCTCCCCTTTGAACGACTGAGCCGCCTCTCGGTTCCCCGTTGCAAAAACCTGCACCCGGTAACCTGGGCCCAGTACCGCTGAGTCTTCCGTGGATGAGTCCCGCACCGCCTCGTCGAATTGAACCTCCTGCACAGGTTCGACACTCTGCACTGTCATTGTGTCTTCGGATACCGGTATCTCTTCAAACACATCGACGCGATCCACTTCCTTACGGATTGTCGAGAGATCCGGCGGCGTCACTTGTCCTTCTGACTCGAACTGGTACGGCTCGTCAGCGCCCGCCGTGGGAACTTGCATATCAGCACGCGGAGCACATCCTACAAAAGCATTCAATCCGACAACTACACAGATCACAATGACCGCAAGCTCTCGCACACCATTTATCACTTGTCTTGTCACGGCTGGCCCGTTCGTCTCCATTAGTACCCATATGCGATTCAGCTAACTGTCCTTTTGGAGCAAGAATAAACTCGGGTCGTGTCTGTTTACGTGTTCCACGATGGCATTCGTCGGAGTCTTAGACCGACACCACGACTTTACCGAGGGCTTGCGCAATATAGTCCGCGTCTGCGTTTGTAAGCGTGGGGTAGATCGGCAACGATACCAGCTCTTCACAAAGCCGTTCGCTCACAGGGAACGCTCCCTTTTTATACCCAAGAAAGCGGTATCCCGGTTGAAAATGTATGGGTACGTTAATATGCTTGCCCCAGCCAATACCCGATTGATCGAGCTGGGCGTGGACGAGCTGACGGTGCGCGTGCCGAACCGCCAGGATGTGATAAACCGGGGTCGTGCCCGGGGGAACCTCCTGGAAATCGTATTCACTGGTCACGACCTGTGACTGAATCCGACGCGCAAGTTCCCTCCTCCTCGCGTTCCACTGGTCCAAGCACGGAAGCTTTACACTGAGAACCGACGCCTGAAGGCTATCGAGGCGACTATTATAACCGATCGCGTCATGCTTGTTCTTATCGCTCTGCGCGTGGTGACGCAGCATCCTGATTCTCGCCGCGATCTGCTCGTTATTGGTCGTTACCGCGCCTCCGTCACCAAACCCGCCCAGGTTCTTGGTCGGATAAAATGAAAATGCTCCCACGGTGCCGAGCGAACCCAACTTCTTACCTTTGTACTCCGCGCCGTGTGCCTGGCAAGCATCCTCGCACACGTCCACATCATGGGCCCTGGCCAGTTCAAGAATCGAATCCATATCGCACGGCTGACCAAAGAGATGGACGGGTATGATGGCTTTGGTTCGTTTTGTCATGACCCTTGCGATCGATTCGGGGTCGATACAAAAGGTGTCTTCGCTCACATCGGCAAGAACCAGCGTGGCACCCGTCCGCACGATGGCCTCCGCTGCAGCAATGAACACATTGGGGGGC
>JAOTUR010000002.1 GCA_029863805.1 Candidatus Krumholzibacteriia bacterium | reverse complement strand
TGATGGGGCTTTGCGTTTCACCCGTCGCCATTGTTACCGAGACGCTGCTCCAAGTCGAGACTCCGGAAGCGTTCAGAGGAAGAATCTTCTCAACCCGAGAGATCCTTACCAAGACCGCTTTCCTCATCACTTCTTTTTTGGCAACCCTGGCGAACGCTTTTGTCGGCAAAGACATGATCATGGTGGCCGTCGGCGTATTTCTTGCTGTAATGGGGGTGTTACTCCTAAGGAAGAAGTTCCTCAAGGCGTAGAGTCATTACTCAAGATGGGTGATCCTGCCATGCGTATTATCGAAAAGATGCTTTCGGAAATGTTTTCACGGCTTCTAAATATTGAAATTTCCCCAACCGTTGTGGAAAAACTCGTACCTGTCGTCGAAGGCGTCTCGGATAAGATCCAGGGAACGCTCGATCTCGACACCGTTCAAGGCCAAAACACGTTTCGCGCGCTAATCTGCAGCATGATCGCGCACGGTTGGGGCCTTGGTATGCACCCGGATAACAATCCCAAGAGAAATCTGGACAGTAAGGCCCTGGAAGTAAAAGTCTGCAAAGATATTCTGGTGCCGATGGAGACCCTCAAGGCCATCCGTTACGTCAAGAAAGACGAATACGGCAGAGTCAAGAAAGCCCTTTTCGAACCGGATCAAAACGCCAGGATCTGGAATCAGATCGACGATATGTTGGCAAGGATAGTCAAGGAGAAGTGGCAGCAGGACTAGGATTTCTTGCCGCTGTGGTTTTCCGGGCTCGTGTTCGCGTTCGTCTTTTCCAGTTCGACAGTTCGCCCGCCATCGCTGTATTTGACTTTGTCCATGATAGAATGCATTAGGTAGATACCCCGCCCCGATGAACGCATCAAATTCTGACCTTTTGTAGGATTCGCCACGTCTGCAACGTCGAAACCGCCCCCTTGATCCTTTATCTTAATCTTGAACCGCGAAGAGCTTATATAGATGTGGATGCTCACCTTCTTCTTGGGATCGGAGCGGTTCCCGTGCAGGATCGAGTTCGTAATGGCTTCGTCACATGCCAGCGGGATATTGATCCTGCAGTCGGCAAGGGGATACGAGAATTCCTTAAGCAACAACGAGATCAGATAATTGATACCCAGCGCGTATGCAAGGTCGCTCGGAATCAGAAAATCAAATCGCACCATGCCTCGCTTAGTGAGCTCGGGATGTCTCTTGAACTGTGGTATGTTGGGTAGAGCCGTTGCAATTTCGCTTGTGAGACTCACGTCATCGAAGGGCGGTATTATAACGTTCTGGATGCCAATCGACTGAAACCTCAGATAGTGGGCCTGCGTGCAGTCCTCGAGCATAAGGACGTAGTTGAGCTGTGGGTACTCGAGCTTGCAGCTACGAAGCAGAGGAGCGTCTACGGCGTCGGCTGATTTCTCCACGATGACGGCGAAGGCCAAATGCAACCTGGTCAGCTGCGAAAGCGCTGACATCAGCTCGCTAATGTTGGGGTAGACGGTGTAATTCTCGGGCACATCGGAGCACTGCGACAGGACCGCGTCCACTTGCGCAGAATCACTGGATACCATGAATACGAGGGGGACTCGCGCGCTGCGCGTGCTGTGGTTGGTTTGGTTCGAAATGCCCTGTTCAGAAAACTTTTTGCCCATCCGCTAAAATCTCGTTTAGGGCCTCTTTGAAATAATCAGTGGACTTGGCGACCTCGGGGCCGACCTTGTCCTTATAGAGCTCCCATGACTTCTTGATCTCGTCGCCAAGAACCGTCATGAGGCTGCCGTCAAGCAGTGCTCGATCCCTCTTTTCCTGATTGTAACAGAGAATATCCGACACCAACACGCGGGCAAGCCGTTTGGCTCTCGCGTGATTCTCATCGCCATCCGCCGCCTTAGGCTTGGGCGCCGGCGTGCTCGGGGCTGGCGCTGGCTTCTGCGCTGTTTCTTGCGCTTTGACCTCTGCCTCGGGCGATTTCGCGGCAGACGTTAGCACGGACTCGTCCGCACCGGCAACCACATTTTGCTTGTGCGGAATCAGCGTGAAAACGGCCTTGCACTGCGGGCAACGCACCTTGACCGGCTTTGCAGGCACCTTGGATTCCGGCAGGAAGTACTTAGCGGCGCAACCTTCACACTGAATAATCATGGGTAGACCCCTCGTCTCAACCCGACAAGGCAAAAAAGGCAATATTGCACGTAAGCGCTTTATTACGCAACGACATCCGGATCGTGATTGCGTTCCTAACGTTGTCGTGGCAAGTATGCAACAATTACGCCAAAAGACCGCCCATGTCAGCTGATTGTGCGACCGAAGGCGTCGAGCTCGAGTTCCTCGAGAAAACGGCGACAAGGGGCCGCCTCGGCGCTCTCCAGCCTCGCATCAGCATCGAGCAGGCCTTTGACTTGGCCGCGGGCAATTTCGACGATGTCCTGGTCCAACACGGGATTCGCTATCTTTAGACCCGGCACACCGTGTTGTCTGAGACCGAAGAACTCACCCGGCCCGCGGATTTTTAGATCCTCTGCGGCTATTTTGAATCCGTCTGTTACGCGCGTGAACACTTTTAGTCTCTGCCTGGACTGATACGACGAATCTTCGACGACCGACAGGAAACAATACCCCGGCTTACCCCCACGACCTACACGCCCCCTCAACTGGTGCAGCTGGGAGAGACCAAACCGTTCCGGATGGTGAACGACCATAATCGTCGCCTCGGGTACGTGAACCCCGACCTCGATCACCGTGGTCGCAACCAGCAGCTTGATCGCTCCAGACGAGAAATCCCTCATCACCTGCTCTTTTTCGGCGAAGGACATTCGCCCGTGGATGAGCCCCATGGCTACTCCATCAAAGATCTCTTGCGAAAGCTCCTCGAATGCAGACGCGGCCGCTTCCAGGTCCTGTTTCTGAGTCTCCTCGATGACCGGGTATAGAAAATAAGCCTGGGTTCCTTGTTCGAGTTGGGCACGGATAAAATCGTACATCGCCCTGCGCTTTTCGGGTGTAACGATACGAGTCTTGACGGGAGCCCGACTGGCGGGCATTTCGTCGATAACCGATAGGTCTAGATCTGCGTAGGCGGTCAGCGCCAAGGTCCGGGGGATCGGCGTGGCGGTCATCACCAACATGTGCGGGTTTGCATCCTTGCCCAGCAACGCCGCGCGTTGCCTCACTCCGAAACGGTGTTGTTCGTCGATGACGACTACGCCGAGCGCCTTGAAGCTCACGTCTTCCTGAATCAGCGCGTGCGTACCGACGACCACCCGTGCAGTGCCGTCAGCGATTTGCGACCGTACGAGACGTTTGTCACCTGCTTTCAACGATCCGATGAGCAGCGTGACGGGAACTGCCAGCCTTTCAAATGAGCGAGAGAGAGTTTGAGCGTGTTGCAGCGCCAGTATCTCGGTGGGAACCATTAACGCGGCCTGGTGTCCGGCTTCGACGGCCGCGAGAAGCGTCGCAGCCGCAACGATGGTTTTCCCACACCCCACATCACCCTGCAGCAGCCGGTGCATACCCCGCTTGCTGGTAAGATCCGAATGGATGTCCTGCAGAACTTCCAACTGTGCGCCGGTCAGCTCGAAAGCAAGCGACTCAACGAGCTTCTTCTCCAGCATAAAGTCGATATTGATACGTGGTCGGCTCCGCATATGTGAGCGAGTTCGCCGCTGTAAAGAGAAAATCAACTGCATGAAGAAAAGCTCCTCCAGCTTTAGCCTCCACCGCGCTTGTTTGAAATGCTCCCAATCTTCCGGAAAGTGAATTCCGCGCAACGCCTCTGCTCGACTCATCAAATGGCGGCATTGAAAGATCGCCGGCGGCAGATTCTCTGGAATCACCTCGAGGTAGTCGGCAAGCGCTCTGGCTATTAGATCCCGCAGGTAGCGTTGTGAAACTCCAGCGGTTAACGGGTACACAGGGGTGATCCTCCCAGTATGTACCAGTTCTTGGTCCAGCGCGTCGCCCACCACTTCGAACTCTGGATTGACAACTTGCCTGGCTCCCTGGAAGTAACGCAGCTCGCCGGTTATTATAAGCTCGCCACCCGGCTTCAGGTGCTTCATGAGGTACGGCTGGTTGAACCAGACCACTTGCACGATACCGGTGTCGTCCCCCACGGCGGCAGTGATGATCGATTTGCGTCCCCGCAGCGTTCGCTGTGCCACCGACAGCACCTGACCCAGAAAGCTCACATCATCATCCAAGCTTAAGCTATTTATTTTATTCAGGTTACGACGATCGTAGTATTTGCGAGGAAAATGGGTAAGGAGATCGTTTACGTTCTCGATGCCCAGCTTGAGCAGGCGTTGGGCCCGGACCGGCCCAACCCCTTTTAGATACTGGCAGTAATCTGCCAACGAGCGACGTCTGCTGTACGGATCGGCCAACGAGTACTCCTTGCTTTCGAATGCAACTTCTGTTATCTTAGGTGAAATTTTTTAGGAGGTCTATAGAATGAGTCGGAGATGTGAGGTTTGTAACAAGGGACCCATGGCAGGGAACACGGTGAGTCACGCGCACAATTTGAACAAGCGGCGGTGGCTCCCCAATCTTCAGAAGATCACGTTTGAACTCGATGGCAGGGTACGTACGGCGTACGTCTGCACCTCATGCATTCGGTCAGGCAAGATCAGAAAAGTCGTTTAGCCTCGCCGTCGGTCGCCCACCGCTCTTAAACGATCCACTAAAATGGCGTTCAGCACGCCAGTCTGTATTCCGAAGTCATAAAATCAGATAACCCCACGGGACTGTTAACCGTAGGAGTTTTTTTCGATCTCTTTAGCACCCAAAGTTGACATTCGTCACTTTTGTAACTACACTTGAAATAGAAGGGTTCTCCGGAAGCTGTTGCGCTGATTATCATGGACTAAAACTATTCCTCTTCCTGTGCTCTCGGTCCAAGAAATCGGATACGCTTCTGCGGGAATCCTTCTGTCTTCCGGGATACTCCCGCGACCCGATTTCGAAAAGTCCCAAGAGGGGTTGCTCAGCTCCCCGCTCTAGTCCATCTGCTTACGCACAAAAGTCGGGATTCTAAAATCATCTTTGTTGAACGTGCGGATGGAGCCGCTGTCGGTCACGACCGTTTCTTCCTTTTCTTCTCGAGGCTCCGGGTGCAACTCAACAACCCGCTGATCACTGCTCAACAATTCTGTGAAGTTGATCTCCTTCTTAGCCGTAGCCTCTTCCTGCTTCACTGCCGGTACGCTGTCGTAACCCGTTGCGATCACGGTAACTCTCATCTCATCGTTCGCCATCTTTTCGTCGATCACCGCTCCCAGAAAAACATGCGCTCCCGGTCCCGCTTCCTTGTTGATTATCGTCGCTGCCTTACTCACCTGCTGGAGGCTAAGCGATTTCGACCCGGTGATGTTTACCAGGATACCGCTCGCACCTCTGATCGAAATGTTATCCAGCAGCGGACTCGCGATCGCCGTGTTGGCGGCTTCCTCAGCACCGTTCTTGCCATTGCTGACTCCGGTGCCCATGATGGCGTCGCCCCCATTGCTCATAACGCTCCTGACATCCGCAAAATCGAGGTTGACCACACCGGTCTCGGTAATGAGGTCCGAGATGCCACGCGTCGCGTTGCAAAGCACCTCATCAGCCATTGAGAAGGCTTCCAGCAGCGGCGTGTTCTCTTCTGTGATCGCCAGCAGCTTGTCGTTTGGGATGACAAGCAACGTGTCTACTTCTCGCTTCAGCTCCTCGATTCCCTCCTCTGCCTGCGCAATGCGTTGATCGCCCTCAAAGAAGAAAGGCCGGCTCACTATGCCCACTGTCAGCGCTCCAGTTTCACGCGCGATGGACGCAACGATCGGCGATGCGCCGGTACCGGTGCCGCCTCCCATACCCGCGGTCAGAAAAACCATGTCGGCGCCTTGCAGGCACTCCTTGAGAACCTCTCGGCTCTCCTCGGCAGCTTTCGCGCCGATGCGAGGGTCACCCCCCGAACCGAGTCCCCGGGTTATTTTGGCGCCAATCTGGATACGCTGGTGCGCCTCGGAACCCCTAAGGACCTGGAGATCGGTGTTTAGCGCGGTAAAGTCCACGCCGTTAAAGCCCGCACTCACCATCCTGTTGACAGCGTTGCCACCCGCACCACCAACTCCCACGACCTTCAGGACTGTGAGCCGCTTTTCTTCATCGAGTTGAAAACGCATGTTCGTGCTCCTTTCTTCGCCTAAATAAAACTTGCTATTGCCTTCCGAAGTTGGTTGAACGACTGCCTCCACCAATTTCCTGACGATTCTCTCCCCAGCCTTGGGCCACCCAGAATGCCGTCGTAAAGTAGCAAGCCGACTCCCGTCGAGTACTTCGGATGACTGACGACTTCGGCGAGTCCATCGACCGCTAACGGCGATCCAATTCGCACGGGTAAATCAAAAATCTGTTCCGCCAGCTCCCTCGTCCCCGCGAGCATCGACGATCCACCCGTCAGCACCGCTCCTGCTCCCAGCGATTTTTTGTAGTGACTCTTGGTGATTTGCTCGTTTATCAAGCAGAACAGCTCGGTGACCCGTGGTTCGATAATTCCGGCCAAGAACTGTTTCCCCACCTTTCGTTCCTCTCGAAAGCCAATGCCTGCAACATCAATATCATCATTCGCCGATACCAAGCTGGAGAGCGCGCAGCCATGCTCTATTTTGATGCTTTCGGCGGTTTTCATCGCGGTGCGGAGTCCGTACGCAATATCGCTGGTGATGTTGTTGCCGCCGATACCGATCACACCACTCGCCACAACCCCTACATCATGGTGAATCATCACATCGGTCGTGCCCCCGCCTATGTCGATCACCATCACGCCGATTTCGCGCTCATCCTCGGCCACAACCGCCCTGCTCGAGGCCAAAGGCTCTAGAACTAGGTCTCCAATTTCGAGACGACAGTTTTCGAGCGACTTCGAGATATTATCGAGTGCCGCACGCGACGCGGTTACAACATGGGCCCTCGCCTCGAGCCGTGTCCCGTACATACCGAAAGGTTCGCGAATGCCCTCCTGGTTATCGATGATGAACCCTTGAGGCAGGGTATGAAGAATCTCACGGTCGTTGGGCAGTGCGAAATTGGCCGCCGCGCGTAGTGATCGACCGACATCGTCGCGGCTAATCTCGTTGTCCGGGTCCGGGATGCCCACAACTCCGCGACTGTTCATACTGAGGATGTGCTCGCCCGCCACGCCCACGTTGTATCGTCGGATTGACACGCCAGCCATTTTTTCCGCTTCAATGACGGCGTTTGTAACGGACCGGCTTGCCTTTTCGATGTCCACGACGACACCCTGCTTGAGGCCTTCCGCCGCGGTCGTGCCCAGTCCAATGATCCTTATTCCGTCTCCGTGCCTTTCACCAAGCATCGCGGAGACCTTTGTCGTGCCCATGTCAAGGCTTCCAACCAGTTGCGTATCATTCTTCACGATTCGCACCTCTCTCGGGCTAGATTCCGCTTCGAAGGACGATTTGGTCGTCAAAGCGCAGATCGATAAACTTGGCTGAATCATTTTTTCTGGCAATCGTATTTTGAAGCAAGAAGAATTTTTTCAACCGGTTCTCAAACTCCGATTGCCCAAGCAGCAATACCACGCCCTCGCGTAAGGAGACAATGCTTAATCCAGCTTCGCCCACCCTCAATTCGGAAATATTGTCCGCGAAGCGACCACCAAATCGCTTGCACAACATCAGGGTTCGTAACGCTCCTACCAGCTGCGCATCGGCGCATAGCTTGCCTTCCTTGATCGCCCCCCCCTCGACGCCCGTTATAATGGGCAGGTCGAGAAGACCCGTCAGATCGTCGGAGTTCATGATCATCCCCTCTTCATCAACCTCGAGAAACCTGCTCGAGTAAACCAGCGCGACGGGTTCTCGCTCGGTGACTTCGCAAATCACCCTGTTTGGCAGGACACGTCTGAACTCGGTGCTCCTGATTCGCGGATGCTCGGCAAATCGTGCCGCATAACTCTGCAATGGCACAAGAAGAATGTTTTGCCCCTTGATATCCCCGACAATTTCTTCGATCTCGGTGGTATTGAGCCGGCTTAACCCTTGAAAATCGACTTCGCTGATCGCCAGTTTTTCGGTCGTCGTCAAGAAGTTGTAGGCGTGGAAACAGGCCACAATCATCGTCGCAAGCGTCGCCGAGGTAACCAATCGAATGATTAATGCCCTGACCGCCTGCCTACGCTGCTGTTTGGTCCTATGGATTCCCAATTATGATCACCTCCGGTTCTAGAGTAACGCCAAAGCGATCCTTTACCCGTGCAATCACGAATTCCATGAGGCTTTCGATATCACTCACCTTCGTGTTATCCCCTACATTTATGACGAAATTGGCGTGTTTTTTCGAGATCATAGCTCCACCACGTCGCATCCCTTTCAAACCACACCTATCAATCATTTGAGCTGCAAAACTCCCAGGTGGGTTCTTGAAGGTGCTACCAAAACTGCGATCGGCGATCGGCTGCGTGTCCTTTCGGCTCAAAGCTTGTTTGAGTACCGCCTGATCCACTTCACCCGGTGGACACCAGAAGATCGAGGAGATCACGATCGCCCTCCGGGGCAACGAGCTGCCACGATAACGGAACGCTAACTGCTCGGGTTTGAGAATCGTGATGCGCCCATCGGTGGTTATGATCTTCGTGCTTTTTAAGACGCGCGAGAGTTCGGATCCGTATGCACCGGCATTCATACGCACCGCACCACCAACCGAGCCGGGGATACCGATCGCAAACTCGAAATGCGGACGGCCATGTCTGGTAAGGATTCTACCCAGGCGCGTAAACGAAGCACCCGCTTCCGCGTAGGCTGTCCGCTTATACAGACGCAGGTTTGCGAGATTGTTCGCCACCTTTATGGCCAAACCGTTGAAACCCCCGTCGCGAACCAGCAGGTTCGATCCTCGGCCGATTGCGAGGTAGTCCACATCGTATTTGAGCGCCGTTCTGACCACCGCCACCAGTTCGGATACGTTTTGCGGTACCGCAAGAAAGCGCACCGTGCCCCCAGCGCCGATCGTCGTGTGCTTGGACATCGGTTCGTCGACACGTACACCTCTGGGGCAGGTCTTTCGTAGCTCCTTCTCAACCTGGGAGTAATCCACTGCAACCACCTCTGTGACGGAACCCATCATCGTTTGCCAACCTTCGCCAGGTGGCGGAGAAGAAGTTCGCCCGCACGATAGATATCGCCCGCCCCCAACGTGAGTACGAGATCCCCCTCCTTGAGCTGCGGCATAGCTGCATCGACCATCGCTTCAAACGAGGCCGCGTGATGAACCTCGATCGTGCCGGATTTCCTCACCTTCTCGGCCAGCATATCGGTCGATACGCCGGGGATCGGATCCTCACCGGCAGGATAAATATCGGTCATAAAGACGATTTGGGCCCCCTCGAAACATTTGGCAAACTGATCGGCAAGCGCTTGAGTACGGGTGAACCGATGTGGCTGGAAGAACACTATGAGACGCCGATCAAAACTCTCCTTTGCCGCTCGAATCGTAACCGCGATCTCCGTTGGATGATGGCCGTAGTCATCGACCACCGTTATGCCCGATGACGTGCCTTTGACTTCAAAACGGCGTCCTACTCCGGTGAAAGACTCGACGCCACTTTTTATCGCTGCAAAAGAAAGATCTAGTTCCAGCCCAACGGCTATGGCTGCAAGTGTATTTCTGACATAGTGTTCCCCTGGAAACTCGATTCGAATCTTGCCGAGGACCTTGTTAAGATGGAGAACCTCGAAGAGCCAGCCACTCGCGTCCTTGCTCACGATCTGGCCTTGCACGTCGGCATCGCCGCCAAGCGAATAGGACACTTTTCGCTTTCTGATACGAGGCACGATGGAACGCACGTTGGGATCGTCGACGCAAAGGACGACCGAACCGTAGAACGGAACACGCGTCGCGTACTCGACAAACGCATCTTTTATCGCTTCCAGATCGGAATAAAAATCCAGGTGCTCCAAATCAATGTTTGTGATCACTGCGATACTCGATGGTAACTGAACAAACTTGCCATCGCTCTCATCGGCTTCGGCTACGATGTAACGGCTATCGCCCAAGCGCGCATTGCTGCCAATGGCCTTCAGCTTTCCCCCAACAACGACGGTGGGATCCAGGCCGCCGTCCGCGAGAACCGACGATATCAGTGATGTGGTAGTTGTTTTCCCGTGTGACCCAGCTACCGTCACCGCAAACTTGAGCCTCATCAGTTCCGCAAGCATCTCAGTTCGCGGAATGGTGGGTACCGCATTGGTCTTGGCTGCGACCAGTTCCGGGTTGGTGGCATTAACCGCACTCGAGTACACGACCACGTCCACATCATCGACGTTGGCCGGCTCGTGTGCGTCATGAATAACTGCGCCGAGTCGCATGAGGTTGTCGGTAATGTCAGACCGTTTCAGATCTGAGCCGGACACCTCGAAACCTAAATTCAGCAAGACCTCGGCGATTCCACTCATACCGATACCGCCAATGCCCACAAAATGAATTCGCTTGGTTCTACCCAGAAAAACCACGTCTAAACCGCCCAACTATCAGATACTGTCGAGTCTCTTGATGAGTCTGATGATCTTGCCGGTCCCGTTTCGGCGTAGATGAACTTCAGGGACACGAGCTCGGCGATCTTCGATGAAGCCAGGACGTCCGCGTCGGTCTTCGACCAGCCTCGCATTCTTTCTGAAATTTCCCTACGTCCGGTGCTGTCGTCGAGCAATGACACAATCAGTTTCTCGAGCGCCTCGCCATCGACCTTATCATTGTCAATGACGATCGCGGCCTTCCGTTCAACCAGCTCCGAGATATTACGCTTCTGATGGTCGTCGGCCGCGTACGGGTAGGGCACGAATATCGAAGGGATTCCAAACGACGCCAGCTCAAATACTGCCGAAGCGCCGGCTCTCGAAACCGCGATATCCGACACGGCATAGGCGTGTTGCATCTGCTCGAGGAAGGGATAGACACGAACGTACGGCCCATATTCTTTCATCTGGTTACGGACACGGTCATAGTCTTGTGCGCCCGTCAAAAACACGAACTGCACCTCGCGCTTGGCAAGGATTCGCGCCACCGCCGAGCACGCCGCCTTGTTGATGGTGTGGGCGCCCCGACTCCCGCCAAACACCAGCACAGTGTGCACATTGTCCTTCAAATCCAGAAACTTGAGCGCCGTATCACGGTCCTTATCCGGCTTGAATCGAAGCGGGTTGCCAACTACAGCGCAGGGGACTGAATTCCCAAAATACGCGCGAGATTCCTGATAAGAAAGCAACACGAGATGGGCGAACCGCGACAGCAGACGATTGGCGAGACCCGGCACGCTGTTTTGCTCCTGCAGGACTCGCTTCTTGCCACACACGACAGAAGCCACAACAACAGCCACGCTGGCGTAGCCCCCGGTGCCGATAACGACATCCGGCTTGAAGGAGATTATCTCCCTTATCCCTCGCACGATGCTCGCAAGAAAAACGAAGGGGCTGGTCAACTTTGATATCACCGATGCACCACGTACACCACTGCCCGCCAAGAGCACGTGAGGGAGTTGGAGATCATCAAGAATTTGACCTTCAACCCCTGACTTGGCGCCAACGAACAGCACATCCACGCCGTGACCACACCGCTTGAAGGCCTCATATATCGCGATACCGGGGTAAACGTGTCCGCCAGTTCCTCCACCAGCTATCATTACACGCATCGCTCCCCCTTGACATAGACGCGAAGAGGTCGCCGACGTCTTCGCGACGGATTCGACAACGATGTTCTTTTGGAAACATTCAAAAGTATACCGACGGAAAACGCATTTACCACCAACGCGGAACCGCCATAACTCAGGAAGGGAAGTGGCAATCCCGTAACGGGGAAGAGCCCCGTAGCGACGGACATGTTGAGCATTGCATAGACGAAAATAGAACAGCCAATCCCGATAACCAGCATCTGTCCAAACTTGTCTCCGCTGTTCGTCGATATCTTGAGTGCACGCAGCACCAAGAGCAGGAACAAGAGGCTTACCAACAGTGTCCCGATCAACCCCGCTTCCTCGCCCAGTATCGAGAAGATGAAGTCGGTGTGCGAGTCGGGCAACCAATTTAGTTTCTGCCTGCTCTCGCCAAAACCCAAGCCCAGTGGACCACCCGACCCGAGTCCCACCAGCGACTGATAAAGCTGCCAATTCATGTCGCCGATACCCTCACTGCGGTTGAAATATGCCACGATTCTTTCGCGTACATATCCGCCACTTATCACTCTAAGTAGTGCGACCCCCGCGACGGACAGCCCCAGCACGGTCAGGTGGCGAATTCTTACCCCACCTAAGTAGAGCATCAAAAAGGCTATAATCGCCGTCGCAGACGCAGAGCCATAGTTTGGTTGTGCTGCCATCAAACCGAGCACTGCAACAATTGCAGCCGCCGGCGGAAGAAATCCGCTCTTGAAATCTTGGAGCGATTCTCCCTTGCGCGCTACCCAGTAAGCGAGAAACAGCACTAACGATAGACGTGCCATCTCCGATGGTTGAAATGTCACTTGTAGAAATCGCACGTGATACCATCGCATCGTATCCCTGATAGCGTGTCCAAAAATAAGCAGCCCTACGAGCATGGCAATGCCCACCGTCAGGGCCACAGGCGACAGCTTACGAAAAATCCGGTAATCAATGTGCATGGCAAGAATGAGAAACAAACCCGCGATCAACATTCTGACAAGATGTCGTTTGAGCAGGAAATAGGGATCTGAAAACTTGGCTGTGGAAAAGTACGAACTTGACGACGCTACAAGGCTTGCCCCTACCGCCAGCAGAATCACAACGATCAAGAGGATTCGCTTATCGCATTCCATCTGTGCTGGGTTCAGCTTACGCATTGCTAATTACTCACAGAGAGTTAACGGCGCCGGTGAATGCCTCACCTCGCGCCATGTAATCGCGAAACATATCAAAACTGGCACATGCCGGTGCAAGGAGGACCGTGTCCCCCGCGGTGGTGTGCTCGCTCGCGATCTTGACCGCCGCTTCCATGCTGTCTGCGCGTTGTATCTCGCAGTGACCGTTCAAGACGGACACAATCTTGTCGCTTGCCTGCCCAATAACCACAACCAGCTTGACACCACCGATATGATCTACTAGCGGCGTAAAATCGCCATTCTTATCGAGGCCACCCATGATCAAGACCAGCGAACCCTCGATGCTACGTACACTCTTGATGGCCGCATCCACGTTGGTTGCTTTGGAATCGTTGATATAGGCCACCCCGCGTACAATTCGCGTCATTTCCATTCGATGCGGTAGAGAATGATATCTTTTGAGCGCTCCACGGATAATGTCCCCGGAGATGGAGAAGGGCTTGGCAGCAGCTACAGCCGCCATTGCGTTTTCAAGGTTGTGAACACCGACCGGAGAGAAATCTTTCGTCGCCAGGATCGAACTCGCATGGCCTTGCCAGCGCTCGACGATCGCATCGTCGTCGAGATACACTCCGCACGACAAGCGTTTTGCAGAACTAAAAGGTATTTTCTTGCCCCGAAAACCAGCAGCGATCCGTCGACACACCGCATCCTCGGCATTATAGACAAAAAACGTGTTTTCATCTGCACGATTGAGAATCCTTGATTTGGACTGGGAGTATCGCTCGAAAGAGTTGTCATACCTATCGAGGTGGTCCGCTGTCACATTCAAAAGTACTGCGACTCCAACCTTGAAATCGGATATTGTGTCGAGCTGGAAACTACTGATCTCGAGAACAATGATGTCGAATTGCTCTTTACTGTCCACGACCGATGACAACGGCGTCCCGATATTTCCCGCAACGACACACCGCTTGCCTGCGGCAGTAAAAATACTGCCGAGCAGCCCCACCACCGTGGATTTACCATTCGTTCCGGTGACGCCCACTAGATTGGAGGAGCAAAAGTGATACGCTACTTCCAGCTCTCCCGTGAGCTCGATGCCATCAAGCTCGGCTTTCTTTACCAACGGATGATCGAGTGGCACGCCGGGACTCACGACAAGACAATCACTTTGCACCAGATGGCGAAGGACACTTTCCCCGCTGGCAAATTCGATGCTATCTCTGATACCAGTGATTTCCGGCATGCTGCTCGCGACATCCATGGCGGATCGATCATCGTCGAAGACCACCACCGAAAAACCCTTGTCTGCCAGAAGTCTGGCGACCGCTATTCCGCTCTTTCCCATTCCAAGGACCAAGAAGGATTTCTTTTTTGAGATATTCATGTCGACCCGGTTTATTGAAGTTTCAATGTGCTGAGGCTCAGCAGAGTCAGCAAGGTAGCGATTATCCAGAAACGGACGACAATTTTGGATTCGGACCAGCCACTAAGCTCGAAATGATGATGAAGTGGCGACATCTTGAATATCCTCTTTCTTCTAAATCTGAAAGAGGCGACTTGAATAATCACACTCAGCGCCTCAGCGACAAAAATTCCACCTATGACGAGCAACAGGAGTTCTCTTTTGAGAAGAACCGCAACAGCGCCGAGCGCACCACCCAAGGCTAGCGAGCCCGTGTCGCCCATGAAAATTTGAGCGGGATGACTGTTGTACCACAGGAAGCCAAGCGACGCACCCACGACAGCCATACAATAGATGCTTAGCTCACCGCTGCCATCGAGGTAGAGTATATTGAGGTATTCGGAGAAAACCCGGTGACCACTCAAATAAGCCAATCCCGCAAAGGCCAAAAAACAAAACGCGCCCAGTCCGATTGCCAGGCCGTCAACACCGTCGGTGAGGTTGACCGCGTTACTGGTTGCCGTCAGCACTAACATCACCAGAATGATGTACAACGGTCCGAAGTTGATGAAAAGACCCTTCATGAATGGAATGCTCGACAGTGTTCCGGCATCCGCTAGAAGCGGCCTGAAATAAAGGAAGGCACCCAGAGCTAAACCATAGGTTACTTGGCCAATAAGCTTGTAACGACCAACAAGACCTTTTGGTCGCTTCTTGATGACCCCCAGGTAGTCGTCAATAAAACCGATTAGCCCCATCCACAACGTTGTGATCAAGGCAATCTGCACGTAAGGATTCGTCAGATTACACCACAGAAGCGCTGGAACAACTATCGCCGCAAGGATAAGTAGCCCGCCCATGGTCGGCGTACCACGCTTGGCAGCGTGCGTCTCCGGCCCGTCATCGCTGATCTGCTCACAGACGTTACGTCTTTGCAGGAAACGAATGAACCACGGTCCTATGACAAAGCTAATGAGGAGCGCGGTGACCGTCGCGTAGGCTGCTCTAAACGTAATGTAACGAAATACATTTAAGGCGGAGAAATACTCATGCAAGGGATAAAGGAGATGATATAGCATTACTTCCCGTCTTCCTTGAGAACAGTCTGCTGTAATCGCGCAACCAGTTTATCGAGAGCAGACGCCCGCGACGCCTTGACCAGCACTACATCGCCTGACTGCAGATCCCCTTCAACAAATCCACACAGTTCTTCCAATCCATCGAACAAAAGTATCGATTTCTCACCCGATCCCATCCCCTCAGCCACGTGTTGCCCTTCTTCACCCAACCAATATACTCGGTCGACACACGAGCCGACGATATAGCTACCGAGCTGGCGATGTTCGGAATCGGAGTACGACCCGAGTTCAGCCATATCACCTAGGATGGCGATCCGACGCTTGCCGGCAACGCGGCACATCGCATCGAGAGAGACGCGCATGCTCGTTGGATTAGCATTGTATGAGTCATCAATCAACACGACATCTCGCACGCGCTGCATGTGAGCCCGACCACGTATCGGTTCTACCTCGGCAAACGCTTGTGCAATGTGTTCTATTTCGATGCCACACAGGTCTCCAACGGCAAAAGCTGCAGCGGCATTCAACACGTTGTATAACCCAAAAGTTCTTATCGCTAGACGTTGCCCGTTTATTTCGAACGCAATCCGTTCCTCCTGCTCGACGATCGAAGAAATTCCAAATGTGCATTCGTCGCCATACCCGAAAGTCACGATTTTGCATCGCGTGCCCTTCATAAGCACCTCGAGATAATCGTCATCACCAGGTAAAACCGCCGTTCCTGCGGCTTCGATTCTATGTAACAGCTCTGCCTTCGCCTCGGCGATTTTTGCCCGGCTCCCGAAAAGACCGATATGAGCATCTCCAATATTGGTAATGACTCCGATATCCGGACTCAAAATCTCAGCAAGAAAATCGATCTCCCCGACGTGATTGGCGGCGACCTCGGAGATCAGGTACTCGCTTTCGTGGTCCATTTCCAATAGAGTGAGGGGTACACCAATATGGTTGTTGAGATTGCCCCGATTTGAATGAACCTTGTAGTTCTTCTTCAGAATCATCTTTATGTATTCTTTTGTAGTCGTCTTTCCCGCGCTACCCGTCACGGCAATGACTCGAACGTCCACTGAGCCCCTATACGCCCGCGCCAGTTGCTGAAGCGCAGTCAACGAGTCTTCGACAAGAAAGAAGGGTATTCTGTTGTGGACAACCTCATCGACCGTATCCTTACGGTCGATAATGACGGCACGACACCCCTTGGACCGAGCTTCCCCAGCAAAACGATTACCGTCCGTGTGTTCTCCCTTTAAGGCGAAGAATATGCGTTGCGAGCAGTCCCCTCGGGAGTCGATCGTGGCTCCCAGCCAACCGTCGTCATCACGCCCGAACAAATCGCCCCTCCGCAGCAGATCAGCGTCTTTGAGAGAGCGCTCGACCCAAGTCAACGTCTTTGCCATCAACTCATGTCCCATTTTTGCAGAGCTCGTTCGGCTTGCTCACGGTCGTCAAAGTGAATTCTTCTCGCACCGATGATTTGATAATCCTCGTGACCCTTGCCGCAAATCGCCACCAGGTCGCCTTTGGCTGATTGTTCGATAGCTTCGTGAATTGCCTTTCTCCGGTCCACCTCAACATGAAGCTGCTCACCATGGGGATCCATGCCCGAGAGGATTTCTTCTATGATTCGTCCCGGATCCTCGCTCCGAGGGTTATCGCTGGTTACGTAACAAATATCAGAGTACTTCTCCGCGATCTCACCCATTAGGGGACGCTTACCCTTATCACGATCGCCGCCACATCCAAAGACGGTTATAAGCCGCCCTGGGGTAAGTACTCGACAAAACTTGAGGGTTCGCTCTAGACTATCGGGCGTGTGCGAGTAGTCCACGATCACCAGGGGTTTGGTTCCGCCTCCCAGCGCTTCGAAGCGACCGCGCACGCGACTCACAGACTCCAAACCCTGCTTTATCGCTTCGTGATCGATGCCAAGCTGATGTGCTCCCGCCGCGGCCATCACCGCGTTTGCAGCACTAAAAGTCCCCAGCAGTTGCAAGTTGACAGAGATGCGACCGGACGCGAAATGCAACTCAAACCGCGTTCCCTCACGGGTCGCTCTTACACCTGCGGCGAAAACATCAGCCTTGACTCTCGAGCTGGTCGAGATCTTCTTGCCGGGGAATCTCTCGCCGATGTCTTTGGATTGCTCGTTATCCACTGAGTATATCAAGGTACCGGCTTCCTTACGCCGACCTGCGGCAATCAGCGAGTAACAGAACTCCCGTTTCGCATCGACATAGTCTTCGAAGGTTGGATGATAATCGAGGTGATCACGGGTTATATTGGTAAGCATCCCAATCTCAAAATCCAGCCCCCAAACGCGTTGCTGCCTCACCGCGTGAGAACTGACCTCCATGACCACCCCGACACAAGACTGCTTTTTTATCTTCTTCAACAATCGGTGGAGTGTGATCGGCTCCGGAGTGGTATGTGCGCCCTCCTCCAATTCAGTGCCCACCCCGTGCCCGACCGTGCCAATTATCCCCATCTTGCCCCAGGACGATTTATCACAGATCGCGCGTAGCAAGTGGGCCGTCGACGTCTTGCCGTTGGTGCCGGTCACCCCAACCAAGCGCAAGTCTCGTGCGGGATCTTCAGCAATATGTGACGCCAACACAGCTAGCGCTTTTGCTGTATCCGTCACGACAACGTTTGGCACATCGCCGGTCTCGACGCGGTGTTCAGTGACACAAGCGACGGCGCCTCGTTCTATAGCCTCACGCACGTGACCATGGCCATCAAACGTCACACCGCGCAGTGCGACAAAAACATCCCCCGGCTCCACCGCCCGAGAGTCGCTCTTTAGTCCCCGCACATCCAGATCTCGCATGTTGTTCGCGCCCACTTTATCTAGAGCGTCCATAAGTCTGGCGAGACGAAAGGTCTCATCGATCTTCTTACGTCTCGCCCCCATGACGGATCAACTCTTGAACCCTGCTACCAGCTTGTTCTCGCAATAGATTTTGACAACGCCACCCTTCGCTGAGTGTTTGGGCGGAGGATACTGCGAAGTAACTACCCCACTGCCAGTGACGCGGCAGCGGAGTCCCGCCTCTACGGCTCTGCGTTTGGCGACACGTAACGGCAAGCCCACGAGATCCGGTGTTTCAGACACCGACGACGAGCCATTGCCACTCATGTAAAGCCGGATGACTTCGTCGCGTGCCATAGCCACACCGGGGTCAGGATCCTGGGCTACCACTTCACCACCTTCCCCTTTGCACAACACGTTTAGCTCGAGCTGCCTTGCACGCTGCATAGCCCTGTCGCGATCGAGCCTCAAGAAATTTGGGGCTATGTGCGTACCCGCAGCTGCCATTGGGTCATCCTCAAGAAAATCGCTCAACAGGACCTCGTCAAAAATGGACGAGGAGTTCGCAATCGCTGCCATCATCCTAGCAAAAACGGGTGCCGCGGAGACCCCGCCAAACCGGTAGTAATAGCTGGGTTCGTCGAGTGACACCAAACAGACGATCTGAGGATCGTCGTAAGGTGCAAATCCAATAAAGCTCGCTATAAACCGATTAGATGAATAGCCCCCCTGCACCGACGCCTTCTCTGCCGTGCCCGTCTTGCCGGACAGACGCAAATAATCCAGAGCTGCTTTGGTACCGGTCCCTTCCTCGACTACTGCCTGGCAGAAGCTCTTGAGGCGCCGGGCGGTGTCCTCCGATACGATCCTGCGAACCTTCACGGCATCAAACGCTTTGACCGTGCCCCGATTCTCATCTACGACCGATTTCACGATTCTGGGGACCATTAGCACTCCGTCGTTTGCGACGGCGGCAAACGCGTTTGCCATTTGCAGAGGGGTTACAGCGATCTCCTGACCAAACGCCATTGTTACCTGAGTCCGCCGCGACCACTCGCTTACCGGTGCGACACGGCCAGCTGATTCGCCGGGAAATTGGACACCCGTCTTCGCGCCAAAGCCAAACACGCGAATAAACTTGAAAAATTCCATCGGGTCGAGATTGAGGGAGGCTTTGGCCATGACAATGTTGCTGGATAACACGAACCCCTCCCTAAACGTCAAGTGGCCATGTGGATGGGCGTCTGATATGACGGCGACCCCTAGGTCCGCCTTGCCGTTTTCCGCGTCGAATACATCAAAGCTGCGAATCTTCGACGTTTCGAGCAGAGCCGCTGCGGTCACCAACTTGAATGTGGAACCGGGCTCATAGGCATGGGAGATCGAACGAATAGTCCATAGCGAATCAACCAAATCCTCGTTCTCTCGAGAGGTGGGAGCGGGATACTCGGCCAAAGACAGGATCTCACCGCTCTTGCAATCCAGGACGATTAGCGTTCCACCTTTTGCGCCCATCTGTTCCGTTGCCCGCTCTAGCTCGAGTTCAGCAATTTCCTGAATGCTTGCGTCAATGGTCAAGAACACATGCCTGCCGTCTTTTGGCTTTCTTTGTGCATAGGTGTAATAACCTCGAGATCTGTAAGCTCCGTCTCGCTGCACTTTCTCCCAACCGGGCTCCCCCGCTAGCGTCTCGTCAAAAGTGGCTTCTATGCCGGCCATCCCCTTGCTGTCACGTCCGACAAAACCCACGATCTTTGCCCCTGTACTTCCGAACGGATATACACGGTCGGCTTCCCAATGAATATCCACGCCGGGAATCGACTTCAGCTCCAGTCGTGACTTTTCGGACAAGGAGCACTGTCTTTTTACCCAAACAAAAGGCTTGTCCGAACGGAGGTACTTCTTGATTGAACGCTTGGATATCGACAGACGTTTGGAAAGAAGCGAGATAACTCTGGCCGGCTCTTTGACCTCTTGTGGTCGCAAAGATACCGAACAGGAGCGTATACTCAATGCCAGTGGACGGCCGTTGCGATCGAAGATGCCCCCGCGCACCGGCGGTATTTGACGCGTCACTTTCCACTGATTTTCGGCGATGTTCCCATAGTGCGCCTGGCCGAAAACCTGAACCTGGATCAGTCGGGCCCACAGCACAAAGGTAAAGAGTACAAAGATGCCACCGACGACATAGAGTCGGAGATTATTTTTCCAACTTTTCATTGACCTGACTTTCCGTCTTCACGGAGCAGTGTGAAACGGTTCGGATCAGGGGGCCGCGCATCGCGAAGAGTGAACGCGATCGGTTCTCGAAAACCGATGATGTCGTCAGAGATTGCGATCCTTTCCATGCTATCATCCGTTGCCTGTGTCATGCCCAAAACGCTCTCACAGTAGTGCGTCACACGAGCCCTGGACGATAACGAAATGTAGTCGCTTGACATTCTGTGAAGGATCTCTTTGTGGACGTGCCTCTCCTGCTTCAGCTCCGCAATCTGCTGGGTGAGAGCACTGGTGTACACTTGTGCAGTCACGTACGTCAACAACAGCAGCGCAATCGATGAGTACACGGCAAGTGTCACAGACAACCTCGCCTGACACGTCAGAGCTGCGAATACGAGACTGCTGAACCTTCGATAGATATGATTGCGCGTTGTCTTCAATATTCTTCTCCTAGCCCAGAACTCGCGCTGCGCGCAGTCTTGCGCTGCGCGCACGCGTGTTCCGTGTGATTTCCTCTACAGACGGCTTGACTACCCGCCGCGTCAAAACCTCGAGCCTGGCACTGTGATCACAGGTGCACACCGGTACTGCTGTCGGACACAGGCAATCCTTACTCTCGCGCCGGAAGAAGTCTTTTATCAATCGGTCTTCCAAAGAGTGATAGCTGATGATAACAATCCTCGCGTTCTGGTTCACATATGTGAAAACTCGTTCCAGAAACTCCGTGATGTTCCGCAGCTCGTCGTTTACCGCTATGCGAACTGCCTGGAAGACCTTGCTGAGCAAGGCTGGTGTTGCTACGCCAGGTAATGCGGAGTCTATGGCTATTGCGAGATCTCTTGTAGTTCTCATGTTGTTTCTCTCAACCGCCCGCCGGATCGATCGCGCGATTCTCGTTGCTCCTGAAACCTCGCCGTACTGTCTCAAGATCTGGGCCAGGTCGCTGTGTTGCGTCTCCTGCAAAAGCATTCTCGCCGTTCTTCCCTCTGGTGACATTTTCATATCTAGTGGACCGTCCTTGCTGTAGCTGAATCCACGCGATGATGTGTCCAGTTGCAAACTCGATACACCAAGGTCCGCCAGGATGCCGTCGACTCTTCCCCATTCCGAAAGCACCTTCCCCACATCCACGAAGTTCGTCTCCACCAATCGGATTCTCGTCGCAAAAGCCTTCAACATTCGCTGCGCGTCTCGCAGGGCCTGCGCATCTCGGTCGATGCCCAGCACCCGAACACTAGGATCGGCTTTGAGAATCGCCATCGTATGGCCTCCACAGCCCACTGTAGCGTCCAGAATCGATTGCGAATTATCATGTAGTAAATAGGTCAGAGTTTCCTGCACCATCACCGGTTTGTGAGACATCAAATGCTCCCAAGAACACGACACACGATAGATCTCATCCCTTTCGGTCACGCTGGTCGCCGGCGGCATTAAAATATCCGATCGTTGGTCGCCTTAAAGGCACGCACCATATCTGCATATTTTCTTTCCACGTGTTCCTGGCACCAGACTTCGGTGTACTGGTCCATGTTGATTACAGCGACCGAACCATCGAGTTTGCAGCTATCTCGTATCCCTTGAGGTATGAGGATGCGTCCCTGGCCATCGACGGTCGATTGCTCCTTGCTCATCATGGCGTACCTGAATGTGTCTTTTTTCTGTTCGCCGGAGGTCTCTCGCCGTAGGCTCTCACAGTAGTCACCCCACTGTTTGGCGGTCCGGATTTCCAGATACTGAGGATCGGAAAGGTTGGGAACTAGGTACAACGGGTCCCCCTTCTTTATCTTGAACGCGTGGCGGATGTCCTTGGGAAGGAGGAGACGACCCTTAGGGTCGATATTGTGGAGCGACTTCTCATTGAAGTAGTTGTGCATAGATATAAACAAAAAATTTGGATTTAGTTCTTAAATATGCCAAGAATTGGGAACCACCACCACAATGGGCCCCAGAATAAGTTCTATTTGGGAATTGGTCAAGGCCAAAATCGGCCTGTGCGGAACTTTGGGTCAATTCCCGTGAATTCGGTAACTGTTTATGAATATTGAGCTTGGCGGGCGTGATACTCTGCCGCTGACCCAGCGAACGGGTCGTGGACTCCCCTACTCTCGGGTCACCGGAGGCGGTGCCGCCGGGGCGGCGGTCGCTCATCCCTGTCTTCGAATACGATAGAGAGTGAAATAGTACGGGCCGGGTGATCGAATGCCCAGATTGTCCATACGGGCTACTCGAACACTCTGCAACCGGTGACCATTTATGGTGCTGTCTTGAAAACGATTGGGCACGCGGGCCCGATCGACCAGGAAATCGACACGCGGGTAACCGTCCAGATCCAGGTAGAGGCCTCTATGAACCACTTCTTCATACGTGCTCTTCTCTCGCAGTTGGTTGGTCTCCGTGTCCACCAGTCCACCCAGATCTAGAACGCGCCGCTCGGAGTAAAAGGCCAGATAACCAATGTCCATGGCCGCCACCACGTCATCCAGGTCCGAGTTTTCTCGCAGATAGCGGGCAACCTCTTTCAGCTCATGCGTAAGACCGTACGAGAAGCTGCGTGACGGTTCGACAACAACACCCAAGTAAAAACCCGTGTTCCAGATCGCCACCACCAGCGCAACCACCGCGAGTGCAGCTCGACCAGCGCTGTGCCGGGTTTTCAACCGGAACATGATATCCTCCAGCGCCGTGTATCCGAGCACGATGGTAAACGGTGTGGCAAGCAACATGTAACGAGACAACACCTGGACGTCCAAGACCACATAGGCGATGGGCAACCCGATGATCCAAAGCAGTAGGAACCGGCAAGCGGGTGTGAACACCCGGGTCCGACCACGAAGCCCGAGGATTGCGACGAGAATCATCACCCCGAGAATGCCCTCGGTGCTAGCGGATATTTTGAAAATGGGCTTCAACTTGTCGAGAATCTCGAGAGGGTCAAGCGTGAGCCCTCCACGCTTGGCTGCCGCGGTGTTGGGAAGAAACTGTCCCAGATGAAATCTGGCAAACAACAACCAGGGCGCCACCAGGGCTGCATATGCTGCAAGCGTCCGCAATACACAGGCCCACTTGCGTTCATGCCCCACGACAATCATGGCCAGCAGGTACACCGGCACCAGTAAATACGCCTCGGGTCGGATCAGCGTGGCCAGTGCCATGACCACTCCGGCACCCCACGCTCTAGTTTCTGCCTTGTATGCCGACACCGATACGATGCCCACACTGACCATGGCAAGCACGGATAATGATGTTTCCATGCTGAGCGCGGACCAGCGGACATGCCAGGCATGAGTAGCCATGGTCATCGCACAGAACCACGCCGTCCACCAAGCGAGTTGCAGGGCCCGTGCAAACACGAACATCAATACTACTGCCGCAATGCCACTAAACCACGACAGGGCACGACTTATCGAGATCAGATTCTCTCCACCACCCAGCAGCTTTCCCACCGACGCAAGCATCATCACCCACAGCGGACTGGTTGTACCAAATGACACCTCACCGGGATTGAAACTATACTCCCCACGCGTGATCAGGTTCTGTGCGTATTGAATGTGTATATAGCCGTCGTCAGTAAAACCACTTTTCAGTGGCACAAGCAATGCCACGAAAACCGCCACTGGCACCAGCAGCGCGCCGAACTCTCTGGCGGTCACGATGTCCGTCCTCCGCTGTGCAATGAGTCCAAATACTCGGCGAGCTTTGCGGTCAATGTCTCTCTTTGAAATTCCCTTACCACAGACAAGTCGTAGTCTTTCTCGAGCGTACCCGTGACGTACTTCCCGTACAAGCCTCTGATCTTGTCCGCGATCCCAACAGGATCTGTCATCGATGTTACCTCGCCACGTTTCAGGCCTAGAACGAGGTCACTGACCTCACCTTCCGAGACCAGAGCCAAAACCGGCCGTCGCGCACCGAGGTATTCGAAGAACTTGCCGGGCATTTGGTGTGGCAGCGCAATCAACAGCAGTATATGCGAGCTGTGGGCTAATCTCAACGATTCGGCATGAGGTACCGTATCTCGAAACTCGACCACTTCATCCAACTGCAATCGACGAACGTTCAAGTCGTTCTCGTCTTCCCTCGGCCCAACAAACAATACTCGCAACCGCCGTGCCGCCTCCGGCTGTCGGTTCAGGAACAACCTCACACCCTGCAGAAAAGCTACGGCGCTTCTTCTTTCTGTGAGCATGCCAGCGTGGAATATGCGACATATTTCAGATGGCGGTTCGACTTGCGAGTATGCCTCGAACTTCATATGGTCGTACCCGTTCGATATTATCTGAATCGACTTCATCTCTGGGTACTTCTTCTGCAGAAGATCTTTATGGCTACGGTTGGTCACAACAACCGATGCGTTTGTGCACACCTTTCTCTCCAACCTTTCGTGTATTCGTGAATGGATCAGCGTCGGTGTCTGCAAGACGTAGAGGTGTGTCCACGGGTCACGAAAATCCGCGACCCAGGGAATAGCCGAGGAGCGATGAAGCTCATGGGCAATGAGGTGACTGGTTTCGGGAGGAGAAGTCGAGAAAATCGCATCGAACCTGCCGCGGCCAAGCAGACGCCGACCAACTCTTACAGCGAACGGATACCATCCCACGTAAGTGTCTGGCACCAGCACGAACGACCCCAGCGTTCTTAAAAGTCCGAATCGTCGGCTCGATCGAGTTTGTGAACCGTGACCCTTTAGTCCTCTTTGCAAAAAACGCAGCAAGAATTGCCCACTGAGTGTTCTCGTACGATATACCCGGCAGGACGACGGCACATCGTCGAGCAAACTTTCGTCGGACACCCAGTAGGAGTCCGCACGCGGGGAGATCACAGTAGCACGCCAACCGTATTTCTCCAGATACCTTACGAACGACAACGCCCGGTATACCCCACCACCACCGTGCGGGGGGAAAAAGGGGACAATCATAAGAAGATCTTTCATGTTCGTCTCTCGCAGTCAAATATACGGGGCTCTTCATCGACTCAGCGTCTTGGTACGAGCTTTCTCGCCACCGCAGCGATCCTCGCGCTCATCGAACGCCACCGTAGTACGCGATAAGGATACTGAACGCCCCCAAGTGATTCTTTATAGAGCATAAGCGACTCTTTCCCAAGGCTCGCACCAAGGTTATAGCGTCTGTATCCATTCTCGCATGCGTGCCGGATGCACGTACTGTAAAGCAACGTGCTTACCTGTGTACTCCGACTGTCCACCGTTGTCACACCATTCCATGCAATAACGGTATCCCCGAAATAAAAATTCAGATGGCCGCCAAGAATTGTGTCGCCCGCACGTGCAAGAAATAGCTTTACCCTTTCTCCTCCTGTTCGCACCAGCTCGACAAACAGCGATTCTGGATACCTCATTCGCTGCTGCCATTCGACACATCGCTGGGCATAGATCGAGTGATATTGTCTGACCTCATCCGGCGACCGCGACACCAGGATCTCAATACCCTCTCGCTTTGCCTTTCTCGTCTGCCGGCGTTTCGACTTATCGAATTGGCTGCTCCACACGCTTTCAAAACCGCCCCGCAAATCGAGCAACTGGGTAACGACTTTCTCCACCGGCAACGACGGCGCTCGCACAATGTTTTGGTAATCGACCAGGGCAACCTCGCACGCCCCCGGTTGCTGACGCAATTGCAGATAACGGTCGGTCAAGAGATCAGCGACCGACCGGTCCGCCAGGACAACAGCACCACCGTAGGTGCCAAAAGGCAACGACCAATAACGACGTACCATCCCACGTCGGATCACAAAGAACGGAAGATATCCGACTATGGTCCCACCAGCGCGAGCAACCAGACACCGGCACTCCAGGTTTGCAAAGCTGTTATGAACACTCTCGATCCACGTGCTGGTCTGGAAAAAAGTCGCATCGGGAGAGCCGCGGGCAATCTCATCGAGCTCGGTCGGGAAGGAGTCAATAGTCTCGATCTGCATCACAATCTGGTGTAGTGGACAGCGATTCGGTTCATGGCTTCGACCACATCATCAACATCCTCATCGCTCATACCTGGAAATATTGGCAGAGAGACACAACGCGAGAAGTACGATTCACACAGGGGAAACTGCATATCCGCTTTGCGATATGGTGCGAAAAAAGTGTGCTTATACACTGGAATGAAATGCACAGAGCAGCCTATGTTCTCAGCAGCCAGCGCTTCCACGAAACGATCGCGGTCGATAGCGAGACTCTCGGATTTCAGCAACACAACGAACAGGTGCCACGTATGGGTGTTGCCACTGCGAACGCGCGGTAGTTCAAAATACGGCGAGCTGCTGAGTAACTGTGAGAATCTCTCAGCCACCTCACGCCTTCTGGTCAGCAAATGATCGATCTTCTGAAGTTGCGACAGTCCGAGCGATGACAGGACATCACTCACGTTGAACTTATATCCTGCGCTCTCAATGTCGTAATACCAGGACCCCCTCCGACTGTAGCGATCCCAACTTCCATAAGACATGCCGTGGTAGGATAGGATCTTGAGCTTACGCGCTATGTCATCGCTGTCCGTCGCCAGACATCCACCTTCAGCGCTGGTTAGATTCTTGGTAGCATAAAAACTAAACGCCGTCGCATCACCGATGGTGCCGATCTTCCTGCCATTGCATATCGCTCCAAAGCCGTGGGCCGCGTCTTCGAGTAGCAAGAGATTCCTGGACTCGGCCATGTCTTGTATCTCGTCAATCCGACAGGCCTGGCCCCCAAAATGCACGGGAATACAGGCACGAGTTCTTGCTGAGCTCCTGCTTGCCAAATCTTGGGGCGATGGGCCAAAGGTCTCCGTCTCGATATCCGCCAGAACTGGCGTGGCGCCCGTGTGTATGATGGCGTGTACGGTCGACGCAAATGTGAGCGCCGACGTGAGCACTTCATCCCCCGGTCCGATCCCCATTGCCTTCAAAGCAAGAAACATCGCCGCGCTGCACGAACTCACAGCAACAACATTGCGTACGCCAAGGTATTGCTTGAGCCGTTCTTCGAACAACTGAGTTTTCGGACCGACGGTCAGCCAACCGGACTGTAAGGTATCGGTAACGCTTCTTATATCCGCTTCATCGATCGATGGTCGGAAGAAAGGCAGAAAGTCTTCCCTGACCGGTTTACCCCCTTCGATCGCTGGTAAGTCGATGTGTTTGGCGTTCATAGCAGTGTGACCATTGAGAGAAACAAACGACTAGACTTTTCTGAGCTTCGCATCCGGAATTATAGTACCGAGAAGGTCTCGTATACCGTCGCTGTCACCTCGGCGTGTCAGCTCTTTGAACCGTTCGAGTATTCTATCGTGATCCCACCCCTTCGGCAACTCTGGGCGCGACGTCAAGATAAAGTCATGAGGAGATTTTTCAACAACCTCTCCGTCGGCGACCAGATCCTCGTGCATTTTCTCGCCGGCTCTAAGACCTGTGAACTCGATCTTAACGTCAATCTCCGATCGCAGACCGTGCAGTGCGATAAGATCCTTGGCAATCTCGATGATCCTTATCGGTTCGCCCATTTGCAATATGAACACCTCACCACCCTTGCCCATCACCGATGCTTGCACGACCAGCAGACAGGCCTCTTTGAGTGTCATAAAGAAGCGAGAGGTTTCTCGGTCACTAACGGTTACAGGACCACCTCTCCGGATCTGACGCATGAAAAGAGGTACAACGCTGCCGCGACTCCCCAGGACATTGCCAAAACGCACAGTGATCAAACGCGGCCCTCCGCGGGTGAGAGAGCCGTGGATCATCAGATACTCCGCGACCCGCTTGCTCGCACCCATAATGCCCACGGGCCTGACCGCTTTGTCTGTAGAGAGCATCACCAGTCTTTGTACGCCCGTTTCCCGAGATGCCCCAATGATGTGCTCAGTGCCAAAAATATTGTTCTTCACCGCCTCTTCGGGGTGTGCCTCCATATAATGCACGTGTTTGTGAGCAGCCGCATGATAGACGAACTCCGGGCGAAGACGTTTGAAAGCGTGCATGAGCCCTTCCCCATCCCGCACGTCGCCGATCACCGGCCGAACGCGCAATCCCGGATGGGCTCGGCGGATTTCCTCCTCGATGGCATATATCTGGTTCTCGCCACGCCCGAACAACTGAAGTTCACCCATGTCAAACCGTCCCAGTTGGCGACATATCTCCCCTCCGATTGAGCCACCAGCTCCGGTAACCATTACCCTGCGATTGGCCAGCTCTCGACCGATCGCTTCTTCCGCGAATGCGACCGTTTCTCTACCCAGCAGATCCTCGGGATGCACCTCTCTGATTTGCTCCAGATGAACGGGTCCACGGATGATCTCGATGAGCCCAGGCACGATCTTGAACGACACCTTGGCGTCACGGCACAGCGCAACCATACGACGTACAAAATCTCGCGACCCGGATGGCACCGAGATAATGACCTCGTCCACTGGCTTTTCGTTGGCCACTTCCGGTAACTTCGTGGTGTCACCGAGGACAGGGTAGCCTTCGATCGTCCGCCCCTGCAAAGCTAGATCGTCGTCGAGAAAACCAACGATTTCGAGATCACTACTGGAATGGGCGCAAATCTCGCGCACGACCATCCTTCCGGCCTCGCCGGCACCGATTATCAGCAACTTTTTCGACATACCCAGCGAACCACCCGCAAAGGACGAACCTATCGAATTAGTGAAACCCTTCTGACAATCGAGTCTCCGCCGGAGCGGATTCTAACCAGGTAAACCCCGCTGGCGGCAAGAAAACCCGCCTCCGTGGTCAGCTCCCACACCACGTCCTGAGAAGCTCCGACGTTTCTTGCCCGATGAACCAATTCGCCTTCCAACGTATAGATTTCCACGTCGACTGGGCGATTGTGATTGGCAATCTTTAGCGCGCCATGCCCCCGGCGCGTACGAATTGGGTTTGGAAAGACGAAAACCGTCGATAAATCTAACGCTGTAGGTTCGAGCGACGACAAGTCCAATATCGACAGTCCACCAAGCGTGGCAATATAAAGCAAGTCTCTCGTCGGGTGCAGCGCGAACGCCTCACAACGGGCACCGGTGAGCGGTGACACCACATCAGGCGGAAAGAAAAGGCTCAATTGAGTCTGCCAAACTACACCCGTCGTAAATGATGTGATATCGTTATCATCATCACGCGCAATTCGATCCAGCCCCAGCTCAGTGGCCACCCACAGATTCTCATCCCGATCCAATAAGATATCGAAAACGTTGTTGCTCAGTAAACCCACTCCCAAGCCACGATTCGCACGTATGTTACGGAATACTCCATTGTCGAGTTTGAAGACTCCCAACTCCGTGCCCACCCACAACACGCCATCGCTTCTCAGTGCGAGCGCTGTGACATTCTTAGAGTCAAAATTGCCACTAACCGTGCCACGCGTGATCCATATATCGTCGCTCAGATCAAACAGGTTGGCCTGATCATAACCACCAGTAAGCCACTCAATAACGCCAAACACCTTGTCGGCGACCCAGACCACGCCGTCGGGGCCAAACGCGACATCGGTTATATTGCCAACCGGCATTCCCAGGCTCGTGTTCGCGGGGTTGACCTGCTTCCACTCGGATCGGTCCGCGCTCAGTATGTTTATGCCCCACCAACCCAACGGCGAAGTACCTTCTTCGATGTCGGACAAGAACCAACGGTTGCCCGCTGGATCCTCCAGAGCCCGTTGATTTCTTAAGGATCCCAGTCCATCGCCACCACCGGATCCGATTGTGTGGTGGATCCACACATCGTTGTCGCGTGAAAGGTCAATACCGTCTTGCAGTTCATCCATCGGGACTGGGAACCCGGGCCTCCACAGCGTACTAAACCACTTTGAGCCTTGGGAGTCGGCGAGCAGCGTGAAATTGTCAAATTGCGAGCTCAAGTTAGTATCGCCTGCGGCAGGGTTATAGGCGAACCAAACGCCGGAGGGAGTTAGTTTGCTTACACCCAATCGCCTACTTGACACCCACAGAGAACCATCGATATCAAAGGTCGCGCGCACCAGATGGTTCTCTGGCGGAGCATTGTTCGGAAATTCTCTTACGCGTGTTCCGTCAAACACCATCAAGTATGCGCCTATTCGCTGATTCAGCTGACGGACGCCAAGGTAAACAGTACCGTCTGACATCGGCTGCAGCCCTCTTACTTCAGAAAATGCTATGGTGAGAAAGTTCCTCTGGTAAACGTCGAAAAAACTGCGCCCCGCCCATCCGCTGCCGTCGTTGTCGAACAGACTCACGCGCGAGGCCGCCCACAGCTTCTGACCGTCGTACTTTAACGAGAAAATCGACTGGTTGCCCAAACCATCCGGGATCCAAGTGCTGTCCGACGGGTTGAAGCGGGCAACTCCTGCCTCCGTACCTACCCACAGGGCCGTATCATCTCTTGCAAACACGTGTGTATTGACGCTGGGCAATCCTGTTGAAAACTCCGTTATAAAACCAAACTTGTCCAGGCGGGCCACGCCATTATCGGTCGCAAACCACAACCGATCTCCATCGGCAAAAAGGTCGTCAATGAACTCGCTGGGAAGACCGTCCTTGACAAGAAAGCGAGGACCGGGGAACCCTTCAACGATCAGGCCCGCACCCCGCATGGTTCCGTAAGCAATGCTATCACCCCACGCGGTGAGTGTGGTAATCCGGTCGTCCGCGAGCCCGTCAAAGGTCGAGCTGAGTGTATTCACCGCAAAGCCACCCGGCACAAAATCAAGGCGCGCGATACCGGCCTGATCCGTCCCAACGTAGAGCGCGCCGCCCGCGTCAAAGGCAAGGCAGGTGAGGAGATTTGATGGCAAGCCGATGGTATTGGTAAACTGCTCAAAGGTCGAGTCACGAGGCTGAAAAATAATCAGCCCACCGCTGCTGGCAACGAACAGTTCTTCATCCTTGAGGATGATCTCCGAAATCATGCTTGGGTTGACATGGCTGATCCACTTACCGCGTTGAGCACCTGCGGGCAAATCCCACAAGAAAAGAAGAGCGGCTAGAATCAGGATTGTTTTAGCGGTCTTACTGGCTGAAATGCTCATGCGGAGTCTTGGCGGTTAACCCTACGACGGGTCTTTCAGTCTAAGGCTGCGTTTCTTACCCATCAGGATGTTGCCAAAAGTTATCACTAGGATCTTGACGTCCTCTACAAAAGACCAGTTTCTAGTATAGTTGGCGTCCTGTGCAAGAAGCTCATCGAGAGCAATCTCTTGTTCTTCTCCCACTCTCCAATATCCAGTGATACCGGGTCGAACATCAAACCGGAACTTAGCCGCCCGGTCGACCAGAGCGACCCCCAACGCCGGAAACGGATAGGGACCGACGATACTCATCCTGCCGACTATGACCAGCCAAAAGAGGGGTAGATTGACAATATCAGAGGGACCGTTCGAACTCCTCGCACCTGCCGCCGGAAGCATGAAAGACTTGCCGCCCAAGCCGAGTCGTGACTCCCACGCGTAAGGAGCACTGCCTCGAATTGAGGAATATAGTAAATATACCACAGAGAAAGGCACCGACGCCACGAGAAAACCTGTCCCCAGAACGATGTCCAGCAGCCGCTTCGCAAACCGATCGAGAGCGTAACGGGTATCCCTGCGGTAGGCGATCACGGGGCGTCCCGCCAGATTGGCCACCGTCGCCTGGTGGACCACCAGTCCCGAATAGTCGGTCAGCACCGAGATATCGATAACCCGCCTACGCCCCAACCTCACTAGCTCGGCAAGCTTGCCCTCGGGCACCGCGCCAGGCAGGAATACCAGCTCATGGATGAGAAACCTATCGATAATCTCACCTATACGTGAAAGATCTCCCAAACTGCCACCCCCGACCTCTCCAGCATTCTCCGAGGTCTCTACTACACCAACAACGTCAATACCGAGCGAGGTGTCCAAAACCAGCCTCTCTTCAAGCTCCCTCGCCTTATCCATCGGGCCGACAATACAAACCCTCTTGAGATCGATCTTTTGTGATATCAGCCCTCTGTGTAATCGGCGTACCAGGGTCCTTAGTATCCAGTCATAAGAAATCGCAAAAGGGACCAGAAATATGACGACCACCCGCGAATATGTGCGAATCTGGCTCAGATATGTGCTCGCCATAAGAAGTATCGATGCGAGTACAATCGCCTTTCCGATTCTGAACAGTTCGTCAACGGCGGACGTCTCCCTTCTTATTTTGTAGAGACCCAGGCTGAAATACACGAAGATGAATAGCAAGTTCTCAAAGACCACAAACCGCTCATAGACGCCAATTTCAAAAATCGGCTTTACGAACACGTCGCCCAGCAAGATCCTCAAATTGTATGCGGACAGAAACGCGACGTTGAACGCAACAATATCGACCACGACAAAAAGTAGAATCTTGACAACCTCTCGATACTTCTTAAGCATGTAGAACACGAAATTCCATTTTTCGTAGTAGCGAATAAGGCTTGCCAGATGTGCGACAAACGACCGATTTATTACTGACTGTGCACTCTCCCTTTCGTAACCGTGGACAACAACAGCTTCGGGGCAATAATAGACCCCCCATTCCTTCTGCTTCATCCGGTAGCACCAATCAACATCCTCAAAGTACAAAAAGAACCTCTCATCCATGGGACCGACCGACTCAACCGCCTGGCGCCGAACCAGCATACACGCACCTATAATCCAGTCGACTGCCGTTGTCGTCTCGTGGTCGTAATCCAGCATCAAATGTTCGGAAATAGCTGTTGAATTCTTGAATATTCTACCCAGGAACGTCCTGCGCAGTATTAGCACCTTCCAGTTGTAGAATCTCCGGCAAGAGTATTGGACGTTACCATCATTGAATATTAGCTTTGGGCCGACGACGCCTGCATCCGGCGTATGCTCCATGAACTGAAACAATTTCTCGATCGAATGCTCTCTGACGACGGTATCAGGGTTTAAAACCAGAAAATATCTGCCCTGCGCCACCTGCATACCGAGATTCACGCCACGCGAATAGCCCACGTTTCGACCGCTCAAACGAAGATTGACCCAGGGATAACGATCGCGGACCATTTCCGGTGTTCCGTCGGTGCTCGCGTTGTCCACGACGACCACCTCGGTGCGATCAAAGAGACTCTGCTTCTTGAGTGATTCTAGACAGGGCTCAAGATCGGCGCGACTGTTGTAACTTACGATGATTACGGAGATATCCACGGAAACACTATTCTTTCTGAAAACCCTTTCGAATCGATTCGAAACGAAGCTTCCAGACGAGAAATGCCGCTTCCCAAATTATGCGACGGGACATTTTTGAGGTGCCGCTGGTTCGATCGACGAAGGTAATCGGTATCTCCTTAATTCTAAACTTCTTTTTCCACGCGTGATGATTCACTTCGATCTGGAACGAGTACCCATCGCTCTTGATGTCATCCAACGGCAAGCTCTCGAGGACCACACGCCGAAAACACTTGAATCCACCGGTGGCGTCTTTTAGCGGCATTCCCGTAATGACCCTTGTATAGATATTGGCGCCGACGCTCAAAAACAGTCTCGACAGCGGCCAATTCATCACTGTGATACCGTCGAGATAGCGAGATCCGAGCACGAGGTCTGCGTCTTTGATCGCGCTTAGGAACTCGGGCAAAGCACTCGGATCGTGAGAAAAATCGGCATCCATTTCGAAAACGTACTGCACTGCCTTATTCTTGAGTGCCCACTTGAACCCGGCGATATAGGCGCTGCCAAGACCCATCTTACTCGGTCGCTTCAGCAAGTGTACTTGATCTCGCGCCTTGCCCAATTTCTCGACGACACCTGCCGTGCCATCCGGCGAATTATCGTCCACAACCAGAACACCGAGGTCAAGCTTAAGATCCAGTATCCGGTTTATGAGAGTATCGATATTCTCTCGCTCGTTGTATGTTGGTATTATGATGAGAGTTTCCACTTTGCCTTACCCCATCGCCTTGCAGTCAAGGCGACAGCCAGAGTGAAAAGCGCTGCCGATAACGTAACAACAGACAAGATTAGCGACTTCTTGAACAACGACCGGTCGTATCGGAATACGAGTTCGTTGTCACCCGCACCCAGTGCCACGGCACGTAACACGTGGTTTGCCCGGATAATCTCCCCCGGTTCGCCGTTCACCCACACGCGCCATCGGGGATAGTATATTTCGCTCACAACCAGCAGCGCCGGTGCCGGCAACGACGCATCAATGTGAATCTCGTTGAACCCGTACTTGGTGATCTCGGCGCTCGCTCCTTCGGCAGATACCGGTGCTATCTGGGGCACACTCTCCAATAGAACCGTTTGTGAGAGATCAAGACTCTCATCGGTTATCATCCTGTCAATGGCCGTGTTGTCCGTTAGAACCTCGAACTGATCGACGAAGAACACTCTGGGCAACGATTGCAAGTTTTCATATACAAACTTCTCCTGACCCTTATAATCGCCCCCGCGCCAAACCGGTTTCAGAGCTGCGCTTTCTTTGATTTGGTTGGGCGTAACCAAGTAACGTGCGTTGAGTATATTAACCATCTGTAAGTTTCCCCGCTTAACGGCGTCCGCCATAGCGTTCAAGAATTGCTCATATATCGCCAGCTTCGCTGGGTGGTAGCCACCTATCGATGGAATGCCAAAATTCATATAACGATTCGACTCAAACTCACCGTAGCGCGCCGACGAAGGATGTGTCATGGGAAATATGCGATAGCGCCCGGGTCGACTCTGCAAATACTCCACCAAGGGGTCCGATTGCGTAAAACGCTCCGCATCAGGCCTATCGCGGATAATTTGCAACTGTTGGACCCGGTAAAGTCTCTCGGGGTGAAGAATGTGTCGATCAACGAGAAACACATCCACAAGCGCCGCCACCAAAACAAGCATGACGTACACTCGTGCATTGATATGACGCCGAAAAAACAACAGCGCCAGTGCAGACATCCCAATAAGCAGTACCGAGAACTTCAACAGGTCTTTGAAGAGCAAATCGCCTGCCAGATTAGCCACCGCGACTTGCTCTTGTACCGAACGAACGTTCCGGATCCGGCCCGCAATCGAGCTCGCAAAACCACCAGTCCAGTAGTCATGGGTAAAAAGCACAATCAATAGCACGGCAGCCGAGGCCCCCACAGCCCACTTAGCTGCGCGGCGCCCGCGGACTGCATCATAGCTTAGAATCGCCGACAGCCCCATCGCAAACAGCAGAACGAAAGCAATCTGTTGTACGATAAGGAACATTACCGGAACGCGGAATTTGTTAAAGTACGGCAAAAACTTGAAGAGCAAGTTGTAAAGCACCGGCATATGGTTACCGAATGCGACCAGCGTAGAAAACACAATTACAAAGAGAAGAAACCAGCAAAATCGTTTTCGCACGATAAAGAGTCCAATCACGGCGAAAACAACCACGACGATCCCAACGTAGTTCGGGTAGTCGGTGAATGGCATATAGCCATAGTAAAAGAACTTGCCAAAACCAAACGCAAACGGAATGACGAAGGTCAGGCACTCAAGAGGATGAAGACTCCACATCGTTGCATAGTCATAGTCCAAGCCTCCGCCACCCGCAGCGCCACGGATGGAATATCCTGAATAATCGTGCACCGGCGCGAGAAGCACGGCGCTGACACCCAGGGATCCCAAAACAACCACCGCAAGGATGACTGCCGCGCCGACAACATCCAAGATGGCTGCCTGGCGCATAGAGATCGCACCACCGGGCCGATACAAGAATCGGAATATCAACTGTGAAACTCCATCGGCTTGGCGCCGAAATGTGTCTCGGATTCTGAGGAACCCAAAAAACACCAGGTGCAAGCCCAGGAGACCAAACGTGTAATACGAGATCTGAATATGAGCCCTTAGAAGCTGAAACCCGAGCAGAATCACCAGAACACTTGCATTGATGACGATCCCCTTACCCCTCCACAAACGATCCCAGAAAAACAAAACGAACGGTATAAAACCAACTGCGCTGGCTTGACTACCATGTCCGTGAACACCGACCGCAACATGGTTCGGCATCCACATCATTATAATCCCGGCCCCGGCTGCGATCAAAAAATGGACTCGCCTTTCGACGAGGAGCAGCCAAACGCCGAGACCAAGCATAAAAATATGCAACAGAAGCCATGTATAAGCCGGGAATTTGAGGTGATTCGACAGAAACCCGGTCAAGAGACTTACCGGATACACGTACGGGTTAAAGGACAAGCTCGCATAACTTGGCATACCCGCGAATAGGAGTGGATTCCATAGCGGGTATTCGCCCTCACTCATCCCTTTCTGAATCGGCGCGGCCAAACTCGTCGCGGACTCCGCATCCGCCGCGGCCAGGATTTTGTCCTGGAATACGAGGTCAGGGTAGAGGACGCATATGCTCGCGATCAGAAGAAAGACTGATATGAGGACTTGTTGGTTGCGACGAAGATTGCTGGCGAGTGGAGAAGCGGACACCAAGGCGGGGCCGCGAGGAGCGGTCTTCTTCTCCGCTCTCTCCGTTTTCTTTTTTCTCTTTTTCGTCATGAATCAGCCCCTTACGGTCATATTATCACAGACCGGGTGTCCCCGTAAATCATATAATACGAATGCCTTATCCCATACCGCCCAAACCGACAAGCGTTTCCTTGTACGCCTGCCAGGAGAAGCGCCGCTTCGCACGGGCGATATCGCCTTCCATTCGCTTTCCTCTCTCCTCATCAAAGAACTTGCAGATCGCACCACAAAGCTTCTGTGGATCATCACGGGGCACCACAAAACCGGTCAAACCGTCTTCCACAACATCCGGAAGCCCCCCCACGGAGGTCACGATAACGGGCCGATCAAAACTATAGGCCACCTGGACAATCGCGCTCTGGGTCGCTGACCGGTACGGCAGTACAACGACGTCACTGGCAACAAAGAATTTCTCGACATCTTCGTTCGGCACGTAACGATCCACTAAGACAACTTTGGCTTCGATGCCGAGCTTCCGAATCATATCGATGTATGCCTGCTTGGACTCGTAGAACTCTCCCACTATCAAAAGCGTGGAGTCCAGCCGCTGCACGGACTCAGCAAACGCTTCGATGAGAACGTCCAATCCCTTATAGCGCCTAATATAACCAAAGAAAAGAATGATCCGCCCCGACAATCCCAATTCTCGCTTTGCAGCCTGTCTATCGTACCTACCCTGTTTGAACGCGTCCATAACGGGCAGAGGATGGAGGGAAACAACCGCGTCCGTGTTCAACGTCAACAGGTTGCGCCGATCTTCTTCAGAATGCACGAGGAAATGACGAACGCCTCTCAGACCCAGTTTAATGAGGATACGATCGACCGGTGAAGATTCGTGCGGCAGCACGTTATGACAAAGAAATACTATCCTCGCCGAGCTCGAGCGTTTGAGGAAGAGCACAGTCGTGCCATAGGCCACCGCAAAAAATGGCTGCCACCACTGAAAAAACACTGCGTCGGGCTTGAATGCCGCGATCGCCCTGGCAGTCTGCCAGAAGGAGATGGGATTGATTGAATCGATGAGTCTCACCGATTCAACGGTGAACGGATTACCGCTCTCATCGAACTGCGTTTTTCCCGGGAAGAGTAATGAGGGATACAACCTCTTGAAATTTACGACCTGCACTTCGTGGTCTTTGGCAAACTCCTGCGCCAAAACTGTGGTATAGTGCGCGATCCCGCCTCGAAATGGGTACACAGGCCCGACGAGACAGACCCTTGGCGTCATCGCGCCAGCTCACTTCCACCAGGTGATTGCTGGGAATCCCTCGCCAGATGCTGCTTCAAGGTATAACTGGGTTCCTGACCGCTTCGAGCAGAGAACAACTCTGCCAGCAGCCCAATCGACCCTATCTGTAGCGACACAATGATCAGCACAAACCCAGCCAGCATGATCGGTCTTACCCTGAGACCGGCGCCACCGAGATACTGAAAAAGGAACATGATCTGAGGAATCAATCCAACTACGAACAGCACGAAAGCGATACGACCAAAAAAATGCAGTGGTTTCAAAGCTCGTCGCGTAATGAACATCACCGTTACCAAATCGAAGAAACCATTCAAGAAACGCTCTCCGCCATACTTGCTCCGACCGTACTTTCGCTTGAAGTGCCGCACCTGTGTTTCCTCAACCCGGAATCCTTCCCATCCGGCCAGAACTGGTATAAAACGGTGCAACTCACCATATACGGAAATACTTTTCACGACCTCAGCTCTGTATGCTTTTAGGCCACAGTTGAAGTCGTGTAATCGGAGACCACTCATCAACGAGGTTACCGAATTGAAGAACTTCGATGGTACACGCTTCGTCCAAGGATCCTGCCGGTCCCGCTTCCATCCTGACACAAGATCGGCCCCGTCCTCGATCTTCTTTATGAGCACGGGTAACTCTGCGGGGTCATCCTGCAAGTCCGCGTCGATCGTGATCACGATGTCCCCTTTTGCCTCCTTGAATCCGACCGACAACGCAGCTGACTTTCCGTAGTTACGACGTAAACTCAGTACTTTGACGTGAGAAGATTTTTCGTACAGGTCTCTTAGAATGAGCAGCGACTTGTCCACGCTACCATCATCAATGAAGATTAACTCGTACTCCTCCCCCAATTCTGCCATGACGGACTCCAAGCGGTCAAAAAGCTCGGTGAGACTCTCTTCTTCATTATAGAGAGGCACAACCACTGAAATCATCAGAACCCCTCCCTATAATAGCTCTTTAGCCGTTTGCGAAGAGTCTGCACCCACTCTACCTCCCTGGCAAGACCTTCGTCGATGCTTGTCTGCGGCGAGTACCCCAGCTCCCTGCGCGCCAGACCGATATCAGCGTATGTATGCGTGACATCGCCTATCGCGGGTTCCTCATAACGTACGTCGACCTCGTGCGGAAGCACCTCCGCGAGCAGGTCAAGCGCCGAGTTCAGCGTAATGCGTTTACCACCACCGATGTTGAAGATACTTTCGCTGCCCGAGTAATCCATTGCAAGCAGGATCGCATCAACGACGTCGCTTACAAACGTAAAGTCTCTGGTCTGAGCGCCCGTTCCGAAGACAGAGATCGATCGTCCTTCCAACGCGCTCTTTATGAATCGGTGGAACGCCATATCGGGTCGCTGGCGGGGGCCAAAAACGGTAAAAAACCTCAGTGCCACAACCGGCAAACCAAAATTGCGACTGAAGAGCAAGCAGAGATCCTCGCTGCACAGTTTGGTCACCCCATACGGCGATACCGGGTGTGTGGGATGCAACTCGCTCATCGGAAGCTGAGCAGTGTTTCCGTATACCGAGCTTGAACTCGCAAACACAAAACGCCTGATATCTTGTTTTCTTGCAGACTCGCACAGCTTGTGGGTCGCACGAATATTACAGTCCACGTAATCGTCGAAGCGCTCGTGCCAACTTTGCCTGACCCCCGGCTGGGCGGCCAAATGAAAAATGCAGTCTACGTCTGCAAGAAGACCGTCCAAATCGACGTCGTTCAGCGACGCCTCGACCAGCGAAAAGTCTTTACTCTCTTGCAGATGCCT
Organism: Candidatus Krumholzibacteriia bacterium; assembly: GCA_029863805.1. Classification (GTDB taxonomy): domain Bacteria; phylum Krumholzibacteriota; class Krumholzibacteriia; order WVZY01; family WVZY01; genus JAOTUR01. Next base: position 9,823 of record JAOTUR010000002.1, on the reverse strand, counting down.
GACGTGCTCTCTCTTTATCCGTACGTCGTAGTTAGACGTAAAGCAATCAACGCCGACCACACCGAAACTTCTCGCCAGCAACGATTCACATAGATGTGACCCGATGAATCCTGCCGCGCCTGTTACAAGTACTTTTTGAGGCATGGGAGTGCAGTTTTGTTACTGTCGCTGGCGGGTTGTGTCTCCCGTCGGCGCGCGACGGCTGACCAAATCTTCGCGTGTTTGTCTCATCGCTGCGTCATTGGGATAGCGGACTAGCCAATCATCGACGTATTTTAGCGCGCGATCGATGAAATTGAAGTTGACGCAGATGGCGACCGCACTGAGCACCGCGTCTCGATAATCTGGGCAGTATCCGATGAGTTCCTCGAGAGTCTCAAGGGCGCCTGTCAGATCACGTATCCGCTCCTGAACACCTGCCAAACGGTAACGAAAATCACAATTATTGGGGTTTCTTTCGATGTGACTTCTATAATATTCCACTGACTTTGTCGAGTCACCGCTTTCCAGATAGTACCAACCCAACCAGGTCACAACCGCGGGGAGATCCGGCGTGATTCGCTCTGCCACCTCGAGATTCTTGATCCCTTCCTCATAGTTCCCCACCTGAGCTTTCATGAAGCCCAGTTGAGCGAAGGCCGCCGAGTAGTTTTGACACAAACGGCGCACAAACGGTGGCTGATGGACCGATTCATCTCGAGTCCAGTCTGCGTTGAGCAGACCCTGGTAACTGAATTTATTCCAGACATTGTCCTCTAATTTTGCCACATTCACCATGTTTCTGCCCTTTTTTGGAACTATACGATACGCGAGGCCCTCCATCTCCATGAACTCGCGATAAGGCAAATATATGTCCGGTGGAATTGTCACAGCGAAATAGATCGGCCTGGAGTTGCTGTTTTGCCTGAGGATATGTTGAACGCCCAGATCCCTGATAAGAATCCAACCGTCTTTTGCCTTGATCGGGCGTAGTCCCTCTACTTCGCGATCGGTCCACGCCATTTTCAGTTTCGGCTCATTATTTTTCAACTGCTTGAGATACCATGGAGTATTCAAAAGACTCAAATTCACAACCCGCACGTCTTTTCTGTACCCTTCGACCTCCTGAATATACCAAAGCGGGAAGGTGTCGTTGTCCCCGTTGGTGAAGATGATCGCATCATCCCCGAGACCAACCAGCATATTCTTGGCGTACTCTCGACAAACGTAGTCCTCGGACCTGTCGCGCTCATGAAAGTGATGACGCATCGTGAATAAAGGGAGACTTATGAAGACCACAGCCGGCACGATGACCGCGGTCATTCCGCTGATGGACCTTCGAGCCAGGAAACGTCTGATCTCTGCCAGCAAGCTCCCGACCCCTATGCCGATAAAGACAGCAAAATAATAAAAAGCCGGTAGATAAAAATAGTCGCGCTCCCTGACTTCAGCATCGGAAAAGTTCAGATAAAGAATCATGCCCATGCTCACCACCAGCCAAGTCACAAAAAGCACGACAAAGGTTCTTCGATGTTTCGCGTACTGATCGACCATACCCCAGATACCCAGCGCCAGCGGTATCACCGAACCCATGTTCAGTTTGCCGATATACGCCGTTGCCATCTTGAACTGACCTTGGAAGTAGTCGTTGAAGTGCTGGAGCTGAAAAGCGAAGGACGCCTTACGCGCAAAAACGTTGGGCGGAGGATACTGTTCCCGTCGTAATACCGCGTACAGACCGCGCCACGTCTCGGGATCGGCCTCGTCTATAGCCGGGTTGTGACCCGAGCGAATCAACAGATAAAAATGAATCGATAAGCCCACAAAGAATAACGCACTGCAGATGATTGCGAATCTTGACTTGGATTGGGTATAGAAGAACATTATGGCAAGGACAAACAGCGCCAGCAGCACCAGCGTCACCGTTCCTGCCCTGTACAATGTAGCGTCTCCGACAAATATGGCGACTCCTGCGCATGCAAGCAGAAACTGTGTATTGCTAAATGTCTTTGTTTTCGTCATGAGGATCAACAAGAACACCCCGGACGCTGCCAGTATGGTTCCCAGGTGAAGACCTACGCTAAGGGCGAGAAGGTAGAAAAGCAGATAAATGTAAACAACCGATTTTTCACCCGTCGGATTATCCGACCACTTGAGCCCCAACCAAGTGACAAAACCCATAAAGAACACGCTCATTGCATAGACTTCGGCTTCAGTCGAGTTAGTCCAGTACGTCTCGCTAAAAGCAATGAACAACGCACCGACGACCGCACCGACCACCTTGATGAACGCGTCCGACCTAGTGACGCTCTTGTCCAACATGTAATCGAGAAATCGTACCGCAAGCACATAGACAAAGACCACGCCCAGGCTGCCAAAAAGAACCGACATGAAGTTGACCCTGGCCGCGATGCTGAAGGGAAGCGGCAGCATGGTAAAAACTCGCCCGACGACTACGTAGAGTGGCGTGCCAGGCGAGTGGGGAATACCCAAGGTAAACGCGGTGGCGATGAACTCTCCGGCGTCCCAAAATGGAGCGCTCGGGGCCATGGTCCTTATGTAAAGCCCGAGGCTAAAGACAAACACCATCATGCCACCGATCCAAAAGTAGCGTCTCGCCACCGGCGTCACGCCGATCGTCCCCACCGGCGGGTCCTGCCCGCGAGTGGCATTGCTGCGCTCGGGCTTGAGCTTCTGTCCACGCGCCATCTAGTCTAACCCTTGTTCGATAAATAGATACGTCTTCTGGCTATTTAGATTCTATTGATTTTGGCCTCTAAGGTTCCATCAAAAAAACATCAAATTATCGAGCTTATAACCTACCTCAGCTCGCCTAGACGATCAACCGCTAAATGTGTACGGTATCAAAACTTGCCTTGTCCCGGCTCTTGGGTCGCGCTAGGAAGAAAATCACCCCCAGCAGACTCACCAGAACCGAGACGATATATGTCAGAAACTCGATGGCGAAGGCATCGGTTCGACCGATTCCTGCACCGGCAAAAAGCAGAATACCGAGCCCCTCGCGTACGCCCAGGCCGTTCACGGTAATCGGTGGTATCATGGCCAGGCTGAGCAGTGGAACGAACACAAAAAACAGACCGAAGACCGCTGGGTCGACGTGAACCCCGAGTCCCAGCGCTACCAAAACGTGAGTCAACACGCGCAAGAACTGTATTACGACTGACAGCAATACAAGCCTGGCGACAAATAATCGCCGGGATTTGAACTCGCCCATGTAATCGAGAATCGAAGATCCTCTCTTGTCCAGGGACAGAGGACGAATAGATGCGACCAAACGCCGTAGCCTGCAGCTGAGCGGCTCACAGTAGTAAAAACCGAGGGGTGCGGCCATGCATCCAACAAAAATGATAAAGTAAATGCCAAGGAAGTCTATGGGTGAGAACCGCATCACGCCGATAACAGCACCGGTAGCTAGCAAACAGAGGCTGAAGATACCTAACAGGCGATCGAGCAGCGTAACGGCAATTACTTGATAAACACTACTACCAATCCTGGTGACGTTGTGAACCTTCACGACGTCCCCCCCGATATTGGCGGGTAGAAAGTTATTAAAAAACAGCCCCACGAAATAAAAACGAAACGACTGTAGAAAGGCAAGGCGCACCCCACTCGCAGTGAGCAAAAGATGCCACTGAAAAGACCCAATGAGATTACTCGCAAAAAACACGAGGATGCCGACGGCAATCGTCGCCCGATTCATGCTGTGCAAATGGACGAGGAGACTTTCGGCGGAGATCTTGCTAAAAAGAAAAATAAGCAGCGAGGTGCTGACGACAACCTTTAGGAAGAGCCTAGCGACTGTACTCGACAACTTCATATTGAATGGTCTTACGTTGCCATTTCGTCGTGAAAGATCTTCTCCATCTCACTGGCAGTGCGGTCCCAAGTCAGTGATTTCGCCCAGGCCGTGGCCGCCGCACTCATATCATGCCACTTCTGCGTGTCCCTTATCAACGACAGCGACCTTTCGGCGAAAGCCGCGACATCACCATACTCGACGAGGTAACCGGTTTCGCCCTCCTGAACCGAATCGCGAAGTCCGGGACGATCGCTCGCGACCACCGGTACTCCACAGGCGTTGGCCTCGACCACGGTTAGCCCCCATCCTTCTTTCGGACTCGCATTGAGAAAAACGTGGACCTGATTGAGCAGCCTTACCAGTTCTTCGGTCTTTATTACCCCCAGAAATCTTACAGATTCGCTAAGGCCCAATTTGTCAACGAAATCGACGATGTGGGGTTTCTCCGGTCCGTCCCCGACAACGAGCAACCGGGCGTTTGGCATCTCTGCCTTTATCCGCGCAAAAGCCCTGACGACCAAATCAATTGACTTGTATTTTCTGATTCGGCCGAAATGGATGATGGTCGGATCAGAATACCTGTCCAGCCCCTCAATACGCCGATACTTAGCATGATCGAGCCCGCACAGGACGACTTCTATCCGGTCTTCGCGAATCCCCCTTGCGATAAGGTCACTCTTCGTACTGGGGCTTATCACGGCGAAGCGGCAGCCTCTGTAAACCCAGGGGATGAGTCGTTCCCACAGGAAGACGTAACTGGCTAACAAAAAGTTGGTTTCGCGGTATACGGTCGTACCAAAAAGGTGTGGGATAACTGGGAGCACCCTGGTTTTTGTCAGAGCTGGAAGAAAAAAAGGAATCTTGTTTATGTCCTCGATGACCAGGTCGACTGTGTTACGCGCACAAAAGGATCTTACCTGTAACGGCAGGACGTAGTTGGCATTGTACCAAGAACCTTTTCTAATTACATCTATACCATCGTAGCTTTCTCTTTCCAAACCTCCTGGGAAACCCGTTGCAAATAAAGTCACTTCATGACCGCTAGCGGCCATTCGTTTCAGTATCTCGTGAAGGTGAACCTCGGCCCCTCCGGCTTCTGGATTTCTGAGATCGCGCCAGTTCACGGCCACAAATCTTGCCAAACAGCCCTCCGCTCTAATTCTTTCTGGCTACACAGCCAATTACCATCGCCGTATTCAAAATTAATCGTGGTGGCACCAAGCCCCGGGCAGATCGCAGCACCGTTCGCACGACTCGGGGAGTCACGGGATACATCGAAAGACGCACGCCCAGCCGGAGAAGCACCCGGCGAAGTCCCCGATACCATATCGGAGGCGACGGATTATGTCCATAAATTCCCGCTACCCGCAGTCCTCGCTCCTCGATGAGGCGACGAAGCTGCGATACGGAGAACTCGGTCTCCCATCCCGCAAACCACTTTCCGAACAGAATTAGAATGTGCTTCAAAAGAGTGTAGTAATGGTAACGCTGTGGCACGTCGACCAGTAGTAGGCCGCCCTTTTTCAAAACACGAACGTTCTCGTCCAACATTTCACCGGGATTCCTAAAATGCTCCATTAGGCCTTGATGAAAAACGACGTCAAAAGACTCATCCGTAAAAGGTAGGTTGAACGCGTCACCGCAAACGATGTAAACGGAGTGCTTGAGATTATCACTCATCAACGTCAAGGACTGCTCGCTGTAATCCAACGCGCAGGCAAACGCCTGCTGTGAGGCGATCTTGTCGGTGTCCCTTCCCGTTCCTGCACCGACTTCCAAGACACGGAGCCCGGCAAGATCTACATATTTACCCAGATTCTCGAGGATACGGTCGTCTGTGCCATAGACATCCCCAAGATCGCGTGACGCCGACCAGAAGTCATCCCAATGTGTTTTATTTGAAGATCGCTTCATCCAGCCACGCCGCAGGTCTAGTAGCCACGCCGAAGTCTGGCCGCTAGCATAGGGGGAAGCCCCGCCTCTATAATCTTGGCGGCAGCGCGATCGATGTCGTAGTGCACCCGGAATATACTCGCCGCCTTTTGGCCAGAATCATAGACAACATAAGCCGCACGCGCGTCTCCGTCACGCGGTTGCCCGACACTCCCCACGTTGATCATTATTTTTTGTTTTTCATCGACTTTGACGCGATCCCCCGGAAGAAACGGGATCACCGATCCGTTATCGGCATGCACGACAGGAAAGTGGGTATGCCCGATAAACGCGAGTGTCTGCCTCATGCTGTAGAAGGCATCCGCAGCGTCGGAAGGTTCAATCACATACACCCAACCCTCAGGGCGAAAGGGCGAGGAGTGGACGGCGATAAAATTCGGAGGCGATTCAATAACGAGAGGCAAGCCGCTGAGGTACGCCTTGCTATCCTCGCCGAGCCTGCTCTCGCTGTAGAGTATACCCGCTTTGGCGACGGGGTTGAAAAGCTCCCGCTGATCACTATCGATCACGGCAGCATCGTGATTGCCCAGGACCGCGGTCGCATTGGGCACACTGGCAATAGTCTGCACGCACTCGTCTGGGTTTGCGCCATAACCCACAAAATCGCCCAAACAAACAATCGAATCGATCTGTTTGTCTTCGGCATCGGCGAGAACGGCGGTCAGTGCCTCGAGATTGCTGTGAATGTCCGAAAGAACTAAGAATCTCAAATTAAATCCTGCCGGTAAGTCTGCACGAAGCGATCTAGGATTCCGTTGACAAACTTCCCAGCCTCGCGGGAGCTATATTTGTGTGCAACTTCAATCGCCTCATTGATAATGACTTTTGACGGTACTTGTGGAAAGAACAGGATCTCGGCGAGCGCAAACCTCATTATGTTCTTGTCGATCAGAGACACTCGCTCAAGGTCCCAGTTGCTGAGCACGGCACGAATTTTTTCATCCAGCTCGGACATATGCTCGTATGCCTTTGCCAGCAGTGCTCTCGCGTGCTGTACAGTATCATCGCTGGACGACCTGCGGCCAACTTGTTCTTGGAGGATTTCCTCCCATGAGCAATCAGAGAATTCTGCCTCGTAGAGAACCTGCAGAACAACTTCCCGTGCCTTACGTCGCTTACCCACGTTGCTGTCAGCTCTCCCACAGGCTCATCATTTCGATTAGAGCCAACGCGCTGTCCCAGCCCTTGTTGCCATTCTTGCCTCCGGCACGGTTCATCGCTTGCTCGGCGGTGTCAGCCGTGACTATGCCATATGTTACAGGTATCGAGCAGTTCATCGACACCTTAGCGATCGACGATATAACCGCTACGCAGAGATTATCAAAGTGATTCGTTTCACCTCTTATTATCGCCCCCACGCAGATTATGCCATCGAATTTTTTGTCCATCGCTATCTTCGCCGCCAGCTGAGGCACCTCAAACGACCCGGGCACCCAGTAGACATCTACGTCGGCAGAGTTTCCACCATGCCTTACCACACAGTCGATTGCGCTACTGACCAGACGTCCCGTGACAAAATCGTTGAATCGGCCAGCGACGATTGCAACCTTTTTTTTCGCCGCCTTCATCATGGCCTCGTGCACGTTCGGCATCGTCTACTCCTTCCGATCCGTACCGTTTAGCCGCTCGAGGTCCACTGACAGACCTTCGAGCATGTGGCCAAGCTTATCACGCTTTGTAGACAGATAACGGACATTATTCTCGTTGGCAGGCACTTCCACGGGCACGCGCTCGACGATTTCTATTCCGTACGCCTTTAGACCAACAACCTTCTTTGGGTTGTTGGTAAGTAACCGCATTTTTTGAACACCTAGGTCTACCAGTATCTGTGCTCCAATACCATAGTCGCGCAAATCAGCGGGGAACCCAAGATCCTCGTTGGCCTCAACCGTATCGCGGCCCGCATCTTGCAATTCGTAAGCCTTAATCTTGTTTTCCAGACCTATTCCGCGGCCCTCCTGCCGCATATAAAGCAGAACGCCCGCCGTTTCCTGTGCGATGTTCAGCAGCGCCCTGTGCAGCTGCGGTCCGCAATCACAGCGCAAGGATCGGAACAAATCACCGGTGAGGCATTCCGAATGGACCCGAACCAGAATCGGTTCGTCCGGCCGAACTTCCCCTTTTACAAGGGCGACGTGCTGTGAACCATCCAGACGATTCTGATAAAGATGTAGCGTGAAGTCACCATAGCGAGTGGGCAACAGAGTGGCGCACCGGCGCTCGACAAGCTTCTCGTGTTTTCTTCGATGCTCGATGAGATTCTGAATAGTCAAAATTTTCAAGCCATGCCTCTCCGCGACGGAGATCAGACGTGGTAAACGAGCCATATGGCCATCCTCATCCATGATTTCGCACAGCACACCACCCGGATAGAGGCCAGCCATGATGGACAGATCTACCGAGGCCTCGGTATGTCCCGCTCGCCGCAGAACTCCGCCGGGATAGGCCCGCAGAGGAAACACGTGACCCGGCCGAGCAAAATCGTTGGCCTGTGCCTCTGGACTTAGAGCGGACTGTATGGTTATGGTGCGGTCAAAAGCGCTGATACCGGACGTTGTACCTCTTATGGCGTCGATGGATACTGTGAACGCAGTTCCCATCTTTGCCGTGTTCTTGGACACCATGGGTTTGAGGTCCAGCTCTTCCAGTCTTTCACCCGTCAACGCCAGACATATCAGCCCTCGCGCGTACTTCGTCATAAAGTTAATGTTTTCCGGCGTTACCTTATCTGCCGCGAGGATCATATCGCCCTCGTTTTCTCTGGCTTCATCATCCACTACGATGACTATGTTGCCCCGCCGAATCTCGTCAATGGCTTGTTCAACGCTGCAAAAGACGTCCATTACGTCACCTCTTTTGACTTCCTCGACAGCTCGTCCTCTCGTCGACTGCCGTCACCAATGATCTTCACCAAATATTCCTTCACATACTTTCCAACGATGTCGACCTCAATATTGACGCGCGTCCCTGCCCGATAGTGCTTGAAAACTGTCTTTTCGATGGTAAAAGGGATGATCGTGATCGTCACTCTGTTTTCCACTGTGGCTTCTACAATGGTCAAACTCACTCCATCGACGGCTATCGAGCCCTTTGGCACCATATAAGCAAAAATACTCTCCGGCAATCCGATCGTGAGCAGCCGGTCTTTTCCCACCCACTCGAAAGCCTCTACGATCCCCACACCATCAACATGCCCCTGAACCAGGTGTCCCCCTAGCGCTGTCTCGACCGTCGCCGCGGCTTCCAGGTTGACCGCGCTTCGCGATCTGACCCTGTCGAAGGTCGTCCGCTTGAGCGTCTCGCCCACCGCCGTAAAAGTGAACGTGTCGGCAACCACGGTCTCGACAGTCTGACACACACCATTTATGGATACGCTGTCACCGGGAGACAACCGCCTTGCGAAGTTGGACGCCACGACGGCGAACTCGACACCCTCGCGCCTTTCCCCTTTCCGTTCGATCGTGCCCACATGCTGTATGATGCCTGTAAACACGCCTCTCTTACCCCCAGAGTAACCGCTCCAGCATGGTGGCGCGGGTCTTTGCGTTGAGATAGCTGGTAAGGACGTCTCCTGACACCTGCCCGACGTTGGCCAGAAACGACTCACCCACATCCACCCGTTCCCCAACCAGATTCACGCCCTCGGGCCCAAAAAGCGTAGGGGACATAAACAGATGCAGACCATCCCACAAACCTGGCGCCAGGAAGCTCGCTAGAACTTTTGCTCCTCCCTCGATAAGAACGCTCGATATACCCCGCTTGGCAACCAACTCCATGGCACAGGCAATGTCCACGCGACCCCCACTCAATTCACATCGTATAACCTCACCCCGCGCTTGCTCGAGCTTGCGGACCTTGTCGGGATCGGGATTTGGCCCGGTGACGATCAAAAACTCTCGGCCCTCCGCTATCCACGGATATCGATCCGGAAATCGTAGGCGCGTATCGAGCACAACAGGCACGGGCGATTTCACGCCATCCAACAATCGGCAGTCCAAGCGCGGTGCGTCGATAAGGATTGTGTCAATACCCACCAGAACTCCCAGATTCACGGCTCGAAAACGATGCGCC
>JAOTUR010000362.1 GCA_029863805.1 Candidatus Krumholzibacteriia bacterium | reverse complement strand
GCCCCCAGTGGCGCACAATCGACGACTTTGCGCTCCTCGTTATCGATCTGGCCGAGATGGTAAAAACGCAGGTCCAGGGCGCCGTGTGCCGATGGTTGCACTCGTCCCAGCCGCCCCGCGAAACCGGCCGGGCGCACGTTGTCGAAGTCGTTGGCCACGCTCGAGAGCCGTGTGCCATCGACCCAAACCTCGCCGGTCTCACCCTGAGGCACACCGATCACCAAATACGTGTCCATTGAACGGTGGTTTGGCCGCCATCCGACGCGCGGTCCACTGTGCCACGCACCGATGACATCGAGCCTAAAGCTGGCGTTGTGGGTCATCCACGTGCCGTCGAAACGGCCGTCGTAGCCCCGAACGTATTTTGATCCGTTGATAAAGGTCTGTAGTCGGGGGATGGCATTCGCCGTTCCCACCACTACCAGCGTCAACAACACAACAATCGTATTATGAATGACTTGCTTCATCTTACCTCGCTTCCCCAGAGAATGGTCCGCCATCGATTCACGCCGTTTAACGGCCGACGCGATGGACCCGCAAGTCATATGCCATCCCCTAAAAACGGGTAACTCACTTAATATCAATGGGTTTCCACACCCGAGGGGTGGGAGTTTTGGCGCAATCTCGACAGTGTAAAGTATTCCGACGTTGAACGGAGCCGTGAACGCGCGTTACGGCTCGTTCTTGCTTCAGCGGAGCGTTCTCGCTCGTTCAATGGATCCGGCAAACCGTCGCGTCCGGGCCGTGTGCTTAACCCGGGCGGAGGCGAACACCCAGTTCTCGCAAAACGCGGGGATAAAAGAGGTCATAAAATCCACATCGACATAACTATCGCAAAGTATCTCGCTGAGTAAGCGACGGGTCTCCGCGTCGAATTCAGAGCAGCATTGCATCGTTACCATGCCACCCGCTCCGAGGCTCCTGCGAATGCCCGAAAAGATCGAGCCGAGAAACTCGTGCCGGTCGGCGGACGTTAGCGCCTCGGGATACATGGTGAGATCATAGATCACCGCATCCAAGCCACGCGCGTCCGCCAGGTACTCGTTGGCATCACCGATCAGCACCTCGACGTTGGGCTGTTCAAACGCCTCTCCACAAACAGAACTCAAATAGGTCTTGGAGGCCTCGATAACAGCCTCGTCGATGTCCACCAAAACCACCGAAACCGGCTCGTACTTGAGAAGCTCGGCCAGAACCCCTCCATCTCCGCCACCCAGAATCGCCACTCTTCCCAGCGGGTGATTCTCTCTTAACAGGGGCGCAACCAGGTTCGCGTTGTATAGCTGTGCATCATTTTCGGCTATTTGCAGATCCCTATCGAGAAACAGCATTCGCCCAAAATTCTCGTTGTCTATGATGTCGATCTGCTGATACCTCGATCTTGCGCTGTAGAGCGTTTGCCTTATGTGGTAGCGGGTCTCGTAACCGTTCGATGAAAACGAAGTGATCCAGTCTTTTTCGTTGATTTCGAGGGGATTGCCGCGGTTCACATCGATGAGGCGGATCGTGGATGGCTTCAATTCTTTTTCCAGAAACCTAACCAGGTTATTCTTGGCGTGCGACCCGTTCGAACAGGTGAAAATGTCGATCGAGGCATGCCGCGCCTCGGGGTAGGTGTGAATCACTACGTGTGACTCACCGATGACGGCCACCACAGTGACGCCGACGGGGTCGAATTTGTGACCACTGGTACTGATTAGAGTAAGGCCGCTTTCTTGGATGGCTCTGTGAAGAATCGCCTCGAGCGCCTGCTGGTCATCCAGGATGTCCCGTGAGCAATTGACAAACTCTGCGATGATCTGCGACCCCAGCGGCTTCATGTTTCCCCGTCCCGTCGATTAGCACCTGGGAAGCACACGATGAACACCGAGAAGCGTCGATGCCTCGCACCTTTGCCAGCCTGATTGTACTTTGGATGTCTCAACCGCAGGAGTGAAATCCCTGGCGCCGGATTATGAAGTCCCCCCCTCGTGGGGCCCACTATTTAATCGAGGCCGGAGCAAAATGTCAACCGCTAATCACGTTTCGTGGAGTTCATCTCGCCGGCGATGCGCTCGACCTCGCGCCACACTCTGAGCAAATTGCCCGAGCAAATCTTCTCTAGGTCGCTATCGCTGTAACCTCTCACCAACAGTTCTTTGACAAGGCTGGGGTAATACGAAACATCCTTTAGCCCGGTGGGCAGTGAGTCTCCCACCCCATCGAAGTCGGAGCCAAACCCCACGTGTTCCACGCCGACCAGTCCGACGACGTGATCGATGTGATCGGCTACCTCCGTAACATCGGCAAATCCGACCGGATACTCTTTGAAGTAATGGTCGCGAAATTCCTTCACCGCTTTATCCTTTGCATCCAGACCGTTCTCCCTGGCGAACTCATCGGCCTTATCCTTGCCGGCGTAGAACCTGCGCCGGCACTCGTCGCTTATAAAGACCGAGCCAAAGTTGATGTGGATGACACCGCCGTTCTTGGCGAGCAGCTTGATCATGTCATCGCTCATGTTTCTCTGCCACCCGGGCGTGAATTGTCGGCAAGACGAATGCGAGGCGATCACCGGGGCCTCGGATAGTCGCATAACCTGATAAAAAGTCTCGTCCGAGACATGCGAGACATCGATCATGATGCCCAGATTGTTCATCTCCCTGACAACCCGTCTGCCAAACGAACTCAAACCTCCCCAGGTCTCGCTGTCATCGTAGGATGAATCGCAAAGGTGGTTGTCTTTTGCATGCGCCAACGTGATATACCGCACGCCCCGACCATGAAAATACCGAAGGTTGGCCAAATCGCCCTCGATGGGCGACCCGTTCTCCATGCCCAGTAGCAGAGCGAATCTTCCCAGACTTTTGAGCTCGATCACCTCCGCAGCGGACGTCGCGACGCCGAACCTGTCCGGCCACCTGACTGCGAAACCTTCCACCATGTCGATCAGGCTATCCGCCAGCTCTTTCGATCTGCCCTGACCCTCGTACTCGGCGGGGGTAAAAATGGACATAAACGCGGCATCAAGACCACCATCGCGGGCGCGAACGTAGTCAAAGTCTCCCGACTCGGTGCGTCGTGAGATGTCTACCTCTTTCTTGCGAAGACGGTAAGGAACATCGATGTGCGTATCGATGA
>JAOTUR010000074.1 GCA_029863805.1 Candidatus Krumholzibacteriia bacterium | reverse complement strand
ACGGCACGAACTTTTTAGCTGATTATTTATTGGTTGTGTCCACCATGACCTTCTGTCGCCCCCTCACCATGGCGGGCCCTTCCTTTGACAATTGCGTGCAAGCCTTCCACGTAATGTGTGAAAATGACATAGGTTTCGACAAATTCACGCCCGGCCGCCACGGATTCATCGGCATGCTTTTGTGTGCCGAGAGCCTGCTGAAAACGTTCACGAATACCATTGGCCATGGCGTTCGTCAAAACATCGACCAGCTTATCCACCGATCCACTTTCCAACGCTTTGTCGGCCTGAGCAACAGCAGGGTCTACAGCTTCACCTGGTTTCAAACCAGTGTAGGGCGCCCCTTCACCAGCCCGATGAATACGCACCAGCGTTTCGAAAAAATACATATCAGCTAGTTCTTTGGCCTCGACACCCTTGGCCCGAACTGCAAGAGTCTTTTGAAAAGCATCTCGAATCTGCTTTTCATCATCGGCCTGCACCCATTTAAGCAGTGGTGTTACATCACCCTTTTCAAGTGCTATCCTTGCCGTTTGGACTACTGGACCATCAAGCGTGTCACAATGTGCAAAAGCGTTTTTGCCGAAAGCGGTGCATAAAAGTCCGATTCCCAAAAATGTCACCATGATGCAAGCAAAATAGTTCCTTGTAGCCATTGTATTCCTCCTTGTTGTTTCAGCCGACTTGCATCTATCGCAACGATGTTTGCCAAAAACAGAAGACGCCCCGGACGGGTTTTGAACTCATTCTTAATGCTATCCCAACGAGTTGCCCGTGGCGAGTGAAACGGTGCGGTCCTCCCGATAATCACTCTTGACCCGTAAGTCGAGTCGGTCTGGAAGCTTACAGGGGCATGAAAAAATGGCGTCCCCAAATACACGTTAATCGAACCTCTCAGGAGTTTGCTGAGGCTCTTCTTGCAGCATAAGAGCGGGCTTAGACCCGCCTGACAACTGGGGATTTCAGGAAACGGGTCTTGAGAGCGTCGTCCGTAACCGAGTCCGCAAGGCTCTGGATGGTTGCCCGGGCACGCCCGCGGAACTCGTCCGCTGTGGCTGCATCACCAAGCTGCGCGGCCAGTTCTGCCCGCGAGGTCAAGATCCTCCATTCGATCGTGGGGCAGGGATTGTTTGCCAAAATACCAATGGCATTGTCGAGACACGTGCCGGCCGTATCCACGTCATCTAGCATAAGAGCGATCTCTCCGAGAGTTTTCTGAGCCCACGCGCGGTACTTCCGATCACCATGGGCTCGTGCCGCTTTTTCGCTGGCTTCGGCATATCCACGAGCGGCACCAAGATCACCCTTGAGGATCCAGTACCGGGCCAATGCCGCCTTCAAGCGAATGCTATACCGCCAGCGATACCAGATGTCCTCGTCAAAGATCGACTCGGCCTTCTGGAGGTTTTCGTGGGCCCGCGCCGGTTCTCCAAGGTCCATGCAGTCGATGGCGAGGTTCACATGAGCGTTCGCCCGTGCTTCGGGCATGCCGAACTCCCGGGCCAGCTCCACGTTCTCCAGGTTCAGGAGGTGAGATTTCTCCGGATCTCCGAGCTCTCGGTGCAGCCATGCCACCGTATTGGGCAATCTTGGCAGCCAGTACTTCTCATGGTTCAGCTCCGCCAATCGCCGCCCCTCGGCGAGGGATTCCATCGCTTCGCCGAGCTGCCCCTGGTTTCCCTGCGCGATGCTGTGGAAGAAGTGCGCACCCACGATGGCGAAACCTGATCCCACCTCGCGGGCCTTGTCCTTCGCGAATCTCAAGATCCGATTGGCGTCGTCGTATTCCTGCCGCCAAACGTGCACCGCACCGCTCAGGATAACCCCTTCGAGCGCTTGCATCTCCAATCCCGCTTTCAGGAGCACCGGGACGGCACGATCGAACAGCGGTTCTGCCGCGTGGAGCTCTCCGAGGCAGAGGTGTTGGGAAGCGAAGACCAGCTCGGCGGATGCCACGCCAACATCCGAGTTGATGGATCGCGCTAGCTCCATCGCGCGCTCACCGTCCGACCGCAACTCGTCGATCCTTCTAGTGTTGTAACAACACATGCCTCTTCCACAGATCGCCCGTATGCGTTCCTCGTTCATGCCCGCAGCTTCGGCTGCACGCTCGGCCATTTCGAAACTCTCAATAGCGTCATCGAATCCGGAGAGCGTCATATGAAGATGCGCCAGCTCCAGTGCCGCGGCCACCACTCGCGTGTCCTTGTCGTTGCCCTTGAGTTTCTTCGCATTCTCGATGGACCTCCGACAGAGCTCGACGGCCTCCTGGTTGGCATAGACGTGAATCGCTTTCTGCGCCGCATGAAGGAAGCTGTCGGATGCACGTGCGAACTCTCGCGCGACCTCGAACAGCAAGCCGAGTTCGCCGGCAACCGCCGAGATGTTTTCGCCGTGACCTTGCACAAGAGCGTTCGCCACGGCCCTGCTCAATTTTGCGCGTCTTGTCGGAGTCAGCGTATCATAGAGTGCATTTTGATATAACGCGTGGACGAACCGGTATCGGAGGGTGAGACTTCCATCCGGCATCTCCTCTTCACCAACTCGGCGCACGAAGGTGTGTACTTGGTCGAGTCTCTCCAGACTCTCCTCAATCTCGGCCTCGTCCGCCTCCATCGCCTCCGCAACTACGGCCGCGTGAAACTCCAAGCCTTGAACGCTGGCCGCAATTAGTAGGCGTCGATCCGCCTCGTCAAGCCGATCGATTTTCCGTTCGATCATGCTGCGGATCGATCCGGGTACTTCCTTCTCGATCTCAGACAGGGGCGTTACCAGCCGCCAGCCGTTGCGGTCAATTAGCGCGCCGGCGTCCTGAAGATACCGGATCACATTGACCATGAACAGAGGACTGCCGTCCGTCCGGGCATGGACAAAGTCGACAAGTTTGTCCGGGAATGCGTGATCGGGGAATTCGAGATCCAGGTAGCTCGAAATGTCTTCCCTGTCGAGGAAGCCCAAGGCGATTTCCTCACAGACGCCCCGAGCCTGCAGTTCACGCTTCACCCCAACGAAAGGGTGGTCGTTTAGGAAGAGTTCCGAAGGACGATACGTCGCGATAGTAAGGAGACGCAGACCGTCTCCGCGCGCACCCATATACGCAAAAAGATCGACGGTGGATGCATCCGCCCAATGAACGTCGTCGAAGAAGAGAATGATTGGAGAGCGGCGAGAGAGCTCTTGGATAAAAGTGAACAGCTCGCGTTTCATCCTTTCCTGGGATGCGGCCCGCGCGTCATCTCGCCACCGGGAGTCAGATGAGTCATCAGCGCTTAGAGGAACGATTCGAAAATACCAAGTGGGCGCAAGCTGTTTCATGGTTTCCGCAACTCGGTCCCCGTTACTACTCCGCAACAGGCTCTCGAGCACTTCCAACAGAGGAAGATAGGCATCCGTTCCCGCCAGCCGTTCGGAACAACGCCCGCGTGCAATTAGGCACGGTTCTCCTTCGATGCGAAGACGTCCGAGAAAATCTTGCGTCAGCGTGGACTTCCCTATGCCCGGCTCACCGGTGACGCACAGGAGCCGCGCGTGCCCCTGTGCCACGGCCTCAAACACACTGCCCATCCGAGCTTCCTGGTCCGTCCTTCCCACCATGGTCGGCTCCACCTCGGCCCACGCCGAGCCTTCGCCGGTGACAACGGGTGCAGCTTCGGTTCTTGAAAGCGCACCCACGACCTCCTCCGCGGTCGGTCTCAAGCCCGCGTCTTTTTCCAACATCTTCATGACCAACGATTCCAATGACGACGGTACGTTCGGGTTGCCGGCAGCCACGGGCTTGGGATCCGTATTGAGAATGTTGTATAGAACCGCCTGCTCGTGGTCCGACTTGAACGGCGATCGCCCCGCGAGCAGTTCGTAGAGAATCACGCCCAACGCCCACACGTCCGCATGGTGGTCGACGTTGTCTCCGCGTGCCTGTTCCGGAGACATGTACGCCACTGTACCAACCGTCATCCCCTCCCGGGTCAGCTTGGTATGGCTGGTAAGCTTTGCCAATCCGAAGTCGAGGATCTTCGCATAACCGTCCTCGCGGACCATTATGTTCTCGGGTTTAAGGTCCCGATGGACAATGCCGGCGCCGTGAGCAACCGATAGGGCCCCTGCGACCTGGAGGACTACGCCGATCGACTCCTCTAGAGGTCGTTCATCTGCCATCCACCTCCGAAGGGTCCGCCCTTTGATGAGCTCCATGACGATGCAGCTCTGCTTGTCGGTTTCGACGATATCGTGGATGGTGACAATGCTTGGGTGATTGAGAGCGGATGCCATCTGCGCTTCACGCGTGAACCGCTCGACACTCGTGCGATCCTGAACGGCAGTCCGCAACAGAACTTTCACCGCCACAAGCCTTCCAAGGCGCACGTCTTTCGCCTCGTAGACGGTGCCCATACCACCTTGTCCCAACTCGCGTAGGATCTTGTAGTGCTGAATGGTCTTGCCAATCACGGGTAATGGTTCCCCTGTGTTCTGTAGTATGGATGTCCGGGCCCGATACGAAGGTTGATTCTAGGGATCGTGGCAAGATCTGTCTACTCGTCCGTGAACGGCGCGGGAGTGCCCCTCAAACGGCAGCAGACAGCCCCCTCTAAGGTGGGTCTGTAACTTATTTAGTAACCACTGGTTATAAAGTGGCGTCCCCAAATACACGTTAATCGAACCGCCCGGGAGTTCGCCGACACACTCATGGCAACATAATCGCGATTTCCGGTAAATCGGTTATAGAATGGCTCCCCGGATGCGACATTTATCGAACAGCTGAGGCATTCGTAGCGGCACTCACCCGAGATTTAGAAGTTTGGTTCCCGGGTTGGACGGGGAAACGAAAAACGCTCTAAAATAAAGGGACCGGTCGGACCACGCCACCGACAGGTCCTCATTCAATTCATGAAGACCCGATTTGTGGGCAGCGCTTTGGTCTTCCATTTTGTTTATTTGGCTGCTCTCATTGTCGGGCCCTATTTCTTCAACGCCGGGTAGTCGGTATAGCCCTTCGGTCCCGGCGTGTAGAACGTATCCATATCCGGCTCGTTCACAGCCGCGCCGGTTTTCCATCGATCCACCAGGTCGGGATTAGCAAGAAACGGCCGCCCCACGGCGATTAGATCACATTTGCCAGTGGCCAGATCGCTTTCAGCGCGTTTGGCATCGTAACCGCCGGAGAGAATCAACGTACGCCTGAATACCGTGCGGAATATTTCCTTTATGGCATCGGGCACCGACGGCGCTCCCATTGACGAGTGATCCACCAGGTGGATATACACCAGCCCGCTGGCGTCGAGTTGTTGCGCCAGGTAGGCATAATCTGTCTCCATCGCGTCGTACGACGGCATGTCGTTGAACACTCCGAATGGCGAAAGCCGGATGCCCACCTTGTCCTTGCCAATCGCACCAATCACCGCCTCAACCACTTCCAGCACGAAACGTGCGCGGTTCTCGATCGGACCACCATATCCATCAGTACGCTGATTCGTATTCGGGCGGATGAACTGTTCCAGCAGATAGCCGTTGGCGCTGTGCAACTCGATGCCGTCAAACCCCGCTGTCACGGCATTCCCGGCGGCCTGAGCATACTCCGCGATCGTGGCGGTAATGTCCTCCCCGGTCATCGCCTGCGGCACCGGATGAGGCTTCAAGCCCTCATCGTCTGTAAACATCTCGCCCGCGGCCATTACGGCCGAAGGCGCCAGCACACGAGTCCCCGCGGGCAGGTTCAGTGGATGAGCAATCCGTCCACAATGCATGAGCTGGACGAACATCTTCGCGCCCTTGGCGTGCACTGCGTCGGTAATACGTTTCCAGCCTTCGACCTGGGGCGGGGAGAATATTCCCGGTATGCGCGGGTAACCCAACCCATTCGGTGAGGGCGACGTACCCTCTGTAATAATCAGTCCCGCCGAGCCGCGTTGCGCGTAGTACTCCATCATAAGCTCGTTGGGAATATTGCCGGCTGCGCGGCTGCGCGTCATCGGGCCCATGACCAGATGGTTTTGTAGTGTCAGAGGGCCGAGACTGGTTTGTGAGTAGAGATTTGACATGGCGAGTCCTCCTGAGAGGGTGTAGATTACGGTGCTGTGTCTTCTATTCGTTCCGTCCGCTTTGTCATATTTGCACTCATGCTTTCTCTACTATATCATAGATCGCATTTGTCCGCGTTGAGGTGGCATCGTGCGTAAGCTCCAGAAAACCTCGCGCTACGCTATCAACTGAATGTTTCACAACGAAATATAAAAAAGACCGCGCCTAAGAAACCGAGACAAGTTCCTTTGGATCATTCTCGCCAGAATCTGGCCGCTCTTAGAAGGTGACCGCCTAACTAGTGGCCGCATAGTCATGATTTCCGGTCAATTTGGCGTCCCCAACTGGACAAAGTGACAACTCGGTTGCTTCGCCTAACAGAGTACGAAGTGGAAGTGATACAACAGCTTGAGCGTCTTGTGGTGGCGTTACGTATTGCGAGCTTATAAGACAAATTGTAGTGTACAATATTGAAAATAGCCGAATCAAAGTGACCTTAGAGGAATGTATATGAAAGCAATGGTATGCACAAAATACGGGCCACCGGAGGTTCTTCAGCTCAGAGAGGTAGAAACACCTACCCCGAAGGACAATGAAGTACTGATAAGAATACACGCAACCACGGTAACATCAGGGGACGTGAGAATCCGAAGTTCCACATACGCTGCTTGGTTCTGGCTCCCCGGGCGAATAATGTACGGTCTCACAAGACCAAGAAAAACAATACCAGGGAATGAGCTGGCCGGGGAAATTGAAACCGCAGGCAAAGACGTAACACGATTCAAGGAAGGCGACCAGGTTTACGGTATTATCTGGGATACTAGTTTTGGTGGTGCCAATGCCGAGTACATCTGTCTGGCTGAAAACGAGGTGGCAATTAAACCGGTCAATATGACGTATGAAGAAGCCGCCGCTGTTCCGATTGGTGGGCTGACTGCATTGGTTTTGCTTAGAAAAGGAAATATCCAGAGCGGACAGAAAGTTCTTATCTTTGGCGCTTCTGGAAGTGTGGGTACATTTGCAGTACAGCTTGCCAAGTACTTTGGTGCAGAAGTTACCGGCGTGTGCAGCACTACGAATATAGAAATGGTAAACTCTCTTGGAGCCGATAAAGTAGTTGATTACACCAAAGAGGATTTTACCAAGGGCGGCCAAACTTACGATATCATTTTCGACACGGTAATGAAGACTTCGTTTTCACGGTGTAAAAGTTCGTTGAAGCAAAAAGGACTCTATCTTACCGTTGATTGGCCACTTCTTGAAGCATTATGGACTTCAATTGTAGGTCGCAAGAAAGTAGTATTTGGGATAGCAAAAAGAATTGAAGATTTGACTTTCCTGAGAGAGCTTGTTGAGGCGGGAAAGATAAGAGCGGTTATAGATAGATGCTATCCGTTGGAACAGATTGCCGAGGCTCACAGGTATGTCGAAAAAGGGCACAAAAAGGGAAATGTTGCCATAACCGTGAACACGATAACAAACCCTGAGAATACACTTAGCCTCCGACTCGAAACTTCTTCTCGATCCAGGAAACCATCCAAGTAAAGATTGATCGTCAAAAGAGGCGGCCTACGTCCACGATCCCCGCCAGGTGTTCCCGGAAGAGGGCGTCCGGCCACCGCCATATATTTGCATCGACCTGACCGTGTTTCGCATTATATAAAAATAGGTTATAAAGACATGGCGTCCCCAAATACACGTTAATCGAACCGCTCGTGAGTTCGCCGATGCTCTCCTTGCAGCATAACCACAATTTTCGGTCAATCGCTCACAGAAGGGCCCCTAATCCAAACCATCCGGTGCTGGCGAGGCCGGCGCGACAGCAGCGGCCGTGACAAGCCGCTCCGTCAGAAGCATGCGCTAGTTAGGCCGCTGCGCATCACTTCTTGGCCTGCAACGCAATGCAAACACCGACCGGGTCTCGAATGACGGCGTGTCCGGCGTCGGTCGATCCCTTTATGATCTCACCGCCGCCCTCGCGAACGAGTCGAAGACTCTCCTCGAAGTCATCGACAGGCAGACTAAGTATCCAGACGGGTGGGATTCCCTCGTTATCACCGCCCGCATGGCAGATTGCCGCCGCAGACACACCGTCGGGTCGCCGCATTTCGAATCCGCCGTCGACGTCGGCAGACGCTGTCGACCATCCGACGACCTGTTCGTAGAACTCGCACGCCGACGAGACGTCCGAAACCACAAGCGTCAGCCAGGAAATACGACCAACACTCTCGGGCTGGTCTGCAGCCTCGAATTCGTCGCCAACGACGGGGATTAAGCCGAATGCAGCGCCCATAGGATCTACGAGAACGGCCCATTGACTCTGACCGTCCTCGCTCTTGCCGTGCATGAGTTCGCTGCCACCAAGTTCGAGGGCGCGCGCCGCGCTGGCAGCGACGTCGAGAACCTGGAAGTGCGGCATCCATTGCAAGGGGAGGGCCTCGTATTCAGGGGAGCGTGCCCCCAAGCCGATGACCGGTGTGCCGCGATTGTTCGTCAGATCGTCACGCCACAGCGGGGCGCTCCCAGTGGTTAGGATCTGTGAGTAGAAGCTGAGTTCCCGCTCATGCTCCGGCACCGCAATATCTGCGCTGAGGACTCCGCCGACGCCGGGGGCAAATGGATTTCGCATGACCACCTCACCTAAATCGAGTGCGCAAGAAGTTAAACGGAGCCAATCAACAACCACAACCCAGTCGGCCTAACGCCCCGGCGCTCAGCCGCGGGCCTGGTCTGGGTCCGGCTCTTCGCGGGGCCGGGGGCCCGTCGGCTGCAGCGGCGTGTTAGGTAGCGTGCCCGTTGACTCGCTCAGTGAATCACTCGGGACCGGACAGTAGAAATCGCGGCTTCCACCGGCCCCTCCAATAATCGCGCCGACCACCGCCATCGGAACACCAAATATGATCGCCCCTATGAAGGCACTCTCGGAACGCAAGTCACCTCCGGTGCTCGCGTCTTCTTCACTGCCGGTAATGTAACCCAGAAACCCGCCAAGGAATACGCCTGTGGCGAACCCGACTCCAGCACCTTCCACAAGACCTGCTCTACGATCAGCGAAAGATATGTACTCAACCTCATGGGTCGGAACCTTCACGGCTTCACCCGTGTCTCTCGCGTGCCAGCATGTCGTGTCTGCACCGAGCGTCAGATCCTTCACCTTGACTAACTTCCCATCCAGCGTTCGCACGGCACAAGCCTCTTGGGAGGCGCGTTCGTTTACGGTCAGCAGCGCACTCCCGTCAGCCGGATCCAGGTAGTGCCTATGCGAACAGCTCACGGCAAGGAACAACAGCAAACAGTAACCACACGCAATACGCATTGCTTACTCCACGTCTACCTAACTCTTCTTATGCTGCACTTCTATCGTGGGAGTGTGCTAGATAACCACTCATACTGCAACTGCCGCATTCGCCGATCACGATCGGCCTCAACGGGATTCGAACTCGTTTCGGATGCTACCGCAACGAGTTGCCGCTGATGAATCCAATATTCCATAATCGTCGGCGCTCGCTCTGAATCGATAAGTGGAATGAGTCGTTTGGGTTACGCGTGCGCAAATAAAATGGCGTCCCCAACGGGATTTGAACCCGTGATGCGCGTCGTACAAGTTCGAGGACGACGGTCAAAAACTCAGATTGGCGGTGGAGGCGGTCCCTTGGCGTGGAAACGCTCGTGTTGGTGGAGGCGGCGGGAATCGAACCCTTGTTGCACTCAAACCCTAACCCGATGATGGCGAACGACTTCGGTTTCTACAACATGAAAGCGTTCGAGCTACCGCGCCGTTTCGATTCCCCTAGAGCCCCCTCCAGTCCCCTGGAGTCCTCCCCAGTCTTGGAGATATTTTGGAGAAGGGGCACCGCAGTCCGGTGATCGTCCAGTACGGGACGGTTTACTTCAACGCCGGTCTGCCCGGTTTGATCACCGACGATGCTGAGGTATCCACCGACGTAGAGTTTGTCGTCGAATGGTTGCAGCTTCGGGGTGACGTTGCCCAGGCCGCCACGCAGTATCTGCCACGCTGATCCTTGTCCGGACGAAATCCACAATCCCGCTCCGCCATAGCCCTCCACAACCACCTGACCATCGAAGACCGCCACCTGGCCGGGAGTACCATCTACCTCCGTGAAGCGGCCCACCATGATCAAGTCGACTTCGAATACCGCGAAGTCGAGTACCTCGTCGTTCAACGTGCCACCACTCGTCCCGGGAGATGCGTGAGGAGGCCCGGGCTATCGCTGAACGATCATCTTGCTCGTCGCCACGGATCCGGCGGCGATCACGCGATAGAAGTAGACGCCGCTAGCCAAAGGTTTGCGCGCTGCATCGCGGCCGTCGAAGGCGATGTGCTGAAGTCCGGCGCTCGTCGCGGCGTGCTTCAGTACGCGTACGCGACGGCCGAGTACGTCGTAGATTTCGACGTGGACGGAAGACGCGGCGGGGAGATTCACGACGAGATCTGTCGCGCTGTTGAAGGGGTTGGGCGTATTTGGGAGAATAGCCAGCGCCGATGAGCGCGGCGGACGACCGGTGACCCCGGTCACGATGCCGGTCATACGCTGGGCATACACGTCGTAGTTGCTCGTGTCGCTGCCCGTGCGCCGGTCGTCCCAGGCGAGGATGACTTTGCCGCCGCCGATCGACACCATCGCGGGCGTGAGCTGCCAGCCGATGGCCGTGCACACGCTTTCGCCGTCGGGATTCCACCATACCGCGCCCGTGGTGTCCATGCGCTGCGCGAAGATGTCGCGGCCACCCGTGCGCCAGTCTTCCCACGCGATGAACAGTCCTCCCTCGCCGTCCGGCACGGCGGCCGGGGCGAACTGACCGCCGGTAGCGACACATATGGGCGCTGCCCCCGACCACAGCGTATCGCCGTCGGTGTTCACCCGCTGCGCGAATAGATTCGCCTCTGGATAATAGCGGTTGCACACGATAACGGCTCCGCCCACGCCGTCGGCAACGATTCCACCCGCCCCCCCACCGGGGCCGTCCATGATAAGTTCGCCGTTGGTCGTCCACACCGGTGTTCCCGACGCGTCGATGCGCTGGGCATACGTCTGGCTGTTGACGCGCAGGTCGCGCCACGAGAGGATCGCCCCGCCCGCGCCGTCGGAGGTCAGAACGACGTTCTCCTGGTAGTTGGCCGCGGTCGCCACGGCGACGCCGTTCGGCGTCCACAGGGGCGTGCCCGCTGCATCGACGCGCTGGGCAAAGATGTCGGACTGAATATCGATGCGCGCGTCCTCCCACGCCATGATCGCGCCGCCCGCCCCGTCGGCCGCGATCGCCGGATTGAACGCCGCCGATCCGAGCGTACGAACCGGAGTGCCGCCCGGCCACAGTAGGTTGCCCGAACCATCGAGCCGCTGCGCCCACCATTCACCCGTGAAGTAGCGTTCATAAAAGATGATCGCACCGCCGGCACCATCGGTCACGGCACGAAACTCGTACGCCACCTGCAGTGCGGCGTCGCTTGAAGCGACGACGCTTGCGGAGAGTGAGGTGACCGTGTCGACGACGACGCCCGTCGAATCCCACAGGAGGTTCCCGTCCGGGTCGACGCGCTGCGCGCGCGTTCCGTGGCTCAGCCAGACGATGATGGCCCCGCCCGCGCCGTCCGAAACGATGATCGGCTGATATTCGCTGTACGACGTGCCGCCCACCCACGCGCCGCCCGGCGTCCACTGCGGATTGCCCCAGCCGTCGATGCGTTGCGCGTAGATGTCCCCGTTCGACCCGCGTGCGTCCGTCCAGGCCAGGATCGCGCCGCCGGCGCCGTCCGTCGTTATCACCGTTTCGTACTGCGCGCCCGATTCCGTACAGATCGGCGTACCGTTCGGATCCCAGGAACCGAGGGCAGACGAGAAGACCGCGGCGAGCGCCGCGACTGTGACGACTGGAATTGTCCGATTGCGGGTCACGGAATCCTCTTTTGTATTGTGGTTGTGTCAGGCAAGAAGACACGTTCCCACTTACCCTAAATAGCAGCATAGCATGGCCTGATGCCAGAAGCGAAGTGTGAAGAGCGAGGTTGGTGGAGGCGGCGGGAATCGAACCCTTGTTACCTGCGAACCCTAACCCGATGATGGCGAACGACTTCGGTTTTTACTGCGTGAAAACTTTTAGGTTACCGTGCCGTTTCTTTTCCCCTGGAGTCCCCTACAGTCCCCTGGAGTCCTCCCCGGTCTTGGAGATATGATGGAGATGGATCCAGTGTGAGATGCACCCGAAGTTAAACCCGTGTTGTCTACAAGGCGCAGGACACCCGCCTCGATCGTTTGGTCGCCATCAAAGTTCTCGCGGCTCACCTCAATACAAGCGATGCGGCCAGGGATCGTTTTACGAGCGAAGCCAACGCAGCCTCGGCGGTCGACCACCCCAACATCTCCGCCGTCTACGAGATAGATGCAACGCCCGACGGGCAGACCTTTCATCCTAGCCGCGCTGTCGCAGATTGGGCGCTCGAATGCCCGACAGCAGCCTAAACTGCATTTCCGACGGGCACTACGCCACACGACTCCAGTTGGCACGCCGCGTGCTCATCTGACTCTCTGCATAGTCAGGGTTTGCCGACGAAACTTGCGGCTGCTGTCGTTACAGGCACATAGACACCCTCTACTAAACTTCGGTTCAGCTCGCCTTTGGTGAATTCCGGGCCGGAGGTGCCAAATGGCTTGGCTCCGTGTGCACGTTCCTGAGCACTGTAGACATACCCTACTTTGTTGGATATATGGGACACCACACTCGATTCGATAGGTTGTCAATAGTCGTCCGGTCGGCCTTTCTCGTTTTTCTCCTCGCCGGTATGCTGGGGGCTTCCGTGTCACCGGCCGCGGCGACCTTCCGCATGGCCACGGGGACGTATGTAGGAGGCGGTTCAGGAAGTCTCTCCATCACCAATGTGGGATTCTCGCCGGACTACGTGATGATCAAAGGGGATGGCCAACTGGCCACCGTCGTCCGCACCTCCACGATGCCCGCAGACGCGGCCATACGGATTACTTACTTCTCGGGACTGGTGAGTGGGAGAATTACGTCCCTCGATGCCGATGGATTCACCGTCGGGTCCGACAATGATGTGAACCGAGCGGGGACGCGCTATTACTGGACCGCATTCATGACCGGTGCCGGTACAATGGAGGTCGGTACCTACACTGGCAGCGGTGTCGACACGACAATCACGGTGTCGTTTCAGCCGGACTACGTCATCGTCATGGGGGAGGTACCGGAAACACCGACAGAGCGTTTCAGGGACCAGCCCTTCGACGCGTCGGACGATTTCTGGGGGACCACGATATCCGGAGCCATCGTGGACTTCGTCCCGACCGGTTTCCTTGTGGGAACGCACCTGTCGGTCAACGATCCCGGCTCCACGTATCACTACGCCGCATGGAAAAGTATGGCGGGACAAATGGCCGTCGGCACGTATGCGGGAGATGGTAACGCCGGTGTGAACATTACCGGCCCCGGTTTCCAACCGAAATTCGTCTCCATTGGTGGGGGGGGAAACACAACGAACGCAGTTTTTCGAACCGATTCCCTTTTGAGTGATCAGTCCTTCCGCTACCGGACGGGTACCCTTCGAGCCAACAGTATCCAGGCCTTTCTGCCGAACGGGTTCCAGATCGGCAGCGACCGCGACGTCAATTGGCCCGGGGAGACCTACCATTGGGTCGCTTTCGCCCCGCTCGATACCGTGGATCTCGCACTCACGAAAAGTGTCGATAACGCAACGCCG